>JAEZQD010000044.1 GCA_023413185.1 Bacillota bacterium
TGTAGCACCCGATGTCACCAAAAACGGTCACGCCAAGCTTATTGAGCGAATAGAACAACCCTCTGTGCGGACAACCCGGGCACATAACAGGAGGACGAACCGGCACATTTTCATCAAACGACTGGTAGGTTGCCGTTACGCCCAACAGCTTTTCGCGTATCAGACGCTGGGAGTACTCCCCTATCAGCGGAAAAACCGCCTTGCCTATAACCGAAATCCCCAGCTTGTTGCAGTGGGTTTCGATGAAGTCGTCGAGCTCCTCCACCACATACAACGTATCAACCTTGCTTGCAAACTCTTCAATCAGCTTAACGGGTAACGGGTATACCATGCCAAGCTTGAGGTAGCTTGCCTTATCGCCCATCGCTTCCTTTGCGTACTGATAGGCAACGCCGGAGGTGATAATACCAACCGACGTATCGTTGTACTCGGCTGTGTTTATTGAACTACTTTCGGCATACGCTATGAGCTTCTGTGTTCTGTCTTCTACCACCACATGCTTTGCTTTTGCGTAGGCCGGCATCATAACATATTTGGCAGGGTTCTTTTTGTATTCCCTGAGCGAGATTTCGGATCTTTCGCAGGTTTCTACTACACTCTGCGAGTGAGAAACCCTCGTGCTCAGCCGCAGCAATACCGGGGTATCAAACTGCTCGGAAAGTGCATAGGCAAGCTTTGTATACTCCTTGCATTCCTCAGAATCGGTGGGTTCGAGCATCGGCAGCTTCGCCGCCATTGCGTAATGCCTTGAATCCTGCTCGTTTTGCGACGAGTGCATACCGGGGTCATCGGCAACACCGATAACAAGCCCCGCATTTACGCCGGTATAGGACGCGGTAAACAGCGGGTCGGCTGCCACATTCAGTCCAACATGCTTCATGGCGCAAAAGGCACGCGCACCGCCGATGGATGCGCCGAGTGCAACCTCGAGCGCCACCTTTTCGTTGGGTGCCCATTCGCAGTACATCTCGTTGTATTTTGCGGCGTATTCGGTAATCTCCGTACTGGGTGTTCCCGGGTAGCTGGATACAACCGTAACCCCCGCCTCAAACATCCCTCTTGCAACCGCTTCGTTGCCTAGCATTAATCCTCTCACTGATGGTTATCCTCCTTAGTATTGCGCAGATCAATGACGCGTTTTGCCTTGCCTTGGAACCGTTCCAGTGATTTGGGTTCGGTCAGCGATACCTTTGCATCGATGCCCAGAACGGTTTTTAGCTTGGCATTGATCGTTCTTTGTAGTTTTTCAAGCTCCGAATATTTTTCAAGCAGTGAGGTGTCAAACAGCTCTACCTTAACCTCCAGCGTATCCATATAGCCTTCGCTTCGTACGATGAGCTGATAATGTCCGCCCACCTGCGGGCAGGACACCAGTACGCTCTCTATCTGAGACGGGAAGACATTCACGCCCCGAATCTTGAGCATATCGTCGGTGCGACCCATAATCTTATCCATACGCACATGGGTGCGTCCACAGGCACAAACATCATAGTTCAGGCGCGTAATGTCCTTGGTGCGATAGCGAAGTACAGGAAACCCCTCTTTGGTTATTGTAGTAATAACCAACTCACCAACCTCTCCCGCGCCGAGCACTGCGCCGGTTTTGCTGTCGATAACCTCTGGGATGAAGTGATCCTCCGCCACATGCATGCCGCAACGGAACTCGCACTCTCCCGAAACACCGGGGCCCATCAGCTCGCTCATGCCGTAGTTGTCGGTGGCAAACAGCCCCCATGCTTCCTCAATCTTTTCGCGCATTTCGGGGGTACAGCCTTCGGAGCCAAACAGCCCAAGGCGCATTTTAAAGTCATCCTTTTTCAGCCCCATCTCCCGCGCTATCTCGGACATATAGAGCGCATAAGAAGGGGTGGAAACCAGCGCCGTTGCGCCGAAGTCCTTCATCAGCATCAGGTTTTTTTCGGTGTTGCCGCTCGATGTGGGTACAATCGTAGCGCCTAGCCGCTCCAAGCCGTAATGCAGACCCAGCGCGCCGGTAAACAATCCATACCCGAACGCGATGTGCACAATATCATCCTCGGACGCACCGGCCGCCGCGCAAAGACGCGCGACCAAGTCGCTCCAGTTGGTCAGGTCGTTTTTGGTGTAGCCGACTACGGTGGGCTTGCCGGTGGTGCCGGACGACGCATGGATGCGCACAATCTTATTCATCGGGGACGCGAACATCCCAAACGGATAGGTATCGCGGATATCCTCTTTGGTTGTAAACGGTATGTACTGTATATCGCTAAGGGTTTTTAGCTTGTCCGGCTCAAAACCCGCCTCGTCAAACTTACTGCGATAAAGCGGAACGGTTTGATAGCAATGGCTGACAATCCACTTTAGGCGCGATAGCTGAAGCTCCTCGAGTTTTTTCCTCCCCAATGTTTCGATGTCTTTTTGCCAAAACATACTAAACCATGTCCTTTCGTTGGCTACACATTGCTGCAAAGCCGTTTTCTGGTTGCATAATAACTGCATTTGTTTTTTCATATTAACTAATTGAGTAAATTTTATCATACTATCCATAAACAACACAATACTAAACCGCCCCAAGGGGGCAGTTTAGTATTTTGTGCCTTGGTATGGTTTAATAAGTATGCAATTCCATCACACGGTAACAGCGTCTTTTTCTTGCAAGGTATAGTCCTTGTCGTAAAACTGTTCTTTTGCGGTCTGCTCGTTATCGGACATCTTTGCGCTAAATTTGTCGCCAATCTTGCTGCCTATAAAGCATGCCACAAAGGATGCGGCGATTGAAACAACGCCGTAGACAGCGGAATTTGCGGAGTTAAAGCCAGAAAGCGTGGCAAGTGTAATGCACAAAGCGGGACCGCTAATCAGCCCTGACCACGCGCCGACCTTGTTGATGCCCTTCCAATACAAGGTGAGCAGATACGGTGCAAGGAATGCGCCGGCAACACTGCCCCACGAGAACGCCATTAAGGTAAGGATAGGGGATTTAAACGACGCAATCAGGTAAGATACCGCAATGAACAGTAAACAAAGCAGCCTTGTTAACAGCAGCGTGGTCTTCTTGGTCATCTTAGGCAGTAATGTTGACTGCATCAAATCAATCGAGAATGTCGAGCAGGATGTCAGCGTTATGCCTGATAAGGTAGACACAGAAGCAGACAAAACCAGTACCAGTACGACACCGAGCAGCACGGTTGGCAGGGACGAAACCAGTACCTCAGGAACCATAACGTCGTAGTTCTTTACGCCATTGACGACCGGAACCTCTGTAAAGAAAAGACGGGTCAACGAACCGATAAAATAGGCGCTGATTGCAATAATTGCACAAAACACGGTAGAAATAACAGTACCGGTCTTAACACTCTTTTCATTTGCGATGCCATAGTACTTATGAACCATCTGCGGCAGACCCCAACTGCCGAAGCTTGTAAGGATTACTAGGCTGATAACTCCGATTATCGTCTTGGATGCCGACGCGCCGACCGCGCCCGTCGCCATGCTGTCAAATACTTTAGTAACGCCGGTTGTAAGGGAGCCTACCGCATCCGCGCGGGTGACAAAGAAAACCATGGCAATTA
>JAEZQD010000123.1 GCA_023413185.1 Bacillota bacterium
GTGCCGGTTACCCACCGCGTTGTGGCGGTAGACAGCGCACAGCGCAGCATTATTACAAAGGGGGATGCAAACCCCTCCGATGACATTGCCCCCATACCCCTAGACACGGTTGTGGGCAAGGCGGTGATGTGCCTGCCCTTGCTGGGCTACGCGGCACTGTTTGTGCAGACCATCCCCGGGCTGTTGTGCGTTGTATTGATAACGGCAGCGGTACTGCTACTGCCCAAGGCGGCAGGGCTGTTGGAGGGTTGTGTTGCCAAGCACCCCCCGAAGCCAAAAACACTGTGAGGTCACCCTGTAAAAGGGGTAGCTGATAAAACGATTACGGAGGTAAAATGCATGAAAAAAAGAACGATACTGTTTAGTTCTATGGCGGCAATTTTAGCCGCAGCGCTAGCCATAGGCGGCACAGCGGCGTATTTCACAAGCAAAACGGCACCGGTGACCAACACCTTTACGGTGGGCGGCATCACAATCGAACTGGTTGAAAACACATGGGAAAACGGCATCGGCGAAGCCCCCGCCGGTAAGACGGTCGCCGAAAAGATGGCGCCCGGAGAGACCGCAAACAAGGACCCCGTCGTGCGCAACACCGGCGTAAGCCCCTGCTATGTTCGCCTTGAAGTAACGGGTGTTACCTGCGACGGCACAACGATTGAAGCGCCCGCAGGGTTTACAATCGGCGGCGCAAAGCTCGGCACGGAATCGAATGAGTGGACCTACCGGGACGGCTACTTCTATTACAACCGTACCCTTGCGGGAGCAAATGGTACCGCAATCGACAGCACCGTGCCGTTGTTCACTTCGGTTGGCATCGCGGCCACGGCGGTTGAAGGCGATGTAGAGCGCTTTGACATGGTAATCATGGCAGAGGCGGTGCAGTGCGAAGGCGGCTTTGAGCCGGGCAGCAGTTTCATCGATTCCGCAGTAAATGCGTTTACGGCACAGATGCCAGCGTCAGATCCAGTTTAAAAGACCCGAGTAAAATGAGTATAGATTATTAGGAGGAATGTACAATGGTTAACAAAAAGGCAGGTATTATCGCACTCTCCCTTCTTACCGCGGCACTTCTTGCGGTGGGCGGCACCATCGCGTACTTCACAGCACGCGCCGAGGTAGAAAACGTAGTGACCATGGGCAACGTGAAGATCTCGTTGACCGAACCGTTGTTTGAAGGCGGCACTACAGGCGGCACCATCGGACCGATTGTTCCAAACAGTGTCATCGTAAAGGATCCTACCATTACAAACATCGGTAAGAATGACTGCTATGTCCGTGCAAAGATCAAGGTTACCGCAGTGCGCTGCGGTCAGAATTCCAAAAGTATAAGCGATGAAGAACTGGAAGAACTCGTTGCACAAATCTATTCCGAAGAGCTCTTTGAAGGCACTGTTACAGAAAATGTAGGCGATAAAAAGTCGCAGGCGCTTTCATCCCCCCTCTTTAACGTAAATATAAATAATTGGATATACAACGTAGTTGATGGTTATTTCTATTATCAGGACTCACTGGCGACGAACACCAAAGCTGTGTTGTTTGATAAAGTTTTCATCCCCAAGACCTGGGGGAATAAGTACGCCGATGTCAGCTTTAAGATTGAAATAGTTGCTGAAGCGGTACAAAAAGACAACTTCAAGCCGGCAATTCTGTTTGGTAAGATTGTTGGCTGGAACAATGTGCCGATTGAGGGATAACAACTAATTCAGCAATTAACAGTTTTTATTCAGATTATCCGGCTCTGCAGCCGTGCAGGCGGAAAGGAACCGCAATATGAAACATGTTGTATGGAAAACGTTGCTCTGCCTTACGGCGGTCGCGCTGTTTAGTCTGGCTTTGGCGGCAGGCGTGTCTGCGCTGGAGAGCAAGGTGGTGCTTGACGGTACGGGGGATCTGGTTACCATACCGGGCGGCGATCTGTTCACGGAGCTAAAGGACATGATGCCGGGCGATGTGGGCACACAGACCATCCTGATTCACAACCAGTATAGCAAAAAGGTAAAGCTGTACCTCAAAACCGAGGTGGCGGGCTTTATGAGCCAGCAGGATCGGGAGCGTTCCGAACGCCTTCTTGAAGAGCTGGAACTAAAGCTCACGCTCAGCCGTTCCGGTGCGCCCGAGTCTACCCTGTATGAGGGTTTAGCATCGGGTCCCCCAACGGGCAGAGAGATTGCCCTTGGAACCTATGCAAAAGGGGCACAGGGTACCATTACCGCGACCCTGACCGTCCCCGCGGAGCTGGGGAACGAATTTCAGGATGCGGTGGGCAAGGTGAAGTGGGTGTTTTACTGCAAGGAGGTAACCTCCTCGTCATCCTCCTCCTCTTCCGAGACCGAGTCGGATGTGCCCGTTACAACCAACGTGCGCATGCCCGAAACAGGCGGCTTCCCCGTAGAGGCACTGATGCCCATCGGCGCGTTGCTGCTGCTTGGCGGTTTTGCAATCGCCAAAAAAAAGCGGTAGACAACTGATACAAACAAAAACCGCCATGCTCTTGCATCGGCGGTTTTTACTTAAATGAAAACGAAAGGACGCTCTGAAATGTCGCGGCAAAGAAAAAAAGGGCTTGTATCCGCCCTGTTTATCGTGGCTGGTATCGTAATGCTCACCGTCTCGGTTGCGTATCAGGCCTTGTACTACCCGTGGGGGGCGTTGCTATCCTCCCTGGGGCTTGTGTCGGAGCAGGAGCTGCCCGACCCCGACCCCATCCCCGCTTCTGTAAGCGTGCACAAGAGCAGCTTTTCGGTAATAGAGCAGGTTGAGCCGAAAGGGGAGATGCAAAACCCCAATGCCATGGGCAGCTTTTTTGCGCCGAGACCCGCCCTTGACATCACCGCCGTGGGCAGCATCAAGCTGCCTGCCATCGGCATATCCGAAAACCTTGTGGAGGGCGGCGGGGATGAGCTGTTCTATGGGGTAGGTCATATCCCCGGCTCCGCGCTGCCCGGAGAGAAAGGCAACTGTGTGCTGGCGGGGCACCGCAACTACTACATCATGCACCCCTTTCGCCATCTGGACAAACTCGAAAACGGCGACGACGTAATCGTGAAGTACAACAATCAGGAGTATCGGTACGTTGTGGTTGATTCGTTTGTGGTAAAGGCGGATGACCTGTCGGCTCTTGCGCCGCAGGAAGGGGAGGACGAGCTGCTGACGCTTGTCACCTGCACGCCGGTGTTAAACCCCACAGACCGCCTGATTGTGTGGTGCACACCCGCAACCTAAGGGTTTTGCGCACCGACAAAGGCAAATTCGGCATCGGTATAAGCAAACGCGCCTTGGCGGCAGCCAAGGCGCGTTTGCTGTGTACGATATGGATTAACCGCGCTGCACCTCTTTGCGCTTTCCGGTAATCTCATCCACCGTAAGGCACACGATACTGACCCGCTCGATGCAGTTCATGTTCTTTACCTTGTCCGCCAGAGCGGGGGAAAGCTGCTCGCACAGCAGCACCAGCGCATGCAACACCTCGCTGTCGTCTGTAACCACGGCGGCTCTGCCTGTGACAATGACGCTCTCGTAGCTGGTGTCCAGCTTCTCGGGCACCAAATCTGCCTGTGTTACCACCACAAACGACACCCTTTGGTTTTGCGACAGCATGGTAAGCTTTACGCCATCCTTGGCGCAGTGAAAATATACACAGCCTTTGTCCTTGTCGTAGCAGTAGTTCAGCGGTACGCCATAGGGCTGACCGTCGGCGGAGGCGGTGCACAGCACCCCGTATTCGCCTTTGGCAAGTATCGCAAGCGCGTCCTCTTTTGAGGTTAGATATTGCGGTCTGCTCATAGTAATCTATCCTTTCTCATGCTCGTTATTATTAAGATAAAACGAAAAGGGTTACTATAGTACGGCGGCAAGCATGATGTGCAACAACAGCCCGGGCACACAGTTTTTTGATAGCAGGCGTGCAAAGCCGGTAATCAGACCCACCGTCAGCCCGAGCACGGCGTTGGTAACCACCGCCATGGTGAAATCCACTGCGGAAAACGCCTGTTCAAACAGCCACATGTCCCCATACCCCGCCCGCCATACCGCAAACAATAGGGCGGTGAGCATACATACCGTTATCTCGGGCTTAAAGCTTTTGCGCAGCCGTGCCCAAACATACCCGCGAAACACAAACTCCTCAAACGCCGGGATGATAACGCCGGTATACATCAAGCCCACGATGGCCGCGACAGAAAAGTCCCCGGTCTTCATGGGCGAAAGCAGCAGCACGAACACCGTAAAGCAGGCGGCCGCAATGTACATCACGCGGTCTTTACTGCTGGTGAATGCGGGCAGCAGATAAAGCTTAATTCGCCAAAAACGCGCAAGGGCAAGCAGCAGCGCGCAAAGCGCCGACAGCACAATGAATGCGGCCGTTTGAGAAAGCTGTGCGTTTACCTGTACATCCGAGCCGAAGCGGGAAACCAAAAACCAGCGAATCGCCTGCAAAAAGACAAGCAAAACCAGAATGTTTACAAGCGTGCGAAACGGCGCACGCGTTTTTTTGTCCGCCATACACATTCTCCCTTTCCCTTGATATCGGTATGCAGGCAACCCAACCCCCAAAAACCTTAACAGTACAGGGCAGAACCATCGGGTTGGTATAGCCTCATTATACCAAAAGAGTGATTGTTATACCATATTTATTCTCGTTAGTTTAGTTAAAAACTACAAACATTGCGAAATCTGTTTTAACGGCTTGCCAAAAACTGCAGGGATTTATATAATTTATATAAGTTTTTACTTTGAGGAGGAATTAAAATGACTGGAAGCGCCATTCAAATCCTGGTCTCGATGGCCATGTACATGGCTATCATTATTGGGGTCGGGTTTGTAGTAGCGAAAAAATCCAACGAAAGCAGCGACAACTTCTTCTTGGGGGGAAGAAGTTTGGGTCCCTGGGTGACCGCCATGAGCGCGGAGGCATCCGACATGAGCGGGTGGCTTCTGATGGGTCTGCCCGGTGTCGCGTATTGGTGCGGGCTCAGCGACGCAGTCTGGACCGCGATTGGTCTTGCCATCGGCACCTACATAAACTGGCTGCTGCTTGCAAAGCGCCTGCGTCATTACTCGGTTGCGGCAAACGATTCGATTACACTGCCCGATTTCTTCAGCAACCGCTTTAGAGAGAACAAAAAGGTGATTATGCTGATTTCGGCGGTGTTTATCCTTGTGTTCTTTACCGTGTATGCGGCAAGCTGTTTTGTAACCTTCGGCAAGCTGTTCTCCGCCCTGTTTGGGTTTAACTATCAGCTGATGATGGTTTTGGGCGCGGTATTTGTTATCTTTTACACCTTCCTCGGCGGCTTTCTTGCCGAGAGCATCAGCGACTTTATACAGGGCATGCTGATGATTGTTTCGCTGATAGCGGTGCTGATTGCGGGTACGATTGCCGCGGGCGGTCCCGCCGGTGTGCTTGCAAACGTCAGCGAAATACCGGGATTCTTAAGCTTTTTCGGCATTGCGTCGCCCGAGCTTGCGGACGGCATGCAGAAGCTCGATGCCACAGGCGCGCCGGTGTTCGGTCCTGCCGGTGCGTATGGATTCCTCACCATTATCTCGACCATGTCGTGGGGTCTTGGCTACTTCGGCATGCCGCAGGTTCTTCTGCGCTTTATGGCTATTCGCAAATCGTCCGAGATTAAAAAGTCTCGTATTATTGCGATTGTATGGTGCGTCATCGCACTGATTGCCGCAGTTGTCATTGGTATTATCGGCAGAGCGGCGTATCCGGCAGAACTGTTGACCGCGTCGGGCGCGGAGGGTGTGTTCATCCTGCTTAGCACCCGTTTAATGCCCCCGCTGTTTGCGGGTGTTATGATGGCGGGCATCCTTGCCGCTACCATGAGCTCATCCGACTCCTACCTGCTTATCGCGTCGAGTGCGGTAAGCAAGAACATCTATCAGGGCATGTTCAAAAAGAATGCGACGGATAAGCAGGTTATGCTGTTCTCGCGCATTACCCTCATCGCCATTTCGCTGATTGGTGTTGTGATAGCCCTTGATGAGGAAAGCATCATCTTCCAGGTGGTGTCGTTTGCGTGGGCGGGCTTTGGCGCAACGTTTGGTCCGCTGATGATCTTCTCCTTGTTCTGGAAGCGTATGACCCGTGCCGGTGCGATAGCCGGTATGCTGGGAGGCGCGGGAATGGTGTTCTTGTGGAAGCTTGCTATCCGCCCCATTGGCGGTGCACTCGGTATCTACGAGCTTTTGCCCGCATTCCTGTTCTCCTGCCTTGCCATCGTGTTGGTGTCGTTGCTTACGCCTAAGCCCTCTGCGGAGATAGAGGCGGAGTTTGAGAGCGTAAAGGCGATGAAAGACTAATGCTGGTCGAAAATGGGATATTAATTGACAAGCTATTATCAAAATAGTATACTTTAATGAGACAACGGTGTCGATATCCGCGCTTATTGCGGATATCGACACCGTTTTTTGTATTAAAAGTAAAATATGGTTAATGGATTTTGCATTAATCGGGGATTGTTGACTTTTCCATCATTTTAGGTTTGAGGGGGCATTTTTGGTTTGAAAACAAGAAAAAGCACGCTGCATGGCCGGTTTCTCACATTGATACTCAGCCTATTTCTATTAACTGCCGTTGTTCTTGCCTTATGCGCCTTACTGCTTCCTGTACTAGGCGGCAAGGCCAATACGGGATGGGCTGTGGCTGCTGTAGGGCTTGTGGTTTGGGCGGCTGCGGCTGCGGTGCTGTACAGAGCCATCCTGCTTCCGCTGGAACGGGATTATGCCGACATCACTAAGACGTTTACCCGTTTTGCTAACGGAAATATCGACAGTACCGCCGAGGAGGGGCAGCATCGGCAGCTTGACGAGCTTTCGCAGTCTCTTAGCGAGCTGGGGTGCAGCATCAGTGCCTACATACAGGACATCTCGGCGGTGCTTGCGTATCTGTCCGCCGGGGATATGACCGCGTCGCCATCTGCGGACTGCGGGTATTCGGCGGATTTTATGCCGATCAAAAACGCACTGACTAAGATAAGCCTGTCGCTGAACCAGACCTTTACGCAGATTAACGAGATGGTAGACGAGCTCTCGGGCATTGCCTCCAATCTTCAAAACAGCGCAATGCTGCTTGCCGACGGCTCCGCCAGCCAGTCGAGTGACATTGCCTCGCTCACCGAGGTGCTGGCGGACATCGACCACAACACCGCGCAGAACGCACAAAGCGCCTCTCTTGCGGCAGACAGCGCAAGTGCCGCGAAGGAAAAAACCCACGCCGGAAACGACTATATGCAGCAGCTGCTCGGCGCGATGGAGGAGATTGCGGATGCTTCGGGCAGCATATCAAGCATTATCAAGATCATTAACAGCATCGCCTTTCAGACCAATGTGCTTGCACTCAACGCCTCGGTAGAGGCGGCCAGAGCGGGTGCTGCGGGCAGGGGCTTTGCGGTGGTGGCAAACGAGGTTAAGAATCTCGCGCTCAAAAGCGCGGATGCCGCAAAACAGACCGAAGCGCTGATTCATACGAGTGTGGACAAGATAAACGGCGGCTCACAGCTTGCGCTGCAGACCGCCAAGGTGTTTGAGGATATCCGAGCCGCTGTTGACATGAACGCGGAGCTGAGCAGTAAGATTGCCGAGCTGTCCCAAACTCAGGCACAGGATATTCGCCGCACAACGGTGCTGATTACCGATATTGCACAGATAGCCCAGAACAACGCCGCCGGTGCGCAGGAAAGCGCCGCCGTCAGCGACCTGCTCAGCGCGCAGTCCGACCGGTTAAAGAAGCTGATGCGGCGTTTTCGGCTTATGGGCTCGGTGCATACAAGCGAAGAAAAGGCACGTGCCGAGCGGCTTGACCAAACCGCGTATGAGCTGATGGAAACGCTAAAAACCGCACTGCAAGGTACCGAGCAAAAGGATTACGACGAGCTGCTGCGCAGGTTTGTCAACCGTACCCACGGCGTTGAGTGCCTGTACCTTATCTCAGGCGACGGCATCCAGTCAAGCGCCACTGTCATGAGCGACGAGGCGGAGCAGTCGGTAAGCGACGGCTTTACCCCGGCGCAAAGAGGAGACAACCACACCCAGAAAAGGTACTTTATCAAAGCGCTTGCGCAAAACGGCGGAGTGTATCGCACCAGCGAGTACGTGTCCGGCGCGACAGGCGGCCTGTGCCGTACCTACGCCAGCGTTTGCCGTGCGGTGATGGGCACCGAGGTTGTGTGTATCGATATGCAGTGCCTTATTTGAGCACAACAAGTTTCTATTTGGTTCGTCTGGTTTTGGGTGCGCGCGGGACTTTTCCGCGCGCATTGTTGCGTCCTTGACTAACAGATAGTTCTAACAAAGATTCGCTTTATGCCGCGCATTTTGATTGTCTGTTTTGCCATAGCATGATACAATGAAAAAAGATTACAGCGTCGACCAAATTGATGTCTGGAGGAATGAGCAATGGCAAAGCAGGTCTTTGAAACCACACGCTTAGAGCGCCTCTCTTACGGCGGATTCTTTCTTGGGCAGAACATCATTTACGCGCTTCAGTTTCAATTTTTAACCTACTTCTACACCGAGAGTGTGGGGCTTTCGCTTGCCGCTACGGCGGGTATGCTTCTGGTCTCCCGCCTGTGGGACATCTTTGACGACCCGCTGGTCGGCGCTATTGTGGATAAGATGAACCTCAAAAGCGGAAAATACCTGCCATGGCTCAGGCTTGTAACCTATACGGTTCCGCTCTCGCTGGTGTTTGTGTTCTTTAACATCGGCACCATCTTTTCCGCCACCGACGGGGCAAAGCTCGTGTTTGCTTATGTTACATATATCCTGTGGAGCGTGCTCTACACCTTCTCGGATTCCCCCATCTTCTCACTTGCCACCGTTATGACCTCCCAGATGCACGAGCGCGACCGCTTAATCTCCTACGGCCGCTTTGCCGCCGCGCTTGCCGCCATTATGACCGCGGTGTTTATGTCGCTCAAGGGCGCGACAGGTTGGACGGGTGCCATTGCCATCTACATGGGGTTCTCGTTTCTTGTGATGTTTCCGCTGCAGTTTTTTGCGAAGGAGCGCGTCAAGTATCAGCGCGACGGAGACATCTCGATACTTAAAATATTCGGCTGCCTAATAAAAAACAAGTACCTGCTCATCTATTACGTCGGCTTTTTTGCCATCAGTGCGGTGAACACGCTTCAGCCCATCGCGCCGTATTTCTGCAACTCGAACCTGGGCGATGAGGCGATGCTTACCATTGTAATGGGGCTAAGCGTTATCCCTGTGTTAGTAGCGGCGCCGTTGCTGCCGTTTTTGATTGCGAAGTTCGGCAAAAAGAGGCTGACCGTTTACGCCTGTGCCGGCGCAATCGCACTGAGCGTCGTTCAGTTCTTTATGGGCTACGATAACTTTGTGTTGTTTTTGGCATTCACCGCGGTTCGCGTGCTCTGTATGCAGTTTCCGCTGCTTATCTACGGCATGTTTACCGCCGATTGCATTGAGTACGGCGCGTACATCAACGGCGAGCGCACCGAAGCAATCGCCTTTTCGGTGCAGACGCTGGTCACCAAGCTGGGCGGTACGGTGTGCAACACCATCTGTCTTCAGCTGCTGATCTGGTTTGGATATGTGCAGCAGAGTACGACGCAGTCGCAGGCGGCGCTTGACGGAATATGGACAATTCTTACGCTGGTGCCCATTGCGGGCTTTGCGGTTATGATTGTTATTATGCTGTTCTTCTACAAGCTCAGCGAGGAGAATGTGCAGAAGATTATGCTTATTAACCGCGGGGAGGAAACAAAGGAGGCACTCATGCTATGAGCAAACCGATTACACAAAACAGTACGCTCGGCGAGGTGCTCCAAAACCCCGTGGGGTACGACATCCTCAAGCTTGCGCTCACTCAGGTTGGCAAAAGCATGGCGCTGGTACAAAACCCGCTTGCACGTGCGGTTCGGCTTAAAGCCCTGCCCACGCTTTCGCGGGGTGCCGTGGACGACGCGTTTATTAAGACCCTTGCCGACCTGTTAAACACCGCACCCAAGCCCGAACCGTCGCTTGACGGCGAACCAAAACGCGTGTGGTGGAAGGAAGCGGTGGTGTACCAAATCTACCCCCGCAGCTTTCAGGACTCGGACGGCGACGGCATCGGCGACCTTGCGGGCATTCTCTCGCGGCTGGACTATCTCAAGGAACTGGGTGTGGATGTGCTATGGCTGTCGCCCATCTACGACTCGCCGAACGACGACAACGGTTATGATATTCGCGACTATAAAAAGATTATGCGGGAGTTTGGCACGATGCAGGACTTTGACCGCCTGCTGAATGAAACGCACAAACGGGGCATGCGGCTGATTATGGACCTTGTGATCAACCACACCTCGGATGAACACGTATGGTTTGTAGACGCGTGCAAAAACCCACAGTCCCCCTACCGCGGGTATTACCATTGGGCGACTTCCACCGACGAATACACCCCGCCCAACAACTGGACATCCCTGTTTAGCGGCAGCGCGTGGAACTACTACCCCGAGGCGGGGCAGTGGGCACTGCACCTGTTTTCGAAAAAGCAGATGGATCTCAATTGGGATAACCCCGCTTTGCGCGAAGAGATCTACGACATGGTAAACTGGTGGCTGGCAAAGGGCATTGACGGCTTTCGTCTTGATGTCATCAACTTCATCTCCAAAACCCCGTCCCTGCCCGACGGCAGCCCGATACTGGGTGACCTGTCCGGCTTTTGCGGGGTGGAGCACTACTTCCATGGTCCCCGCCTGCACGACTACCTAAAGGAACTGCGGTGGAACACCATCGCGAACTTTGATGTGATGACGGTGGGCGAGACCCCCATTATGGGCATGGAAATGGCAAAGCTGCTGACCGATGAACGCCGCGCGGAGCTGGACGCGGTGTTCAACTTTGAGCATCTCGAAACCCCCGGAAAAAAGCGGTTTGACGACTACTGCTATGACCTAAACTACCTCAAGCAATACTATATCGACTGGCAGCTGCATCTGGGTAATGCCTGCTGGCAGACGTTGTTTTACGACAATCACGACAACCCCCGCATGGTGAGCAAGGTAAACCCCGACCCCCGGTACCGCGAAGCGGTGGCAAAGTGCCTAGCGACCATCCAGCTAACGCTGCGCGGCACGCCCTATCTGTATCAGGGGCAGGAGCTGGGCATGGCAAACGCCCGCTTTGCGTCCATTGACGAGATACAGGACGTCGAAAGCCGCAACCTATACGACGAGCTGCTCGCAAAAGGCAAAACGGCAGACGAGGCGATGACGGTCATTCGCGCCGGTACGCGCGACCACGCCCGCACCCCCATGCAGTGGGACGACACCGAGCACGCGGGCTTTACAACAGGCACGCCGTGGCTAAAGCCAAACGAGAACTACAAGGACATCAACGCCCGCAGCCAGCGCGAGGATGCGCACTCGGTGCTTTGTTATTACAAAAGGCTGATTGCCCTGAGAAGGGAGAATCCCGCGCTTGTTTACGGCGAGTTTGTTCCCGTAAAAACCGGGCGCGACAGCTTTTGCTACTATCGCGTTTTAGACGGTGAGCGCCTGTTTGTGGAGTGCAACCTTTCACAGCTTACGCAAAAGCGCAGATGGAAGACCGACGGCTTTACGCCCCTGCTTGCAAGCCATGATGCGCCCGCGGGCGAGCTGCGACCGTACGAGGCGGTTGTTTACCGGTGCAGGTAGGCGTGGTCTGCACATTTTTGGCGATGGGTTTTGCTTTTTTTGCCGAAAACGTGGTATAATATACACATCTACTTATTTTGTTCATATTAATTGGCGGTCGCCCTGAAAACGGGCAGACCGCCGTGTCAATCCCCCCCACTATATTGAACTGGGCGAAAGGATGTTATTTGATGGCAGAGAAATTCTATCTTACCACGGCGATTACCTATACCTCGCGCAAGCCGCATATCGGCAACACCTACGAGATTGTGCTCTCGGACGCGATTGTGCGGTTTAAGCGAATGCTGGGGTACGATACCTATTTCCTCACCGGCACCGACGAGCATGGGCAAAAGATTGAGGGCAACGCCATACAGAACAATATGACCCCCAAGGCGTATGTGGATAAGATTGCGGGCGAGGTCAAGGATATATGGGATCTGATGAACTCCTCCTACGACCAGTTTATCCGCACCACCGATGAAAAGCACGTTCGGTGCGTACAGAAGATCTTTAAAAAGCTCTACGATCAGGGCGATATCTATAAAAGCTCATACGAGGGCAACTACTGTGTGGCGTGCGAGTCGTTTTTTACCGATACGCAGCTTGACGACTGCTGCTGCCCCGATTGCGCGGGTCCCGTAAAGCTGACCAAAGAGGAAGCCTACTTCTTTAAGATGAGCAAGTATCAGGACAGGCTGATGCGGCACATCGAAGAAAACCCCGACTTCATCAGCCCCGAATCGCGCAAGCGCGAGATGGTCAACAACTTCTTAAAGCCTGGTCTGCAAGACCTTTGTGTTTCGCGCACCTCGTTTAAGTGGGGTGTTCCGGTTACGTTTGACGAGCGCCATGTGGTGTATGTGTGGATTGACGCGCTCTCCAACTACATCACCGCGCTGGACTACGACACCGAGTCACCGGGCGCGCTGTACAAAAAATACTGGCCGTGCGACGTACACGTCATCGGCAAGGATATCCTGCGTTTTCACACCATCTACTGGCCCATTATCCTAATGGCGCTGGGCGAGCCGCTGCCAAAGCAGGTGTTCGGTCACCCTTGGCTGTTGTCGGGCGTGGACAAGATGAGCAAATCCAAGGGCAACGTGATGTACGCCGACGACCTCGTGCGTCATTTTGGCGTAGACGGTGTGCGCTACTACCTACTTAGCGAGATGCCTTACGCAAACGACGGCACCATCACCTACCAAAACATCATCGCGCGGTATAACTCTGACCTTGCCAACACCTTAGGCAACCTTGTTAACCGCACCGTTGCGATGCTTCACAAGTATTTCGGCGGCACGGTGGCAAAGCCCACGGCACAGCCCGAGCCGCTGGACATGGAGCTTGCCGCGGCGGCTACAAACGCGGCGCAGCGTTACACCGCGCTGATGAACGGGTTTAAGACCGCCGACGCGCTGGATGCGGTGATGGACCTTGCCCGCCGCAGCAACAAATACATCGACGAAACCATGCCGTGGGCACTTGCCAAGGACGAGGATAAGAAGGAACGGCTTGCCGCCGTTTTATATAACCTTGCCGAGACCATCCGCTTTATTGCGGTGCTCACAGCGCCCCTGCTGCCCGAGACGGGTGCGGCAATTCTGACACAGCTGGGCAATCCTGCCCGGGATTATGCGTCGCTTGCGGCCTTTGGCGCGGCAGGGCGGTACACGGTGGGCGAAGCGGTGCCGCTGTTTGCGCGCATCGACGAGCCCAAAAAGCTTGCGGAGCTTGAGGCGGAGGTCGCCGCAAAGGCGGTGCCCGAGCAGTCGAAGGCAGCAGAGCCTAAGGCGAAAAAGGATGAGGAAATCCCCGGGGTTATCGCTATCGATGATTTTGCAAAGGTCTCATTGCGCACCGCACAGGTAACGGCGTGCGAGCCGGTAGAAAAGAGCGACAAGCTGCTAAAGCTTACGCTGGATGACGGTACGGGTACCCGTCAGGTCGTGTCCGGCATCGCGCAGTGGTATAAGCCCGATGACCTTGTAGGCAAAAAGGTGATCGTTGTGGCAAACCTTAAGCCCGCTAAGCTGCGCGGCGTGGAATCAAACGGCATGATCCTTGCCGCTGACATCGCAGGGCGCGCAAATGTAATATTCGTAGACGACTCGGTACCCAACGGCTCGGTGGTACGGTAGTGGTCACAGTATAGTTTACACAAAGAGCCAAGGCTTACGACGCGTAGTA
>JAEZQD010000155.1 GCA_023413185.1 Bacillota bacterium
TGCAATAGTTGGTATAATTAGAGTAATAAGTCACTAAGTCGGCAAAACATCAGGAAAGGGGTTACGAAATGCAAAAAGAGATTACTGCATCCGCACCGCTTCTGGATACCCGAGGCAGGCTAAGCACAGCGGGCTACAGCAAGACACCATTGCTTGAGTACGACCGCGAGTCGGTAAAGACGGGGCGTTTGCGCATCAAAGAGTGGGACTATTACCTTGTTTGCAACGACCACTATGCAGTTGCCTTAACCGTTTCGGACAACGGGTATATGGGGTTTATCAGCGCAAGCATGATTGACTTTGACCGCGCCTACCAACATACCGCCAGCGTTACCACCCTGTTGCCATGCGGAAGCTTTCGTATGCCTAAGAGCTCCTGCGACGGCGATGTTTTAGTCTCTAACGACCGCTGCCGTTTTTCGTTTCGCATCACCGAGCAGGGACGTCACCTGCAGTGCGAGTTTAAAAACTTCAAGGATGGCAAACCGTTTACGGCAGATATTCTCTTGACCGACGAACCGCAGGAATCGATGAACATTGCCATCCCGTTCCCCAAAGCAAAACGGGCGTTTTACTACAACCGCAAAATAAACTGCATGCGCGCAAGCGGACGAGCGGAGTTTAACGGCAGCGTGTACGAGTTTGCACCAGACAGCGCATTCGGCACACTCGACTGGGGACGCGGTGTGTGGACGTACCGCAACACCTGGTATTGGAGCAGTATGTCAGGGCTTTATAAGGGCGTACCGTTTGGGTTTAACCTCGGCTACGGTTTTGGCGATACCTCCCACGCCACCGAGAATATGCTGTTTTATAACGGTCGTGCAAGAAAGCTTGGTCGCGTGGTGTTTAACATCCCCAAAAACCGCGATGGGCAATACGATTACCTCAAAAGCTGGATTATTGGCACCGATGACGACTCGCTGCATATGACCTTTACCCCAATCCTGGACCGCGCGGCGAAGATAAACGCCCTTGTGCTGTGCTCCGACCAGCACCAGGTGTTCGGGCGTTTTTCCGGCACCGCAAGGCTGGAGGACGGCACCGAGCTAAAGTTTAAAGACAAGATAGGCTTTGCCGAAAAGGTGAAGAACCGCTGGTGAGTTGGGGCTTAGGGAAACGTACATATAATCCAAGTGCCTTCCTGCCACATGACCGAGGATACACAAAAAAGGGCGGCCAAGCGTTTGCGCGAGGCTGCCCTTTTAGGTATTGTAAATCAGCGGTGGGAATTATTAGACATTGATAAACGCGTCGTGAATCGCGGCGACCGCCTTGTCGGAATCCTTTTTATCAATCAGCACAGAGATCTTAATCTCGCTGGTGGAGATCATCTGAATGTTGATGTTGGCGTCCATCAGTGCCTCAAACATCTTAGCGGCGACGCCTGCATGGGTCTGCATACCTGCACCCACAACCGAAACCTTCGAGATGTTATCGTCGCACAGGATATCCTTGGCGTCAACCGTGTCGGCGTAATCCTTCAGCAGTGCAAGCGCCTGCTCCTTATGTGCGCGTGATACGGTAAAGCTGATGTCCTTTGTGTTGTCGCGTCCGATGGATTGCAGGATGATGTCTACGTTAATCTTGTTCTTACCCAGCAGCGAAAACAGCTTAAACGCAATGCCCGGCTGGTCTGGAACCCCTACCACCGAGATTCTGGCAACGTTATTGTCGCTGGTTACACCCTTAATCAGCATTTTTTCCACTTTGACTGCCTCCTTCACCTGTGTCCCGGGTACCCGCTCCAGACTGGACAGCACCTCGAGGTTTACTGCATATTTCTTCGCCATTTCTACGGAACGGTTGTGCAGCACCTGCGCACCCAACGTTGCAAGCTCAAGCATCTCGTCGTAGGTAATCTCATCTAGCTTTTGCGCACCCTTAATGTGGCGGGGGTCGGCGGTATATACGCCGTCTACGTCGGTATAGATCTGGCATACCGAGGCGTGCATTGCGGCGGCGATGGCAACGGCGGAGGTATCCGAACCGCCGCGTCCGAGCGTTGTGATGTCGTCGTAGCGGTTAATGCCCTGAAAGCCCGCGACGATAATGATGTTCTTCTTGTTGATTTCATTTGTCAGCCGCTCGGTGTCTATGCGCTTAATGCGCGAGTCGCCGTGGGTGGAATCGGTTAAAAAGCCCGCCTGCCAGCCGGTAAGTGATTTCACGGGGTAGCCAAGCTTCTCGATTGCCATGGCAAGCAGCGAAATGGATATCTGCTCGCCGGTAGAGAGCAGTACGTCCATCTCACGCTTTGAGGGCTTGTCGTTAATCTCCGCCGCCTTTTCAATCAGGTCGTCGGTGGTGTCTCCCTGTGCGGAAACCACCACGATTACGTCATTGCCCTGCGCATAGGTTTCGGTTACGATGCGCGCAACGTTAAAGATGCGCTCGGTATTTTTGACCGAGGTTCCTCCGAATTTCTGTACGATTAGGCTCATCTGCCTGTTTCCTCCCTGCATTTAATGCTTGTGGTCCATGTATGTCAATGCCTATTATGGGGCAATGTGCGTACCATTGTTTATAGCTTGTGGGTGGTAAAAGAGGTTCATATCGCGGCAGGGTCGTGATCCACGCGCGCTCCGCGGTTATCAATACGAAGCGGCAGAAGCTGCCACGCCGCTTTGCCAAGTCGGTCAAGTCCATCTCGCGCGGCTTTTTCAAATCGGGTGTCCTTGCCGTCTGTAATCGCCAGCAGGGTGGGGCCTGCGCCGCTGAGGAACACACAGTACGCGCCCAAGGAGTAGCACAGGTCAAACACCGCATCCGCCCCCTCGATATAGGGCAGCCGATAGGGCTGGTGCAGACGGTCGCCCACCGCCACACGTAGGTTTTCGTACTTGCCCTCTAACAGTGACGCGGACATCAGCGCCGCGCGTGACAGGTTGTGCACCGCGTCGCGACGCGAGACGGCTTCGGGCAAAACGCCGCGGGCAAACTCGGTAGAAAGCTCAAAATCGGGTACAAAGGCGAACAGCTTTAGTGCGCCCGCAATCTCCTGCTTGATATAGTATACGCGCCCGTTGTCCATCACGGCGGTAACAAGCCCGCCCAGCAGCGCGGGGGTGGTGTTGTCGGGGTGACCTTCGATGGTAGCAGCAAGGTTAACCAGTGCTGCCTCGTCCAGTGGGTTGCCCAGCAGGGCGTTTGCGCCGGTAAGCCCCGCAATGATGCAGGCGGACGAGCTGCCCAAGCCCCGCGTCATCGGGATGTTGTTTCGCTGGCGGATGGTAAGCCCGTGCAGCCGTTTGCCGCATACGTCATATACGCTTTTTGCGGCGGAGTAGATGAGGTTGTCGGCACCCGTCGGCACGTTTACGCCGTCGAGCGACGCAATGTCGATGCGGTCACTCTGCTCTATCAAAACCTCGTTATACAGGTTGACGGCAAGCCCGAGCGAGTCAAAGCCCGAACCGAGATTTGCACTGGTTGCGGGAACAATAATCTTCATGAAAACGCTTCTTTCAAAATACTATTAATAGTCGAGCAACCGTATGCTTGCAATCAGGGGATATCCTGCGTCGGACAGTTGCTTTATCATGCGTGTATGCTCCTGTTCGGTAAGCTCGGGCGTAAGCAGTGCGCATTCGCTCTGGGCGTTGCTGCGCGCAAGGGGTGTTACCTGACCATACAGCTTTGCTGCAGCCGCAAGTGCCGCGGCTTGATCGTTTGCTCTCAGGCACAGATACCGCCTTGAGCGGTAGCTTGCGCTGTCCTGCACGTAGCTGTCCTCGCCGTCCTCCCAGTACAGGGTGCGGATGGTATCTTTGTGTTTTATCTCGTCAATAATATCGGCAACAACCGCGCTTGCCGTGGGCAGCTTGCCCGCGCCCTTGCCGTAGAACACCACATCGCCCGTTGCGTCGCCACGCACAAGGATGCCGTTGAATACATCGTCCACGCCACCAAGCTGGCTTTCGCGGGGCAGCAGGGCAGGGCTGACCATAATCTCAAGCTTACCGTTTTCAAGCTTTTTGCAGCGCCCAATCAGCTTTATCACACAGCCCGCGCTCTCGGCGTACGCCACGTCGGCAAGGGTAACAGCCGTTATCCCCTCGGTTTGTACCTGAGCGGGATAGACGTGCTTGCCATAGGCAAGGGAAGCGAGGATGCAGATCTTGCGGCAGGCGTCGTGTCCGTCTACATCGGCGGACGGGTCGCGCTCTGCGTAGCCCAACGACTGCGCAAGAGAGAGCGCGTCGGCAAACGAGGTCTGCTCGCGGATCATCTTGGTCAAAATAAAGTTGGTCGTGCCGTTTAGGATGCCGGCAACCTCTTTAATCTCATTGGCGGCAAGGCATTGGTGCATGGGGCGGATAATGGGGATACCGCCGCCGACGCTCGCCTCAAACAAAAAGTTCACGTTGTTTTCCCGCGCAAGGCGCAAAAGCTCCGCACCCTTTGATGCCACAAGCTCTTTGTTAGACGATACAACGCTTTTGCCGCTTAAAAGGCTTGCCTTAACAAAATCGTACGCGGGGTTCAGCCCGCCCATTACCTCAACGACAATATCCACCGATTTGTCGTTTAATATGACGTCAAAGTCCTTGGTGAATCGTTGTTTATATGGAACGTCAAACTCACGCAGGTCGAGGATATGCGCAAGGTGAATCTCCTCCCCCAGCTTCGCCTCGA
>JAEZQD010000028.1 GCA_023413185.1 Bacillota bacterium
TCCGCAAACAGGTTGCCCGAAAGCGCGCCGAACGAGCCAAACGCGTCGGCGGAAAACAGGATGCCGCGGCTTACCTCGTAGGTGACCATCACCTCGGGCCAGTGCACCATCGGCGCCATGTAAAAGCGCAGGGTATGTGCGCCAAGGCACAGCTCCTCGCCCTCCTTCACCTCTTTTTGACGGGCGGTGATATCCATGTTGTAAAACTGCGAAAACAGCTCAAACGTCTTTTTGTTGCCGATAACCGTCACGTCGGGGTAGCGGCGCACAATCTCCTCGATGCTTGCGCAGTGGTCGGGCTCCATGTGGTTGATGACAAGGTAATCCAGTGTCCTGCCGCCCAGCACATGCTCGACGTTTTCAAGGTACAGCGCACCCACCGAGGAATCCACCGTGTCAAGCAGGGCGGTCTTTTGGTCGGCAATCAGGTACGAGTTGTACGCCACCCCGTTTGTAAGGGGAAACATGTTTTCAAACCGCTCGATGCGCCGGTCGTTTGCCCCTACCCAAAACACCTTGGGTGAAATCTCCTGAACACAATACATATTATAACAACCTCCCGTTGTATCATTTGCAAGATTTTATCTGATTGTAGCATATCGCCCATAGGCAGTACAAGCCTTTTGGATGGATATTCCCCCACAGCCATGGCACTTTTTCGGGTGAATAGCCGATTGTACGCAAGACCCCGCGGTACGGATTGACAATGCTTGTTTGATGAAAACAGCTTGATTATCTGTGCGTTTTATAGTTTAATTATATCCGTACCCTTTTTTAGATGATTGACTTATTATTGCCTGGTTTAGCGCAAAACACCTACAACAAAGGGAGGGGCTGTGCAATGTCCCGTTTAAATATTGTGCTGGTAGAGCCGCGCATCCCCCAAAATACCGGCAACATCGCACGCACCTGTGCCGTAACCGGCGCACGACTGCATCTGGTACGACCCATGGCATTTGAGCCCACCGACCGGGAGCTTAAGCGCGCGGGGCTAGACTACTGGCACCTGCTTGACATCACCTATTACGGCAGCCTTGCCGATTTTTTAGAAAAGACCACGGGCGGCGTGTACCGTTTTTTTACCACCAAGGCAAAGACCGTGCACTCCGATGCCGTTTACCCCGACGACTGCTATCTGGTGTTCGGGCGGGAGGACGCGGGGCTGCCCGAATCGCTTTTATTCGCACACCCTAAAGAATGCGTGCGCATACCGATGCTCGGGCAGGCACGCAGCCTAAACCTCTCAAACGCCGCAGCCATTGCGGCATACGAAACTCTGCGCCAGTGGGGCTACCCCGCCCTGCAAAACGAAGGCAGGCTGACGCAGTACAACTGGGACGACACCCCTGTGCGGGACTAAACCGCATATTGAATAGATTAGAGTAAAGATGAAACGGCAGGAGGTTTGTCTGCCGGAAAAGGAGTAGGCTGGCAATGAGCAGTATGAAGGTCCGGTTTCTTACCGACTCCGCGTGTGACCTGCCCGAGAGCGACGCACAGGAGTACGGCATCAAGGTGCTGCCCATCCCCATCACGGTGGATGGCAGGGGGTATCTCGAGCGGGTGGATTTTTCAAACACCGAGTTTTACGAGATCCTGAAAAACAGCGCCGGCATCCCCACCACCGCACAGATCACCTACGCAACCTACTTAGAGGAGTACGAAAAGGCAGCCGCACAGGGCTACGCGGCGGTCATCGTCACGGCAATCTCCTCCACAGGCTCCGCCACCAAGGACGCGGCGGTGATGGCACGCAAGATGTATTGTGCCGACCACCCCGACACTGAGCTTGAGATCTATGTGGTGGACAGCCTAAACTACACCATGAGCTATGGCTACCCCCAGATTGAGGCGGTAAAGATGGTGCGCTCGGGCGCCACCGCGCAGGAGGCCGCCGCGTACTTAGAGGACTTTTTCACCCGGGTGGAGATCCTGTTTACCCCCTATACACTGGAATACGCCAAAAAGTCGGGGCGCATCGGTGTTTTGGCGGCGTTTGTGGGCGAGATGCTGGGGCTGCGCCCCGTTATCTCGATTGTAGACGGCAGGATGAACATCGAGGACAAGGTGCGGGGCGACAAGGCGGTCATTGCCCGTACCGTCGAGCTTGTTAAGGCGCGCAAGGCAGAGCCGAAGTCGCCCTACCTTGTGGTGCACGGCAGCCGCGACGGCGTGGGTGAGGAGTGCGCGAAGGCGCTGACCAAGGCACTGGGATACCCGCCGGTGGGCATCTACTACATCGGCGCGTGCATCGCCATCAACAGCGGTCCCGAGGTGGTGGGCGTGGCGTTCTTAGGCAACAAGCGCCGCTAGGGCGTTCGTTGCTCGGGTCATCCGGCAACCACAAAAGCGAAAAGTGCATAGTGAAACAGAGGGAGCGGATACATCCGTTCCCTCTGTTTGTTGCATGGGGCTTATGCCTTATCCTTTGGCTTAAAGATGAGCGCCACCAAAAAGCCGAAGAACACGGCGGCGGTAATGCCCGCGGCGGCGGCGGTAATGCCGCCCGTCAAGGCACCGATTAGCCCCTCCTGCCGGATTGCCTCTTTGGTGCCCTTTGCAATCAGGTAGCCAAAGCCGGTCAGCGGCACGGTGGCACCCGCACCCGCAAACTCCACCAGCGGCTGATACACCCCCAGCGCGCCGAGCACCACGCCCGCAACCACGTAGGTTACAAGGATGCGCGCGGGGGTCAGCTTGGTTTTGCTGATGAGAACCTGGGCGATGGCGCACAGCAACCCGCCCACCCAGAAGGCATTTACATAGTTCATGGGTTTTATCCTTTCTTATTTGAATCCATTTTGACTTGGCGGGATGAATGGAGCGGACTCCTTTAAATTGAAGACACGAGTAGCTCGGATGATGTCGTAGGCAGCGACGCCCTCGACGTCTCGCTACGACGTTGCGGTAAAATGCGGACGCGCAATGCGCGCCCCTACTAATTGAGACGACAACCAGAGAACCGAGAACCGTAGGTTCTCGTAATGCCAATCGAAGATTGGCTATGCTATGAGCTCCACTTGGTGTTGGACAGGTACACCAGATGCGCAATGCCGGGGATGCTTTCGCCCTGCTGCAGGCTGGTGGGGCTCATCAGCGCGCCCGTTGCGACAAACAGCACGTTGTTCAGTGCGCCCTCCTTGATGCGGGAAAGGATGTAGGAGCACAGCACCGACGCGCTGCACCCGCAGCCCGAACCGCCCGCGTTAACCCCCTGCTCCTCCAGGTCAAAGATCAGCATGCCGCAGTCGCTGTGGCGGCCTGAGATATCGTACCCCTCGCGCTTGAGCAGCTCGATGAGCAGCTGCGAGCCCACCTGCCCGAGGTCTCCGGTCAGAATCAGGTCGTAACGGTCGGGGGAGGTCGCGGTGTCGGTAAAGTAGGTCAGCAGGGTATCCGCCGCCGCAGGCGCCATAGCAGCACCCATGTTGTTCACATCGGTAATACCCATATCCTGCACCTTACCCATCGTCACCGCGCGCACATAGGGTGCCATTGCCGACTGCTTTACAATCGCGCAGCCCGAGCCCGTCACCGTCCACTGCGAGGTGGGCGCGCGCAACCCGCCGTACTCCAGCGGATAGCGAAACTGCCGCTCCGCCGAACAGAAATGGGAGGAGGTGACGCAGATGCAGCTGCCCGCGGCACCCGTATCCACAAACACCGAGCCGATGCACAGCGACTCCGCCATAGTGGAGCACGCGCCGAACAGCCCTAAAAATGGCACGCCCAGGTCGCGTAGCCCGTAGGTGGAGCTGATGGACTGGTTGAGCAGGTCGCCCGCAAACACGTAGTCAATATCGGCGGGTGAAAGCTGCGCCTTTGCCAGTGCCTTGTTGACGGCGTCCTTTTGCAGGCGGCTTTCCGCCTTCTCCCACGTTTGTTCTCCCATGGTGGTGTCGGTGCAGATCATATCAAAGTAGCGCGAAAGCGGACCCTCGCTCTCCTTTTTTCCCACCACCGAGGCGAACGCCGCAATGCTGGGGCAGGTGTCAAGACGCAGTGTGTATCTTCCCTGTCGTGTGGGCATAATGGTTACCAACCCTTTCGCAGTTTGACTTTGTAGACCGGACGCCGCATACCGTGGCTAATACAGACCGAATAAAAACAGAATCAGCCCGTAAGCCACGCCCGCGGTTAAGCCGTACACAATGACGGGTCCCGCAATCGTAAACATCTTTGCGCCTAGCCCCAGTACAAACCCTTCGCTCTTAAAATCGATGGCAGGTGCGGCGACCGAGTTGGAAAACCCCGTAATCGGCACCAGCACGCCCGCGCCGGCAAACTTTGCTATGTCGTCAAACACATGCAGCCCGGTAAGCAGCGAGGCGGCAAAGATAAGGGTAATCGAGGTCAGCGTGCCTGCCATCTCCTGCGTGACGTTGGGGTTTTGGTGGTACAGCGT
>JAEZQD010000048.1 GCA_023413185.1 Bacillota bacterium
ACGCGGCGGGTAAAGTCGCCTTTACCAAAGCTTTTTGCCGCATATGCCATCTCGCGCAGCGGGCGGGTCATGCGGCGGGTAACGATGTAGATTACGATAAACGAAAAGCCCAGTACCATCATCGCGCTTACCGTGAACATCTTTAACAGCTCTACCAAGAATACACGCAGCGCAACCGCCGACGACGACACAAACACATACCCGATCTGCCCCATGCCCTCCACCAAAACCGGCATGCCCACGGTGTAATACTCGGAGTTATACAGCCCGCCCAATCTGCCAAGCTCGGAGAAATAGATGGCGCTCGACGCACGGGCTAGGATGGTCTCGGGCACCTGGGTATTCTCGGTGATGTTCTCAATCTCGTGGGTGGTAACCAAGGTTTTACCCGTATTGTCGGTTAAAAAGATGGTGGCATCCACCGCACCGCCGAGGATCTGATAGTTCGAGAGCACCACCGTGCGGCTGATGCTGCCATCCCCGCGCTGGATATACTGCGCCGCCGTTACCGATGCCGCCGCCCGCGCGTTGCGCAGAAGCAGCCGCTCGCGCTCGTATTTAAAATACTGCGACGCAAAGAACAACAGCACAGCGCCCAGTATGGCCATGCTGCCGAGTATGATCGCCGTAAACAGCGTAAAGTATTTTGTAAACATGCTCTTTTGCATAAGCAGCTCCGTCTTTGTTTCGGTGGGGTAGGCGGGGGGAGGGGAGTAATCAACGTTGCGGGCATTGAATTGCCGACCATAGGTTGTGGTTGACTGATTGGAGAATTGTAGGGAGCGACGCCCTCGTCGCTCCGTTAGTCACCACAGTAACGAATCCGTAAGGAGGCGAAAATCAGAGAACCAGAGAACCTGAGTGCCAGAGAACGAGAAAACCGAGAACCGAAGGTTCTCATAATGCGAAGCCTTGCTTCGCTATGCGCAGATTTTCCCAATACCAAGCTTTAGCTTGGCTATGCGAAGGTTGGCTATGAGTAGGGAACGGTCTTGACCGTTCCGATTGTCACCGTGAAGATTAACACAAACGCCTGCTTGAGACTGGTCTGGGACGCAGAGCCTAGTAAGGCGCGGAAAACCAGAGAACCAGAAAACCGAAGGTTTTCCCTCTCCCTACGGTGCGCTCTGTAAAACGCTAAGAACCCGAGAAGCTTCGCTTCTCGCAATGCCAAGCTTTAGCTTGGCTATGCGAAGGTTCTCATAATGCGAAGCCTTGCTTCGCTATGCGCAGATTTTCCCAATACCAATCTAAGCTTGGCTATGCGAAGGTTGGCTATTCCTTCACCTCGAACTTATACCCAACGCCCCATACGGTTTTTAGCGTCCACTCGTCGGATACACCCTCGAGCTTTTCGCGCAGGCGTTTGACATGTACGTCTACGGTGCGGGAATCGCCGTAATACTCAAAGCCCCACACCTCGTCAAGCAGCTGGTCGCGGGTGTAGACGCGGTTGGGGTTGCTTGAAAGGTGGAATAACAGCTCCAGCTCCTTGGGCGGGGTATCCACCTGCTTGCCGTCCACGCGCAGCTCGTACTTTGTCATGTTCACAATCAGCTTATCAAAGCGCACCTCTTTAATCGAAGGCTCGCAGGATTGTCCGCCCGTGCGGCGCAGCACCGCCTTGATGCGCGCGACAATCTCCTTTGCATCAAACGGCTTTACGACATAGTCGTCCGCGCCCAGCTCAAGCCCCAGCACCTTATCAAACGTCTCGCCCTTTGCGGTGAGCATGATGATAGGCACCTCGCTCTTTTTGCGAATCTCGCGGCACACCTGCCAGCCGTCAAGCTTAGGCATCATGATGTCGAGAATGAGCAGGTCGGGCTTTTCCACATCATACTTGGTTAGCGCCGCCTCGCCGTCGTTTGCAATCACAGGCGTAAAGCCTTCCTTTTCTAAATACAGCCGCAGCAGTTCGCAGATATTCTTATCGTCGTCCACCACTAAAATCTTGCCTTGCGACATTCACACTCATTCCTCTCATTTTGCAGTCTATCGGCAGAATTGCTGCCGTTTCTTTGCTCCCTTAACGCGCCGGACGGGTTTCATCCGTCAGAGAATACGCGGTTGTCTCATCTCTATTATATTTGATAATATCGGTCAGTGGTTAATAATTTATAAATGTTTCATGGCTTTTTCTGCACAAGTGGCGGCATTTCGCCGTTTTTTGGGTGACCTTGGTGTATAAGCGCGGTGCAACGGTTTTTTGTGTTCTGCCCTATTCGGGTAGGGTTTTGCGGTGCCCTACGGTGCGGATATATTACTTCACCGCAATCAGCTCATATGCCTTTTGCAGGGCAAGCTCGGGCGGGCACTCGTAATCGGGGGTAAGCGGCTCACCGTTTTTGCTTTTGTCTACCCGGTACCACTTTTTATAGGATACCCCGACACACAGCCCGGCGTTGGGCGTTTGAAAATACAGGCAGTCGCCGTAGGAGGACGGCAGGTTGCCCGAGGCTTCACCCACCAGCGTGCCGAGATCGTTGTCGGCAACCAGCATCGCAAAGTCCATCGCCGCGCTGTAGCTGTGCAGGTCGGTCAGCACATAAAGGCTGCCGTCAAACACGCGGCTGTGCCGATTGTTTTCATAGGTAATGTTTCTGTTTTTGGCAACATACCAGCCGATGCGTACATCACAGTCCCACGAGTTGTAGCTGTCTGTGTCGATGTAGCGCAGGAACTCGTTTGCCACCCAGGAGTTGCCGCCGCCGTTGCCCCGCAGGTCAACGATTACGTTTGTGATGCCGTTTTCGTGCACCTCGTTAAAGAACGCATCGAGCGTGTTTAGGTACTCGTCGTTGCACACGCACTCGGTCAGCGTAAACACCGCCGCGTCCTGCTCCTTGTCGATGGTATAGTACACCCACTCGTCGCTTTGCGGCGTTTCGGTTGCCGTCGCCTGGCTTGCGGGTACAAAGGTATAGTGGTAATCGGTAAGCCCGCTGCCCGTGTCAAAGGTAAAGGTCACGCCGTCTGAGGTGTCCGCGCCGCAGAACGCAAGATACTGCTGCCGTACAAGCAGCCGCTCAAACGAACTTTTGGCGTACCCTTCTACCTCGTAGGGGAACTGGGTTAAAAACACCTCGTACAGCGTGGCAATATCCACGCCGTTTACCGCCACCGGCGTACCGTACTCGGTAATCTGCGTCAGGTCGTTTATGGTCAGGTTCTCGCCCTCGGTCTTTGTCCACACATTGGTATGCCCGTCACCCAGCCTTGCCGCAATGCGCCCCGCAGCCTGCCACAGTGCAAGCACGGTATTTTCATCCCTTAGCGCGTCGCGCTCGGTGTGGTACTGCGCCATGACCGCCTGCGTCTTTTCGTATGAGCCATCCACCCATGCAGGGTGACGGTTCTTTATGTGCTTTATCAGGTATGCAAGGTCCTGCTCGGCTTGCTTTTTTGTTAGGGTCTCACTGAGGTTTTGCGTCGGTCGAAAATTCTGCACCGTGCCGCGCGTGGGGTTCATCCCCAGCAGATAGTAAAGAAACGCGATCCCCGCTATCAGTACCAGCGTAAGACCCGTGATAAGTAAAATTCTGCCCAGCTTGCGGTTTGTCTTTGTCGTGCTGTTCATTGTGCTGCCCCTGTCTTTCCCGCTTTAATATAGTAACCCAATTATAACCCAATCCCATAAAAAAGAAAAGCGCGGGGCGCTACTGCCCCGCGTTGCGTTTTCTTTTTGACGTGCTGCTAACTTGATGCGGGCGCGTTGTTTCACGTCAGACGGCAATCCACCAAAACACGCCAAAGCGGTCGATTACGTTGCAGCAGCACGGGTTCCAGTCGCATGCACCCGGCGGGTCGATAACCGTGCCGCCCTCGCGCAGGGTGTCGTAGGCGTTTTGCACCGCCGCCTCGCTACCCATCTCATACACGTTAAACGCCATAGTCTGCCATACGTCCTTGTGCGAGGTATCGCAGGCGCTAGGCGCTTCGCTCACCGCCAAAAACAGCGTTCCGTCTACAAACAGCTCACAGTGCGCATACTCGTTTTTTTCATCCGTTACCGCAAAGCCAATCTGCGCACCAAACGCTTTACAGTACAGCGTTACCGCCTCCACACTTCCCCTGACATATACCTGCGAGCTGATCTTCATACACTGTCCTCCTGTCTTTCATCCCCTGCCACCGGGCAGGGCGGTAGCTGGTACGCAATGCGCGGCGAGCCGTCGCTCGCAATGCGGTGAATGGTGCCGTAGGGGGCGTCGTTTCGCCACGCGCCGTCGCGTATCACGGCGTAGGTGGGCTCGGGCTGTGTGGTAAACACAAACACCCCGACAATGCGGTCGTCCTGCGTAACAACATACAGTTCCCCCTTGTGGATATCCTCCTCGAGCAGCTTCCGCGCGGGGTAGGTGTCCCCCCACTGGGTGGGGTTGCCGTTTTGCGCCATAAACCGTCTTGCGGCGGCGTAAAGCGTTAGCAGGACGGGAAGGTCCTCGGTTGTGGCAGGGCGTATCATACGTTGTTTCCTCCATAGTCCGCCGCAAAAAGCGGCAACATTGCGTTTGTAGGCAATCGCGACAGCAGGCGCAGCGGTCAGCTAATCCATTGGTTTTCTGTCTTGTGCACCGACCACACGCCGCCCTGCTTTGTTACCGTAAAATCCCCGCCGATTGCCCCAAGCCCCGATCGCCATTTGCGCGCCTTAACATTCAGCGTGGTGTCGGTAAGCTCTGCTTCCTCAAACGCAAACAGGATGCCGTCGGCAAAAAACAGGTCTGCTACATACCCTTCCTCCACCAGCTTGTCGTAGCCGAGGGTAAGCAGCGTAAGGTCTTGCTCCGCACAAAAGTCCTCAAGCAACGCGGTGAGTGCGGCGGCTTGCTCGTCACCGATCCCCGCAGGGTCGAGCGACAGGTACGTGATGTCGCTGTTGAGTGCCGTATCCTCCTGCCACAGCCGGTCTATGACCGCCATGTACGCGTACGCGCCGCCTTGGTTTACCGCCTCGCTGCTTACCGACGAAACAGGGGCGGTGGTGGCGGACGATACGGGGAGTGCGGGGGGTGCGGGCGACCCCTTCGCGGCACAGCCCGCAAGCAGCAGGGTGATGGTAAGGGCAAGGGTGACCGCCGCGGCGGACTTTGTATGGTTACCGTGTGGCTTCATATCTGTCTCTCCCTTTACCGGGCAGGTGGTTTAAAATCACTGCCCTTTTACAGGAGTAGTGGTGGGTTGTGCCTTGTTTTACTGCCGCTGCTGTCACATTATTGCACGGCTTCCTGCAAATATAAACGATGATGGCGCTAACCCGTCTGCCATCCCTTTTGTCGGCTAAAGAATCCTCTCGTACAGCTTAAAGTGGTGTAGTCCATATTCCCCAAGCCCCAGATCCACCGTGGCGATGTACGCAAACCCATTTTTTTCGTACAGCCGGATGGCGGGGTCGTTGTGCTCGTACACGTCCAGCCGCAGCGCCTTTTTGCCCAGTTGCTTACCGTGCTGTGCAGCAAAGTCAAGCAGCCGTGTGCCGATGCCCTTTCCCGAACAATTGGGGTGCACCACAAAGGTGGTTATAACAAACACCTCGCTGTACGCGGTCTCTATGCCCCACGTCGCACCGTGATAGGCAGGCTCAGGCTCATGCCCCAATATCATCGAGCCGGCTATCGCTTGCCCGACCCGCGCGACGTAAAGGGTCCCGCCTGCAACGCCCTTTTCGGCGTTCTCTCGCGTGGGGTATACACCCTTGATCCAGCCGGGATAGTTTTTACCTGCAGCGAGGTAGTCATTTAGCTCGTCGTACAGCCGCGCAAGGGGTAAAATATCCGATTGTGCGGCTTGCTCTATTGTCACCTGCATTATTTTACCTCCGTTTGGTATCATATATTTTCATTGTAGCGCACCCCGCGCCAAAGGGCAACGGGTATCCCCTGCCGTGCAGGATTGCCCCTCTGCCGTGCAAGATTTCCCTCCTGCCGTATGTGATTTCTCTCTGACCCGCGGGGATGATTGACATTGCCTGCGGGATGGTTGATAATGTAGGTAACAGTCTAAGTTTCCGTGCAGTAAAACCTGTACCGCAAAACGAGGTGAACCATGTGGCAACGCTAAAGGATGTGGCGGAGCGTGCGGGGGTTACTGTCACAACCGTCTCGCGCATGCTCAATAAACGCGTGAAGGTAAGCGATGCAACCTGCCAACGCATCGAGACCGCCATGAAGGAGCTTGGCTACCAGCCCAACGAGCTGGCGCAGTCCCTTGCCAAAAAAACGAGCAACTTCATCGGATTGATTGTACCCAGTGCCTCCCACTACTTTTTTTGCGAGATTGTAAGCCGTGTGGAGCACTACGTCACCAAAAATGGCTATCGCCTGCTGCTTTGCGCCTCCAACCACGAGAGGGAAAAGGAGCTGGAGTACTTTCAGATGCTGGGCGCCAACAAGGTGGCGGGGGTCATTGTGGCAAGCCGCACCCAAAACCTGCAGGACGGCCTGCGCTTTGACGCGCCGATTATCTCGATAGACCGCAAGCTTTCGCCGTCCATCCCCTCGGTATCGTCCGATAACTACGCGGGCGGGGTACTGGCGGCAGAGCTGT
>JAEZQD010000097.1 GCA_023413185.1 Bacillota bacterium
CGGGTACCCTTTCGGGTGGCGAGCAGCAGATGCTTGCAATGGGCAGGGCACTGATGTCAAACCCCAAGTTTGTACTGCTTGACGAGCCGTCGATGGGTCTTTCTCCGCTTCTCGTGCGCGAGGTGTTCGACATCATTGCCGAGATGCACGAAACGGGCATTACGGTACTGCTGGTGGAGCAGAACGCCATGATGGCGCTCTCGATTTCCGACCGTGCATACGTGTTGGAAACCGGGCATATATCAATGGAGGGACCCGCTAAGGAACTGCTTGAGGACGACCGTGTACGCAGGGCGTATCTGGGCGCATAAAACCCACACCAAACAGATTCGGCACGACTTGGTTACATACCCCGGGAAGCAATGAAAACGAAAAGAATGGCATATCCGTTGATTGACAGATCTCAGTTTTGCATTGGAGGGTTAGTATGGATAACGTAATCATCACAATCTCTCGCAGCTATGGTAGCGGCGGACGCAAGATTGGAAGAAGACTGGCCGACGAGCTGGGCATCGATTATCTCGACAGAAAGCTGCTGCGCATTGCCTCGGATAAAAGCGGCATCAACGAGCAGCTGTTTGCCCAGGCGGACGAGACGCTTCGCAATACGCCGGTGTTCCGCGCCGCGCGCAAGGTGTATAACGGCGAGGTCATCGGTCCTGAGAGCGACGACTTTACCTCAAACGAAAATCTGTTCCGCTATCAGGCAAAGGTGATGCGTGAGCTTGCCTCTACCACCTCGTGCGTAATCATCGGACGGTGCGCCAACGTTGTACTGGGCGATATGCCCAATGTGCTGCGCGTCTATATCCACGCCCCGCTGGAGTACCGCCTCAATACCCTTATAGATGTGCATCCGGTCGACAAGAGCGCACGGGCGCGCATTATATCCGAAAAGGATGACCACCGCGCGGCGTACTACCGCTACTTTACCGGCTTTGACTGGAAGGATGCCGACCATTATGACCTGAGCCTTGACAGCGCAGCACTCGGCGAAGACCGCTGTGTGGAGCTGATTAAGCAGTATCTATCCATTCGAGCAAAGTAACGATTCATTATAAACCTTCATTATAAAGACCGCCAATCGGCGGTCTTTTTTGTGCTGGCAAAAGATTGTACTCATACGGTTTTGGCATTTGGCTATGCGAAACGGGCAGAGCGGTTAAAAACCGAAACAAGCTCCCGTTCACCAATGCGCTCGTGAAAACGTATAATGGTTTAGGCCACCCGCATGGTTGGTATAATCGCCGGCGGTCAGTGAACGATACAAATCCTCGTAAGGCAGGTGATGGTATGCGTAGATGGTGTCCCAGAAGAAGAACCGCTCTTTTTCCAATTGTAGCGTTATCGATAGGGCTGGGGATATTTTTCTCTTGGTTTTGCTCCATTCGCTTTACGATTATCCTGTGCTCCATACTTATCATCTGTTTGGGATTTCGATTTATTAAAAACTGTTGGTGGTAGTCCGAAGCAACTCTTTTGAATTGATGGGTGTATTTTTAAAATGATATCTCTTTTTAAAGAAGGTGAGCGCTGTGAAGGTGATCGTTGTAAAAAGTCCAAAAATCTTATCGGGTATCCTGCGGTTTTTCTTCAGGATTAAAAAACAGGATGCATCATGATACATAACGTACACGGGCGGTAAGCCCCCAAAGCGCATGAACCGCGCAAACAAACCGGCACGCTGTCTTTACCGCATATTCATTGGGGAAGTTGGCGTGCCGGCGCATAAACCTGTGATGCAAAAAAGAGGGTGCCTGAACGCAGACCGCGTTCAGGCACCCTTTGTTTCGTTGTTACAATACCAAGCTGGGGGCGGTGTATACGCGGGCGCCCAGCTCTTGATCAAGCAGATACAGCCCTTTTGCGTCGTCCCCAAACAGCTGCATCTTTTTAATCAGATCGGTGGCGTTGGTTTCCTCCTCGCCCTGTTCCTTTACAAACCAGTCTAGGAACTGCATGGTGCGAAAATCCCTTACGTCATACGCGGCGTCGTAAATGGCATGTATCAGCGCGGTTACATACTGCTCGTGCGCTAAGCCCGCCTTCAGCGGGTCCATGTTGTCGGCAAGTGCGGCTTCGGGCTTATCAATCGCCTCATAGGTCACCTTGATGTCGTTGTTCTGCATGTACTGCACAAAAAGCATTGCGTGGTCACGCTCCTCCTGTGCCTGTACGTGGTACCAGTTGGCAAAGCCGTTAAGACCCTGCTCCACATAAAAGTTTGAAAAGTGCAGGTATAGATAAGCGGAATACAGCTCCTTGCCTATCTGGGCGTTCAAAAGTGCTTTTACTTTTTCGTCAAACATCGTTGCATGGCTCCTTTGCTGAAATTTTGCATTTTGGCGGTAGGGCATCATATATATTTAAGTATATCCGTTTTGCCGCCAAAAGCAAGCGCACAGGTAAAAAACAGTTCAAAACAGTCCAAAAAATGCACAATGATTTTGAACAGGCCGCTGTTTTACATATCCATCGTACTGCAAAAGCGATTCGGGTGTTGCAAACGGCGCATGGAGTCCCCCGTACTTTTCTTGCAAAAGGTAGGTAAGCTTGTTTATCTGCGTGCCTCTTTTTTGCATATCTTGGACATGGGTTGAATATGTATGTGATAGAAAACTGATAAAAGGAGAGGTAATCTTTATGGAGCTTATGGTCAATAAAGA
>JAEZQD010000039.1 GCA_023413185.1 Bacillota bacterium
GGGGAGCAACAATGGCATCGGTTGGCGAAATTTACGGCTACCTTGACCGGATCGCACCCTTTAAGCAACAGGAAAAATGGGACAACTCCGGTCTTTTGACCGGCGACAAGCAGCAGCAGGTGACAAAATGTCTGCTTGCCTTGGACATCACAAACGATGTGGTCAACGAGGCGGTGATTTCGGGCGCGCGCCTGATTATCAGCCATCACCCCGTCATATTTGACGCGCTTAAATCGGTTACCGCGCAGAGCGAGCCGGTGGTATACCGCATGATTAAGCACGACATCTCCGCCATATGCGCCCACACCAACCTTGACCTGGCGCAGGGCGGGGTAAACGATGTGCTCGCGCAGGCACTGGGGCTAAGACAGCTTAAGGGGCTTAAAAGCATCCCCACCGACGAATACTTTAAGATTGTGGTGTTTGTCCCCAAAAAGGATGCCGAGAATGTCAAGCGTGCCATGGCGGCGGCAGGCGCCGGGGCGTACGGCAACTATACCGACTGCTCGTTTGAGGTTACCGGTAAGGGGGTGTTCCGCCCCGGGGAACAGGCGCATCCGTTTATCGGCAAGCTGGGCACCGCCAAGGAGGTGCGCGAGGCGCGCATCGAGATGATCTGCCCGAAAAGCAGCCTATCTTCGGTGGTTGCAACCATGAAAAAGGCGCACCCCTATGAGGAGCCCGCCTACGATATCTTTATCAACCACGCCATGAAGGACAGCATCTCTCTGGGCAGGGTGGGCGTGCTTGATAAGCCGATGAACCCCGATGACTTTGCCGCCTTTGTCGCCCAGCGCATCCGCGCAAGGGGTGTGCGGTTTACCAAAGGCAGTGCACCGGTTAAGACGGTCGCGGTGTGCGGCGGTTCGGGCGGAGAGTACCTTTCGTCTGCCGTCGCGGCGGGCTGTGATGCCTACGTGACGGGTGACGTCAAGCACAATGTGTTTATCGACGCGAAGAACAAGGACATTACGCTTGTGGACGCGGGGCATTTTGCCACCGAGATGCTGGCGGTTTCGGTGCTGAAGAACCGGCTGCAGAACCAGTTTTCGGATGTGGAGTTTATCCTCGGCAAATCCTCCATGGAACCGATTAGCTATGTATAATGCCGCGCGCCGCAAATCGGATTGCGGCGCGTGTGATTTTTGAAACGGAGAATGCGGTATGGCACTGGACGGAGCAACCCTGTCGCTGATAAAGCAAGAGATTATACAGACTGCGCTTGACGCAAGGGTGGATAAGATTCACAAGCCCTCAAAGGACGAGCTGATTATACAGATGCGTGCAAAGGGCGGCAATGTGCGGCTTTTGCTGAGCGCTGGTGCGGAGGGCGCGCGCATTCATTTTACCCAAAACGCGCCCGAAAACCCGCAGACCCCGCCCATGTTCTGCATGCTGCTGCGCAAGCACCTTTCGGGGGCGCGGTTGTGCGCCGTGCGTCAGCAGGGGCTTGACCGCGTGCTGTTTTTGGACTTTGCCGCGACCAGCGAGATGGGCGACACCGTTACGCTGACGCTGTGCATCGAGATTATGGGCAGGCACTCCAACATCATCTTTATCGGTGAGGGCGGCAGGATTATCGACTCGGTCAAGCGCGTGGGGCTCGAAACCTCCAGCGTGCGCCAGATTCTGCCCGGCATGACCTATACATTGCCCCCGTCACAAGCGCGGCTTTGCCTGCTTGACACCGATCCGCAGGATGTGGCGCGCGCCGTGATGGACGCGCGTGACGGCGAGCTTTCCAAGGTGCTGATGTCGGTGCTCGAGGGCGTTTCGCCAATTCTTGCGCGGGAGATTGCGTCGTTTGCCACCAAAGGTGTGCCGCTGCTAAAAAGCGAGCTGACACCCGAGCATTGGGAGCGCCTTGCCTTTTTTACTTGCAGCGTACGGGACATCCTGCAAAACGGCAATGCCACCCCCACCGTGGTGCTCGACGAAACAGGCAAACCGATGGACTTTTCGTTTCTTTCGGTCACCCAGTATGGGGGCAAGCTGCAAACGGTAGCGTACAAAAGCTTTTCGGAGCTGCTTGATGTATTCTATTGCGAGCGTGGGCGCATCGAGCGCATGCGTCAGCGGTGTCACGACCTGCTAAAGCAGTTAACCGGCACATTGGAGCGCACCACCCGCCGCGTAGCAAACCAGCGCGAGGAGCTTAAGACCTCCAAGGGTCGCCAGGAGCTTAAGATAAAAGGCGACCTGCTGAGCGCGAACATCTACCGCATTGCAAAGGGCGACCTGTTTGCACGGGTAGAGAATTTTTACGAACAGGACCTGCCCGAGATGGAGATCGCGCTTGACCCCGTGCTTACACCCCAGCAGAATGTGCAACGGTACTATCAGGAGTACCGCAAGGCGGCAACCGCGGAGGATAAGCTGAAGGAGCAGATTGCGCTCGGCGAGCAGGAGCTTTCGTACCTGGAATCGGTGCTTGACGTACTAAACCGCAGCGCGGGCGAGCAGGAGCTGCTTGAGGTGCGCGAGGAGCTGATTGCACAGGGCTATCTGCGCCGGCGCGGTCAGGGTAAGGCGGCAAAGACGAAGTTACAGGGTCCACTGCGCTACCGTTCTTCCGACGGCTTTTTGATCCTGGTAGGGCGAAACAACATCGCCAACGACCGCCTGACCCTGCGCGACGCAAAGAAGCAGGATATCTGGATGCACACCCACGTGATACCCGGCTCTCATACCGTGCTCGTCACCGACGGCAAGACCCCGACCCCGCTTGCGATGGAGCAGGCGGCGATGATAGCGGCGTACCACAGCAAGGCGCGCGAAAGCGCACAGGTGCCGGTGGACTACACCGAGATAAAGAACGTTAAAAAGCTGCAGGGCGCAAAGCCGGGATTGGTGATATACGAGCCCTACAAAACCATCTTTGTTTCCCCCGCGGCACAGCAGGTCGCCGCGCTGGAAGAAAAATAGTCAGCATACAAAACGGGGCGAACGCGCATGGCGTTCGCCCCGTGAACCGTTATAACGAAATGACGATACTTGTAAAGCCCTGCTCCCGCAGTTTGGCGGCGTTTAAGGTATACGTTTTGCCGTCGGACGGCGGTTGCGGGTCGATGGGTTTGTCGTTGTACTCGTAGCCCAAGAAGCTGCTGCAGCCGCGTACAATGGCAGTGCAGATCTCCTTCGTCTTCTGGTCGAAGATGGCGTTATCGCTGTCGCTTGTCACAAACCCGAGCTCCAGCAGCATACTGGGCATTACGGTATCGCGGTTTACGGCGTACTCGCCGCTGCCGCTCGCATGCCCCAGCTTAACACCCCGGTTTGTAAAGCCAAGCGACGCAAGGCGGGATAAAATGTCCGACCCCCAGGCTTTGTAGGTCTGCGGAGCCTGCGAGTGCAGCCAGATCTCCGCGCCATTCGCAGAAGGGTCTTTAAACCCGTTGCGGTGGCAGGAAAGAAACAGATCGCAGTTCTCGTTGTTGGCAAGCGCCGTTCGGTGCGCAAGAATGATTCTGCTGTCGTCGTCCCGCGTTAAAACCGTCTGCCACCCCTGTGCAAGGAATTGCCTGTTTAGCTCGAGCCCCAGCGCAAGGTTGTCGTCCTTTTCCATACGCTTGCCTGATACAGTGCCCGGGTCATTTGCGCCATGACCGGGGTCGATGCATACCTTTGGCATCGGCGTCCCCCCTCTCCTTATTTTGGTTCGCAACCACGCCTAGTCCGTTCTGCTTGGCTGCTTCATGACGGTCTGGTCAAAGTATACGCTGCCCGCCGCGCAGAGCACCCCTTGTGTCAGCCCCACAAACAACCCCATCAGCACATCCTGAAACCCCGTTATCACGGTGGTTGCAATCACCCAGATAACGGCAAGCAAAACACCCGCCCCACCAAGGCTTATGGGGATATACTTATCCTTGACGTGCTCGCTCTTTTTTAGCCCTACCCCGATAAAATACAGCACTGGAATCAGGATTAGCAGCTCAGGCTTAATGAATACGGAATAATCGCTCATCTCAAATCCTCCTTTAATTCATCAATGCGGCCGTGCGCAAGTCTTGTGCTCTCCTCTAATCTATATAGTCTTTCGATGAAATTATTATGCTTTTCAAGCTGTTTTTCAATATACTTTATCTTGGTTTGAAACTGACCGTACACCACGCCGAATGTGACGGCGTAGATGATAATCTGTATCCAGAATTCCATGCTTGGGGTATCCATGCTTTTTCACCTCTCTGTTCTATTTTATTCTGATAACGGTTCATTGTGTATAATGAAATAGGAACGGTTGCTTGCTGATTCGATGTTTTTCGGGTTATTTGACAAATGCCTTATCGGCAATGCGGCAGCACAAACGGGTGCAGCATCTGTAATACAGATATAAAACGGAAAAGTTGCATAGTTTTTATAGCCAAACGGGTAAAAATCTATTTTTCGTTCTGATTCTTTTGCGGGGCTGTAAAAGAAACAAGTAATTGTGGTATAATATTTTCTGACAATGATACGGTGTTACCGTTTGGATATTCACCTATGAGGCCGGCACAATCAATTAACCCGAACAAAGGGGGAGGAACAATTCCATGGAGCAGCTTGAGCCAAAACGCGTCAGTGAGTCGGTAACCGAGCAGATACAGATTTTAATGCCGGAGCATATCAACGGCTACAACCGCCTGTTCGGCGGAAGACTGATGGAATGGATTGACGTGGTTGCGGCGGTGGTGGCGCGCCGTCACTCCGGCTGCAACGTAACCACGGCGGCAATAGACAACCTTCAGTTCAAATCCGCTGCATATGTCAACACGACCATCCTGCTCAAGGGTCGTATTACCCATGTGGGTAAAACCTCCATGGAGGTTAGGGTGGATACCTTTGCCGAAGACCTGTCCGGTCGTCGTCAGCTGGTTAACACCGCATATCTGGTGCTTGTCGCCCTGGATGAGAGCGAGCGTCCCACCACCGTTCGCGGACTGATTCTTGAAACCGAGCAGGATAAATGGGAATGGGAGGCGGGCGAGAAGCGCCATGCCTTAAGAAAGCAACGCCGCATAGAAGCGTACTGACGCATAACCGTATACAAAGCAAAAAAGCAGCCGCGCGGCTGCTTTTTTGTCTTATATACTCAACAAACTTCAAAACGAATCCGTTTTGAACCGCACAAAAAACCGTGCGGCGCCCACAAATGTGGGCGATTTGTGGAGTCTATAGTCAATAAACACGCCATCTGGCGTGCGGCAGGTACCTGCCGCTTGAGAACAGGGACTGTTTTCAAGTTTATTGACTATATATGGTGTGCGATGTAAAGGCTTGTGCATGATAAACAGGGCTACAAGCTGGGGGTGCCGAGGGCTTCGGAACTATCGGGGGTCTGCGGCTGAGATGGGGCGGGCAGCTCCTCCGATTCTGCCGATGGCTCGGGGGACAGCTCGTCGGTTTGCTCGTCCGTATCAAGCTCGTCGGTTTGGGGTGATGCGATAACGTACTGCACGAGCATTTGAGCCGTCATGTTTTGACGATACCGCCCGTTAAGTTCAAGCTCGTAGAAGACATCCCCATCCGATGTAATCACCACGCTGTCAAAATCCACGCCGGTTTTTCCCAGCTTGTCTATAATAGCGGTACAGCGCTCGGCAAACGCGAGGGAGGACGGATAATCACCCACCAGCTCAACGGAGCAGCGCACCCAGTCGCCTGAGGTAAGGGAAGAGACGGTAAGGCTTTCGTCCGCCGTTCTGGTGCGCAGGTCTACCGACACGGAAACCGTCGATACATTGCTGCTGTCGCCCAGCTGCTGATAGCACAGGTCGTACAGCTCACCCTCCAAACGGTTTTCGGTGTAGCTGCGCTCGGGACCCCAATGGGTGTATGCGAATGGAAGCGCACTCAGGCACAACGTGGTGCCGATCAGCAGCGCGCAAACCACCATGCTTAAGAAGTCGTATTTCAGCCTTGAGCCGCCGATAATCGCAAACACCAAGATCTCGATTCCAAGAAAAATCAGGATAGCAGGCGCGAACCGAAATATGGTTACCAGATTAATCGAAGGGTTAAACAGACCGTAGATTGCAGCCCCGCCTGCTGCCATCAGGCTAAGCCCCATCGTAAAGGTTCCGACCCGCCGAATCTTTTGGGTCTGTACCGGCAGGGGAGCGGCGGGCGGCGGTGAAGGGGGGGCGGAGGGCGCGGTATATACCGTGTCGTTACTCATTGCCGCCACCTCCGTATTGGGTCAGGTCTTCTTCGGCAAGGGGCGCGGGTTCCTTTTTGCCTCTGAGCAGATACACGCCGAGCACGATAATCGCAATCGATACAAGCAACGTGGGCAGGTTGCGCAGCAGGGTATACAGCGAAGGGACAAGGTCGCGCAGATCGTACAGGAACGGCGAGACGAAGTTGTCAAACAACGCGTATCCGCCAAACGCAATCAGCACGATGCCGATAATCTTATGCCGCTTTTCAAACACCGATTTTAGGCGACCTTCAAAAAAGCCGTCGGTACCCGAAAACATCCGGTCGTCCTTCTGCTTCAGCCACTCGGGCGCAAAGTTTTTGTGGTTGTGCACGTTAAAGAAGGAATAAAACCAAAGCACGGGTAATGCGAGCAGAATATATTCAAACCGAAGAAACGCCGCGATTAATATGACGCCGAAGAATGCCGACATGGTCACTACGCCTGTTTTCATCATGCCAAGGTACATCTCTCCCGCGCCGGGGATTAGGGAGCACATAAAAATCAAGAACCTACTCTTTTTCATTTAGGGTATCTCCTTTCGTATCAAAGAATCGCAATTCATCAAAGTTAAAATAGGATTGCAGGTCGTCGGTTACCTCGTCCGTCCACTGCGAGATGCGGGTGGTCAGCGACGCGGCGCCGCTGCCAAACGAGGCAATCAGCTGGCTGTTTTTCTCCGCAAAATCCGTACTGAACACGCCTGTGGTCCACAGCGTAATCGCAAGGCAAGCGGCAACGGCAACGCGGGTATACTTATTAAAGAACAGGATGCGCGCCTTTTGTTTTACCCGCTTGATAATGGTCGGCACCTGTGTTTGAGGCGGGTCAATCAACAGGCTGTCGTCGAGTGAGAATATATAAGTGTCCAGACATCGGTCGCAAAACGAGAGATGCTCGGCAAGCTCCAGGCGGGTCAGCTCGTCAAGCTGCGTATCATGCGCAAGGTAGCTAAGCGCATCGGGGGTTAGGTGTCCTTCCGTGGTAAAAAAATCATTCATCCGGTCATCTCTCCTTTCAGCATATCCTGCAGACTGAGCTTTGCACGGTATAGCTGCGTTTGTACGGTTTTTTTTGGTCGCTTTAGCGCCAGGGCGATCTCATCAATCGGTTTTTCTTCTATAAAGTACATAACACTTACCTTTAGATAGGGCTCTTTTAAAGAGTAGATTCTATTTTTAATGAGTGTCTCCTGTTCGCTTGTCATTACAATGTCTTCGGGTAGTCGCTCGCGCGAGATGACGTTCTCGCCAACCGGGGTGTCGCTTAGTACGGTATGACGGTAGTAAGCGCTTTTTAAAAAGTCTTTGGCTTTGTTGGTGGCAATACGGGCAAGCCAGGGCTTTACCTTATCCTCCTCGCAGCTTTCAATATGGCAGTATGCCGAAAGAAAGGTCTCCTGCGTCAGGTTCTGCGCCTCCTCGTAGTTCTTCACGAGCTGATAGCAAACGGTAAACACAAGGCGTTCGTACTGCACGACCATCGTATTAAAATGTTCCT
>JAEZQD010000049.1 GCA_023413185.1 Bacillota bacterium
AAGACCGCCGACAGAAGCCTTGTGTTTGAGGATGTCGTTGTTCGAGTATCTGATAAGTTTGCACTTGCCATGCACATCGACACCGACGAGGCAAACGCAGCAGGCTGCGCCGGAATGGTTGAAGGCGAGATCATCCGTCTGAAATAATACAGTTTGTATACAGTGGCATACGGTAGGGGGATACCCCTGCCGTATGCCTTTTGCATTGTGTTGATAGATTACACAAAGATTGACGGGAAATTTTTATCAAAAAAATACAGAGAAAGTAGAACATCTCGCGTAAATTTGGTATAATTATTTATAATTGTGAATAAATTCACAGCAAAATATGAGGAGGAAACAATGGAACAGCTATCACAGATGATTGCTTCGGTCAATGGCGCAATCCTTAACGTCGTGTGGGGAATACCGATGTTGGTGTTAATTATTGCAACCGGTATTTACATGACGGTACGAACCGGCTTTTTTCAGATTACCAAGGCGAAGTTTGTAAACAAAGAGACCATCTTTGCCATCTTCACCAAACGGTCGGTGACAAAAACTAAGGACAAAAAGGCGATAACACAGTTTCAGGCGCTTAGTACAGCGCTTGCCGCGACAATCGGTACCGGCAACATCGCGGGTGTTGCTACCGCCATTACCGTGGGCGGAGCGGGCGCGGTGTTCTGGATGTGGGTATCGGCATTTTTTGGTATGATGACAAACTTCTCCGAAAACGTGCTGGGCATCTACTTCCGCCAAAAGAATCCGCACGGCGAATGGTCGGGCGGCGCGATGTACTACCTGCAAAACGGCTTAAAGGATCGCCGCTTCTTTCGTCACCTGGCAAGGCCGCTTGCGGTTTTGTTCTCCATATTCTGCGTGATTGCTTCGTTTGGTATGGGAAACATGGCGCAGGTTAACTCTATCTCTCATGCGCTTAACAACACCTTTCAAATACCTTCCCTTGTTTCGGGCATTGGGCTTGCGATTTTTGTCGGTCTTGTTGTTATCGGCGGTATTAAGCGCATTGGTAAGGTAACCGAGATGATTGTACCGTTTATGGCACTTGCTTATATCATCGGCGCTGTGGTTTTGCTTATTATGAACATAAGGCATGTGCCCGCGGTATTTGGCGAAATCTTTCAGGGAGCGTTTGGCTTTGACGCGGTAGCCGGCGGCATCAGCGGTACGCTGATTAAGCAGGCGATTACCATGGGCTTTAAGCGCGGCGTATTCTCCAACGAGGCGGGTCTTGGTTCTTCGGTTATGGTGCACTCGGCATCGGACGTAAAAGAACCGGTTATTCAGGGCATGTGGGGCATCTTTGAGGTATTCGCCGACACCATTATCGTGTGTACCCTCACGGCGTTTGCCGTCCTCTCCACCGGTGCATTGGCTACAGGAGCCACCGGCGTTGCGCTTGTGAGTAATGCGTTTACGCATAGCTTTGGTAATTTTGCTGGTGTTTTTGTCACCATAAGTGTACTGCTTTTTGCGTTTTCTACCGTGCTGGGGTGGTCGTTTTACGGCACCAAGGCGATGGAGTACCTGCTGGGTTCGAAGTCTACCATCTACTATCGCGCCATCTTTGTGCTGTTTATTGTGGTCGGCGCGACGATGGACCTAAGCCTTGCGTGGGATATCTCGGATACCTTTAACGGGCTGATGGCAATCCCCAACCTGATTGGCGTACTGCTGCTTTCGGGTACGGTTGTGGCGATTACCAAAAACTACGTCGATCGTGTGATAAAGAACAAGAACGGCATCGCTCCATTGCTGTCGGCGTATCCTGACATTAATGAGGAGCAGCTTCAGAAGATACAGACAGAGGACGAATAGCATAAAGTATTAGTCTGTAAGCGATACATAATAGTCCCCCGCCGCAGAAGCGAACCATGTTCGTTCCTCGGCGGGGGACTGTTTTTATTCTGGCAAATGCTTTGTTCTGCGTTCGGGGTCACACAGCAGGGCAAACGGGCTTAATACAACCAGTACGCACCCCGAAGCGATCAGCAGCCACTCGATGGGAACCATATCGCCCAGCGGACCGAACAACAGCATACCAAGGGGCATCGAGGCGGTAACCGTAATCTGCACAATCGAAAACACCCTGCCCAGCATCTCTTCCTCTACCGTTTCCTGAATTAAAACAGTTTCAACCGTGCTGGCAATGGGGGTGAAGATGCCCGAAACAAACATAATAAACAGATACAAATAGAAGTTTCGCGCAATGCCAAGCAGGGCAAACGTAACGCCAAAGCCCGCGCAGGAGAGCATAAAGGTGGCAAGCTTGTTCTTGAATCCGCCCCATACCGAGATAATGACGCCGCCAAGCAGCGAGCCCGCCGTCCATACCATTTCGTTTGCGCTTAGGCGCCACACCTCCTCACCAAAGCTGCGGGCTATCATCACAGGGGTTAAAAACGCCGCGGGGGTAATCATGAAAAAGTACACCGCAAACAGAACCAGCAACCGGCGCAGCAGCGGATGCGTTTTGGTGTAACGAACCCCGTCGGCAAGCTGCCGAAGCGCGGATTGCTCCTTGTTATACCGTTCGGGAAGGGACACACGCAAAAACAGCATGATGCAAACGGCAATGAGTGCCGAACCAACATCCACAAACATTGCCGCGCCAAAGCCTACCGTAGCCAGCAGCAAACCGCCCACAGCGGGGGAGAGCAGCTGTAGCGCGGAGAACAGCGCGTTGTTCAGACCGTTCACCTTGGTCAGCTTGTCCATGGGTACAATCTGCGGCAGGATGGCGGATACGGCGGGAGCCTGTACGCCGCTGCCGAGCGAGCGCAGTGCAGTGATGAAAAAGATCATCGCAAGCGAGCGAAACCCCGACAGAAACAATACCGCCAAAACAAGGGTGGATACCGCAGTAAACAGGTCTGCGAGTATAATAATCATCTTGCGGTTGTATCGGTCTGCCCAAACACCCGCAAACAACGAGATGATAATCTGCGGCACAAACGAACACAGGATACTGACCGCCATCATCCAGGACGATTCAGTCTCGAGCGTGATATACCAGATGACGGCGTATGCCACCACCGACGAGCCAAAGAGCGAGAACATCTGGCTGGTCAAAAAAACGGCGGTCTTCACCTTCCAGCTGCTGGATTGGTTCGTCATTCGTAGCCTCCAAAAACAATAGTTATTTCGTACTCCGACAGGATTAGTATAAACGGGGAAAAAGAAAGTAACAAAAAAGCCTTACGGTGAAAAGCAGCTCGCCCGTAAGACCCTTTATGAATTCAGTAAAAACCTATTTGCGAATAAACAGTACACCCAGCGTGTTCGGACCGCAGTGATTCGAGACGGTGCACCCCGCGTTGGTCTCGATAATCTGCTCAAACGGGGCAAGCGTCGCGACCGTTTCGCGTACCTTTTGCACCGTCTCGGGTGTGCACAGGGGGTGGGTGATGAATATCCGCTCGTATACGATGTCGTCGCGACCGCTTAGGCGGTCTTGAACATACGACTCTAAGCAATTGTCAAACCGACCACGGTACTTTTTGCCCACCGTCATCTTGCCGTCAATCACCTCAATACAGGGCTTTAGCTGCAGCAAATTCGCGCCCAGCATTGCAAGGGCAGAGCACCTGCCGCCTTTATAGAGATAATCCAACCGGTCAATCACAAAGCTTGCCTCCACACGGGGGGCAAGGTATTCAAGCCGTGCGCAGATGTCGTCTGCCAAAGCGCCCTGCTTGGCCATTTGCGCCGCCTCGTATACCAGGTGACCGCTGCCGGACGACAGATTCTGCGAATCGACAACAAAGACGTTTTCAAACTCTTCGGCGGCGACGCGCGCGTTTTGGTGGCAGGCGGAAAAGCCTGAGCCGATGTTGATGTGAACAACCGCGTCGTATCGCTCGGCAAATCGGCGAAACAGCGCGTCGTATTCATACACGTTTACGGCGGAGGTCTTGCAGGCCTTGCCCTCTTTGTCTACAAAGCGAAACACGTCGGCGGGAAAGATGTCTACTCCGTCGTGGTAGGTGGTATCCTCCACAACAATGCCAAGCGGTGCAAGGGAGATATCCAGTTCACTAATAATCTCAGGCGATAAGTCACAGGTACTGTCTGCGGTGATTTTAACCACGAAAATCATTC
>JAEZQD010000015.1 GCA_023413185.1 Bacillota bacterium
ACAACGCCTGCCTGTCGGTATTCAAACGCCTTGTACTCGGGATTGTAGTAGTAATAGTACAGCGTCTTACCCGCGTAGGCGGTGCCCACATTCACGCGGATGTTTGCCGTGCCGGGGAGCGCGCCGCTGTGTAAGAAGTCGAGCAGCATCACAAAGCCGGTACCCGCCAGGGGCTTGATGGTGGTGTAGCGGTCGCTTGCCCAGTTAAACACCAGAGAGAGGTTAAGGCTTCTGCCGCCTAAGCTTTCTCTCATTGAGCCGGTGGGGAAGGTGACGGTGTAGCCCGCACCCCTTATGATAATCGGCGCTGTGGCGTTTTGGGTAATCAGGCTGCCTACCTGCTGTGCGGTGAGGGTGGTTGCTTCGCCCGTCAGGGTAATCGACGTGTGTCCGCTGCCGGTGTAGATGTCTTCGTCCTGCACGTAGCGGGAATCTGTGCCGCCTGTAGAGCCGCCGCCGCTCGAGCCGCCCGAGGTTCGCTTGGCGGGGATGGTAACAGTAATCTCCGCGGTATCCGCCTCGCTGCTGTCCGACGTTCTTGTTACCGTCAGCACCACGGTTACCGTCTTAGCCGAAGCGGGCGGGGTGATGGTGCCGCTTGTCGAAAGCGTGGTCGTGTCGGGGGACACGCTCTTGATACCGACGGTGTACCCTGCCGGAACGGTAGGCAGCGTGAGTGTTGTTGCACCCACGGCGGGAGCGGTTACCGAGGTAAGCAAAGCTGCGATTTCGCCTGCGCTAAAGTCTGCACTCGTCCAGGTAATGGTCTCAGGTGCCGAAAGCGCGGAATGGAAGCTTATTGCGGTGGCGGGGTACACCACCTGGAAGGAGTATGGAGTATCGAATGAAAGGTTAGTAAACTCGGCGGAATCGCGCCACGCGCCGCCGTTTACAAGGTACTTGGGCGAGCCGCTGTCCGGCTCGACGGTGGCGGTTATACCAAAGCCCGCGGTGAGGGTTCTGGAAACTCTGCCGATACTCGGCGTGGCGGGGCGGCCGGGGAGCGTGACCGTTACTGCTGCACTTGCCGGAACGGCGCCGTCTGCTTTGACACGCAGGTACAGGTCGGTGCCGATATAGCTTGTTACACTACCTCCGTTTGCAATGGCGGTGCCGGTGAAGTCACTTGTTGTGTTTAGCTCGAACAGACTGCTGTTATAGGTAACGGTTTCGTTTATGTAGTTAATTACGGCATTATCCGCCGTGGGGGTGGAGGGACGAGTACAGGCGGTTATGGTGATAATGTCCGACGCAAGGTGCGTGTCGGTCTCCTTAATGCGTGCCGAGAAGGTGTATTGTGTGGAGCTGGGAAGACCAGAGAACTCGTTGCTGTCCTTCCATTCGCCTATCGTCGCGCCTAAGCTGTTGCGGTACTGCGCGCCCGGAATTAGATTAAGGGTAACCGAGGAGTCGGTTAGCGCTGTGACGGTAAGTGTCGCGGGTGCCGCGGGTCCGTCCGCCTTGGTGACGGCTGCCGTCGTATCGGTGACGCTGCCTACGTAGGGGGGTGCGGTTACGGTAACGGTAATTGTTTCGCCGATGTCGTCTTGCGTTAGGGTATAGGTGCTTTCGGCCGCGCCGCTGATTACAACTTCGCCGCGCTTCCACTCATATGCAAAAACGGCATTTGATTGTGCGCCTGTGACGGTTGCCGTGAGGGTTTGACCAAACTTTAGTGTGCCTGAAAGGGTGACGCTGCCTTCGAGAGTAGCGGTGAAGGCGCTTGGGTTTATAAGCACGTCTCCGTCAAGGTAGTTCGCGTTTCCTTTCAGGCGCACCTGGAAATGACCTGCAGGGATGGCTATGTTGCCAACGCTGATGGGGTTAGCGGTTACATCGTTCCAGCTTACGCCGTTGTCGGTGGAGTACTCGTACAACGCAAGGTCGGGTTTGCCCGATACGAGTGTAAAGTCAAAGGTGTTCGCGCCGTCGTTTACTACGGCGTTATCGGGTGCGACCTGCGTCGCCTTATCTATGGTCATGGTTGCGTATGCGTATACTGCGCCGTGGGTGGCGGTTGGCGTTACAAGTCCTATGACATAGTAGGTACCCGCGTTTACGGGTGCAGAGAGAGTTCCGCCTGTCATTTCCGCGCGGTCAGACGCGGAAGTATAATAATAGTATATGGGATGCTCACTACCACCCAATTCGGGTGTTGCAGAAACCGTGCCCGCATAGGGAATAGGCGAGCCGTTGTAGGTGGCGGTGTCAAAGGAAAGACTGAATTCGCGCGCTAGCAGAAGCGTTATACTGTTATCGTTCTCGGATGTAATACCAATAGCCGACGAATACTCAGTTCCGCTGTGTTTGACAGAAATCTGGTGCAAAATCGGCGTTAGCCACAGGTAGAGCTTGCCGTCGGGGTGGGTGGTAATTTGGCTGTAAGCAGCCGCATCGACCTTATACTCAACCGTTGCTTCGCTAGCAAGGCTGCCTGTGGTTACGGCTATGCAGTAGACGGGGTTGGTGCCGTTGGTGGGTTGGGGATTGACCGAATTTGCTTTAACCGAGCCGCCGGTGATGGTGATCGAGCCGAAGCTGCCGAACAAGCCCTCGCCAAGGTCGTTAATGGCATCACTGCCGCGTGTTGCGGTTACCGTGCCGCCAGAAATGGCAAGGGTGCCGCCCGCGCCCATGTAGCTGCTGCCGATGCCCGCGCTTCTGTCTCCGCCGTTTGCGGTGACGGTGCCGCCGGAAATGGAAACGGAACCGCTATTGCCGTTGAAGCCGCCGCCAATGCCCGCGGCGTAATAGCCGCCGGTTGCGGTTACCGTACCGCCGTCAATAAGGACGCCGCGGTGTGTTCCGCTTCTACCGCTGCCGATGCCCGCACCGTCGCTGCCGCCGTTTGCGGTGACGGTGCCGCCGGATATGGTTACGCTGCTGCCAATGCCGTTGCCCGAGGAAAAACTGCCGCCGCCGATGCCCGCGCCGCTGTTGCCGCCGGTTGCGGTAACCGTGCCGCCCGATATGGACACGCTGCCGCTGTCGCTGGCGCAGTACGCGCCGTTGCCGATGCCCGGGGCGTCTGAACCGCCAAAGGCGGTAACGGTACCGCCGGAGATGGTGACGGTGCCGGACGCGCCTTCACAGCCGCCGCCGATGCCCGCCGCGGTAGAGCCGCCGGTTGCGTTCACAACAGTGGTGTCGCCTGAAATGGTAATGGATGCGACGGTGCCGTTCTGCCCGCCGCCGATGCCCGCGCCGTTGCCCGCACTGGTTGCGGTGATATTGCCGCCTGTGATCGATATGGTAATACCCGCGCTTTGGTAGCCGCCGCCGATGCCCGCACCGTTATAAGACGGATCGCTTGCCGTTACGGTGCCGCCGGTTATGGTTATGCTGCCACTGGTACCGCCGCTGCCACCGCCAATACCCGCCGCATAGCCGCCGCTTGTCGCATTCACGGTGCCATCGTTGATGACAATGGTGCCTGCACCGCCGTTGTAACCGCCGCCGATGCCCGCGCCGCCGCCGACGCCCGCAGCGGTAACGGTGCCGCCATTGACGGTGATAGTACCACCCGCGCCGTTGTAGCCGCCGCCGATGCCTGCTGCCATATTGCCGCCGGTTGCGGTAACCGTGCCGCCGTTTACGGTGATTGCGCCCACCCCGCTGCCGACTACCCCACCGATACCCGCGCTGAAATTGCCGCCGGTGGCATTCAGCGAGCCGTCACTTTCTTCCATTATCACAAGCGTAGCACCGCTGGGAACCTGTACACCAGCGCGGCCGACTCCGCTCTTTAGGGTGTTATTGCCGGTAAGCGTTAGGTTTACCGTGCTGCCTGTGCCTACCAAGAGGGCGGTTTTGCTATCTACAGCCGAAACGTCGATGCTCACGTCCTCAAGCGTAAGGTTTACGGCACCCGATATGTTTGAGTTTACCGTGATGGTATTTGCGGTGGTCGTGCCCATTACGGTGTAGTCGCCTGCCTCGGTGATGGTTATGTTGCCGTTTGTTACAACCATTATGGTGTTGTTAACATCTGAGCCCGGGGTCTTTGTATATGTAGTACGGTTGCCGACGGTGTCGGTAACGGTAAGAACCACGCTGCGGTTTGTGGCATTGATGCTGCCTGCCGCTAAGGTGTAGGTCGCCATCCAAGTGTCGGAATCGTTGGTCGCACTTACCGCAGCCCCGCCGCCAAACGCGGAGAAATCTGCGGTGACGACGGCGATATCGGTATTGCCGTCGCCGCCTGCCGTGTTATTCCATGTGACGGTGACGGTGTCGCCCGTTATGAACAGCCCGCCCGGACCGGTTGCACCGCTGACGGCAACGTTATCCGTAGTGACGATGGGTAGCTGATTATCCACCGTCGCGTTTGTCGTGTCGGCGGTGGTGGTTTTGTTGCCGCATTGGTCGGTTGCGGTAACGCTAATGTTGCGGTTCGATACATTGTTGATGCTGCCCGATGCGACGAAATAGGTCGCCGTCCAGGTGTCTGAGCTTGGGGTGGCTTCTACGGTAGTCCCCCCGCCAAACTCGCTGAAGTCTACGGTGACGGCGGCAATATCTTCGTTGTTGTCGCCGACTGCGGTGTTATTCCACGTGGCGGTGACGGTGTTGCCCACTTTGAATGCACCGCCGTTGCCGGTTGCCCCGGTAATGGAGATTGCTCCGTCGGTGACGGTAGGGGCAATGGTGTCCACCCGGGCGTTTGTTGTGCCGGTGGCGGTGGCAGTACGGCTTTGGTTGTCGGTTGCCGTTACGCTAACGTTGCAGTTAGTGGCGTTGTTGATGCTGCCTGCCGTGATTTCATGCGTTGCCGTCCATGTGCCGGAGTTTTCAGTCGCCGCTACTGCGTTTCCCCCGCCGAATGCGGTGAAATCCACGGTGACGCTATCAATGTTACTGTTGTTGTCGCCACCTGTCGTGTTGTTCCACGTGGCGGTGACGGTGTCGCCTATCTTGTATTTGCCGTCGGTGCCACCGCTTAGCGAGATGTGGGAGGGTGTGACGGTGGGGGGAGCATATGCTATTACGTAGTTATCGTTGTGGGCTGCAACCGTAACGCTTGCGGTGTAGATTTTATCGTTTGCTGTGACCGCAAGGCTGCGTTCGCCCGCAGGCAGCCACAGGAACAGGTTGCCTTCATCGTCGGTTACGGCGTTGATGGACGCGCCGCTATCCACCGAGTAGGTGACAGGGGTTGCGGTTGACACACCGGAAAGGGTGACAATGATTTTGTATACCGGGTTGGTGTTGTTGGTGGGCGCGGGGGTTATGAGGCCTGGAGAACCCATGCCGTCGTTGGCAGAAACCGAGCCGCCGGTGATGGTGATGCCGCTTCCGCCCGAGCTACTGCCGATAACGGGCGTGCCGGAGCCGTAGCGCTGGGCATAGACGGAGCCGCCGCCTATGGTAATAGTGCCGGAAGGTAAGCCCATGTCATCCCCGATGGCGGGCGCATCGTTGGCGATGACGGTGAGTGTGCCGGTGCTTTGGGGTGTGATGTTGAGCGTGGCACCCTCTGGAACATAGATGCCGGCATAGTCATAAGACTGCAGGGTGTTGTTACCCAGCAGCGTTAGGTTTACTGTTGCGCCAGAATCAATGGCAAGGGGGGTTGTAGTAGCGGTGATTGTTACATTCTCAAGTGTGATGTTTACAGTTCCAGATGTACCTGCAACAGTGATATAATTCGTAATTGTACTGCCGGTGACAATATAGTCGCCCGAGTCAAATATATCAAGAGGGCTGCTGTTGATATCATGGGTCGTTGCCGCGTGTAGCGTGGGCATTACCCCCAGGGGGGTGCCGGTGGTAACCAGCCCAAGCACCAGGCACAGGCTTAATAAAACCGATACGATGCGGTTTGGCAGTGTTTTGCTCATGTTTATTTCCTCCTAATTGCTTTTACGTTTTCCTGTGTCATACATTTTTCGCACCCCTGCTGAGCGGCACGCCGCCGTAGGGGGGTGAATTCGCGCCAAGACCCGGTTGAGTTAAAAGACGTGGCATGCTATAATAAGGCATTAAACGAAAGTGGTGACCCGGGTCATTATACATAGTTATTATACCTTACCAATCTGCGGGAAGCAATATAAGGATGAAAAAAATGGAACAAAAACGCTTAAATAATAGAAAAAAACAGGGCGCGAAAACCAAATTAAGGCTGCTTGAGTGCGCCGAGCAGCTGTTTTTGAAAAAGGACTATACCAATGTGAGCGTGGAGGACATCACCAAAGCGGCGGGGGTGTGTAAGGGCGCGTTTTATGTGCACTATCCCTCCAAGGATGCGCTCATCGGCGAGCTGATTGTGCGCAACGCCGCGCGCTGCGACGCAGAGTACCGCGCGTATGCAGACGGTCTGCCCCCCGACATGCCTGCCTGCGATAGGCTGCTTGCCCTGACCGGCAAGATAGCCGACGTGCTATCGGATACCATCGGTCGGGACAACCTCTGCAAGGTTTACCAGCTTATGCTTGCCAAAGACATGGATATGCAGGCGGTAAAGGGCTACGGCAGGGAGGTTTACACCCTGTTATATGAGACGATTGCACAGGGCATAGAGCGGGGCGAGCTGCGAAGCGTTCTGCCGCCCGAGGAGCTTTCGCGCCATTTTATTACGGCGTTTCGCGGTGTGGTGTACGAGTGGTGCATCCGCTACCCCGAGCTTGACCTAAAGCAGCAGGCGGTGGCGGTAGTGCGGCTGCTGACAGAGGGCATAAAGGCGTAATACCGCCCTGTAAAACAGGCGCGGTTAGCCTGTGGATTGTTCATTTTAGCATAAAGGGAAGAACCCCCGGGTGAGGGGGTTCTTCCCTTTGTTTTGACTATAGTGCGGAGGTGGGGGCGGTTAGTCCAGCAGCCCCCTGGCCTGCAGGAACGCCTTGGCGACCGCCTCGACCTCCTGTCCCTCCACATCGATCTTGTAGTTGAGCTCGGTCATTGCCGCGTCGTCAATCTGCCCCGCAAGCATATTCAGTACGCCCTCAAGCTCGGGGTGCTTCTCTAGTGTCTCGGTGCGGATAATCGGCGCCGCGTAGTAGGGCGGGAAGAAGTTCAGGTCGTCCTTTAGCACCTTGAGGTTGTACTGCTTGATGGGACCGTCGGTGGCAAAGGCGTCGGTCACGTCCATGTCGCCGCTGCCGATAGCCTGATACTTTAAGGAGACGTTCATCTTCTTCGGCTCGCCCTTAAAGGTCATGTTATATAACTCAACCAGTCCGTCAAAGCCGTCCTGACGGTCAAAGAACTCATGCTCCGCGCCGAATACCAGGTTCTCGCTAATCTCGGCAAGGTCGCTGTAGGTCTCTACGCCGTACTGCTGGTATACCGCGTCGGTAACGGCAAGGGTGTAGGTGTTGTTAAAGCCAAAGGGCTCAAGCCAGGTTACGCCAAACTGCGTTTTAAACTCCTCGGACACCACGCGGTACGCCTCGTCCGGGTCGGTGATGACATCCATCTTCAGCTGTGCGGTCAGTCCGGTGCCGGTGTACTCGGGGTAGATGTCAATGCCGCCGTTTTTAATCGCCTCAAAGCACACGAAGGTGCCGCCCATGTTCAACTTGCGGTTTACCTTTAGGTCGGTGTGCTGTTCAATCAGCTGAGCAAACATCTCGCCCAGTACAATGTTCTCGCCAAAATCCTTGGTGCCGATGGTAACCGTGCTGCCGGTGCCGCAGGAGGACAGTAGCAGTCCTGCCGTAAGAATCAGTGCGAGGAGCAGCCCCGCAAATCGTTTTGTTCGTTTCATATCAAACCAACCCTTTCTGTATGCTATATATGTGTCAAGGAAGGGGGGTGGACGCAACCGTCCGCGCCGCCCCGCCGCGTACGACTTTAATTGTACCGTGAGCCAAGCCTATTTTTGTGCGCGCCTTACAAGGCGTCTTTCCACCCACGACATACCGTAATCAAACACCAGCGCCATCAGCACAACAGGCACTGCACCCGTAACAATGCGCTCTAAATTGCGTTGCTGGATGCCGCGGTAGATGGGGTAGCCGAGGCCTCCCGCGCCGATGAGCACGCCCATAACGGCAATGGAAAGGGAGTTGACCACCGCAATCTTAAGCCCCGCAAAGATGAGCGGGAACGCAAGGGGCAGCTCGGCCTTGAACAGACGCTGCAACCTGCTCATACCCATGCCACGCGCCGCCTCCTTGATATGTGGCGGGATGGAGGAAAGGCCCGTGTAGGTGTTGCGCACAATGGGCAACAGCGCGTATAGCGCAAGACCGATAATCATCGTGGGGTTGCCAAGCCCGAAGGCAATCATTAAAATGGTTAAGAGGGCGAGGGAGGGGATGGTCTGAATCATCTCGACCAGCCATAGGATGAACGTGCCAGCAAACTTTGTCCAGTACGCAAGCACGCCCAGCACAATACCCAGCGCCGCGGATACGGCGGTGGCGATGGCAACAATGGCCATATGCTCGAGGATATAAGGCATTAGATTACTCATGCGCGCTTCCTCCTTAATCCCCTGGGGGTAATCAGGTCTTGAAAAAGCCCCACCAGCCCGCTGATTAAGAACGCGAGCACCGCCGACGGAATCGCGCCGGACAGGATATAGTTGGTGTTGTACGACGCAAGCCCCGTCCAAATCAGGTCGCCTAAGCCCCCCGCGCCGATAAGCCCCGCAAGGGTAGCCCAGCTTACGATGTACACCGCAGAGATGCGTATGCCGCTGACGATGGTAGGCAGCGCAAGGGGCAGTTGTACCCCAAACAGGATCTGTGTACCGCTCATACCAATACCCCGCGCCGCCTCGATAAGGCTGGGCTCCACCTCGATAATACCGGTATAGGTGTTGCGCAGGATCGGCAAAATGGAGTACAGCGAAAGCACCACCAGCGCCGGGATCAGCCCAATGCCGAGTAAGATGAGCACAAAGCCCAGCATCACAAGCCCGGGAATGGTCTGCACCACGCCCGCCAGCGCAAGCACGATGCTTGCCAAGCGCTTATTGCGGGTTAAAAGAATGCCGAGCGGAATGGATACCACAATGCCCACAAGCACCGAAATAGTCACCAGCCGGATGTGCTCCAGGACGCTTTTTAGGATATCCGGGTAGCTTGTTTGTATAAATTCAAAAAAGGTCATGACGGCAGCTCACCCCACAACGCCTCTCCCATTGCTTTGGCGGTACTGGTACGAGTAATCAGCCCCGCGACGGTGTTGTTATCGTTAAGCACCACAACGTAATGGGTAGAGGAGGATACCAGCAGTTCGAACGCCTCTCGGGCGTCCGCCTTTCGGTGGATGGTGGGGGTCTCGGTGCTTACCAGCTCACCAATCTCGCGCCCCGCCTTGCCCTGCTGCTTAATCGTGTCGATGGACACGGTGCCAATATAGGTGTCGGTATCGTCGTCGAGTACGATAAGGGAGTTAACGTCCCGTCGGCTCATCATCTCGATGCACTCAAGGGTATGGCGGTTGTGGGGTACCTTAAGCACCTTGGTGCGCATAAAGTCCTCTGCCAGCAGGTCGGGGGTTTCGTCGTTCTTCATATGCCTGCCCATAAAGCTCTTTATGATGTCGTCGGCGGGGTCTCGCAGCATCTGCTCGGGGGACGCCATTTGCACGATGTTTCCGTTGTTCATAAACACAATGGTGTCCGCAAGGCGCAGCGCCTCCTCCATATCGTGGGTGACGAACACAATGGTTTTTTTAAGCTTTTTCTGGATGCGCTTTACCTCGTCCTGCAACGAGTCGCGGGTAATGGGGTCCAGCGCGCCAAAGGGCTCATCCATCAGCACAATGGGGGGCGAAGCGGCAAGGGCGCGCAGTACGCCAATGCGCTGCTGCTGCCCGCCCGACAGCTCGGAGGGGTATTTGTGCGCGTTTTCCTCATAGGGCATATCAACCAGTGCCAGCAGGTCCTTTACAATCTGCTGCCACTTCTCTTTGGGGTATTTAAGCAACTTGGGCACCACCGCGATGTTTTGTTCTACCGTCATGTTGGGGAAAAGTCCAATCTGCTGAATGACATAGCCGATGGTGCGCCGAAGTTCAACGGGATTTTGCTCGGTGACGTCCTTGCCGTCAATAAAGATGCGGCCGCTGTCCGGCTCAATTAGGCGGTTGATGGTTTTGAGTGTGGTTGTTTTGCCGCAACCGCTGGGACCGATAAACACCGCAAATTCCCCCGCCTTAATCTCAAAGCTGATATCGTCAAGGATTGTGGCGCTGCCGTAGCGTTTGCTCACATGTTCAAATCGTATCATAGCATGCTCCTTCTTAACTTGATTTTGCTGCAATAAACAACTTAATCTTATCATGCAAGTTGTCAGATGTCAAAACAATGACCGTCATAAAGCGGTAAGAAACCGCGTCGTTTTGGGGCGAATCAGCCCCAAATGCAGGGAGTCAACAGTTATGCTTCACAAAATTTACTTGAAGTATACAAACGATGCTGTAATACTATACAAATAGAAAAGAGCAAAAAACAGAGGGCTGAGCCGCCCTGCTTTTTGCTCCTTAATACATCGTGATCGCGTCGCAAATCTGTCTGCCATCCACCAAAAGGGGGTGACGCGCGGCTACTGCGACAAAAAGTCGGTTACCGCCTGTGCGCTGTTTGCGTCGCCCACAAAGATAACCACATCCCCAGCCTGTAGCACCGCATAGGGACCGGGGGAGAGGATGATGCGGTCGTCCCGCCGGATGGCGATGACCGTTGCGGCGGTTTTTTGCCAAAACATCATATCCCCCAGTGTGCGCCCGATAACGGCGGCGCCCTCGCAGACCTCCGCCTCATAGTTGGGGAACGGGTTGGACTGCGAAAAGTGCTCGTTGATGTGGATTACCGAGTTGACCACCTCGGCAATCTGCCCGTTCATCGCCTGCTGGGAGGCGAGCAGCTCGGCGAGCTTCTTTTGATGGGTGCGGATGTCGTTTTGCCTGCCGAACCGCTCCACGTATTCCTTTGCCTTTTGCGCGGAACGAATGAGCGCGCCGCTGTTTTGCCTTACCTCGACGATATTCATATCCTCAAGCAGCTTCATTGCCCGACGGATGGTTTCTGGCGAGACGCCGTATTCCGACGACATGACTGAACGCCCGTAGATTTTGGTGTTTTCCTCTAAATCGCCCCGCGCGATGCGCAGAGCGATGTCCAGCGCAATCTGGGAATAGACCGGCGGCATGATCTTGTTGCCCAAAGCAGAATGGCACCCCCATTGTGATAATAAGACAAGGCATAGGATAATAGCTTATGCATAAACGGATGTTTCATGTCTGCCGCGGCAAAACACAAAACAGAACAGGCAGACGAACATTTAATGAGATTATAGCAACGGCGCACACAAAATACAAGACAGAGAAAGCAATCGGCATATTTCCTGCGCTCAGGCGCGCGCTTTTGTTCTGTATAGACAAGCTGCCGCCCGTTGCGGTACAATGGAAAAAACACACAGCAAAAGGAGCGATCGCCCGATGAAGACCGGATTTTTTGCCATGCTGTCCCGCATGAAATACATCAACCGCTGGGGGCTGATGCGCAACAGCCGCCCCGAAAGCTTAAGCGAGCACACGTTGGATGTGGCGGTAATCGCCCACGCGCTGGCGGTGATACGCAACCGGCGCTTTGCAGGCAGTGTGGACTGCGGGCGGGTTGCGCTGCTTGCGCTGTACCACGACGCGCCCGAGATTATTACGGGTGACCTGCCCACCCCCGTAAAGTACCTAAACGACGAGATTCGCGGCGCGTATAAGAATGTAGAGCACCACGCCGCAAGCCGTCTTACCGCCATGCTGCCCGACGATCTGCAGCCCGATTACACCGCACTGCTTGAGCCGGACGAGACCACCGAGGAGATGGCACTTGTGAAGGCGGCGGATAAGCTTTCCGCCCTAATCAAGTGCATGGAGGAGGAGTGCGCGGGCAACGGCGAGTTTAAAACCGCCAAGGAGGCGACCCTGCGCGCGCTGCGCCAGAGCCCGCTGCCCGAGGTGGAGGTATTCCTTACCCAGTTTATTCCCGCCTACCGCTGCACGCTCGACGAACTGAGCTGACAAGCGGAGGAAAGAGTAAAATGGCAAAGGTGATACTATTGTGCGGCAAGGTTTGCAGCGCATAGCCAACCTTACGGTTGGCATTACGAGAAGCTTCGCTTCTCGGCTCTATCTTAACCTTCGCATAGCCCACCTTACGGTTGGCATTAGGAGAACCTACGCATAGCCAACCTTACGGTTGGCATTACGAGAACCTTCGGTTCTCTGGTTCTCTGGTTTTCTGCGCCTTACTAGTCGCTCCGTGCTCGACCAGTATAAATAGGTATATCATTTAACCCCCCGCGATAAAAAACGGAACGGTCAAGACCGTTTTCTACTGAGTATCCCAAAAATATCATTTTCATCGTCTGTATGTCACCGGCGCGATACCCCGGGGCGTCGTGGACGCCGCCACCTACGGCTGAGGTTTATCGATGGCGCGAGGCGGTCGAGCGCGGTGCCTGCGGGTGTACTGGGAAAATTTCTTTGCGATCCCCCCATAGACCCCACCCAAAAACAGAGAGGAGCACCCGATATGGTTTTGTATTTCAGCGGTACCGGTAACAGCCGGTATGCGGCGCGGCTGATTGCGTCGGTGACGGGGGATACCGTGCTGTCGCTCAATGAGCACATGCGCAACGGCGACACCGCGCCTGTTTGCTCGGACACGCCGCTTGTGTTTGTGTGCCCTGTCTACGCGTGGCGCATCCCCCGCGTGGTGGAAAAGCAGATACGCGCCACCGCGTTTTCGGGCAATCGCAAGGCGTATTTCATCCTCACCTGCGGCGACAGTGTGGGGAATGCGGCAAGGTACGCCAAACGCCTGTGCGACAAAAAGGGGCTTGCGTTTATGGGGCTTTCGGGGGTGGTGATGCCCGAGAACTATATCGCCATCTACCACGCGCCCGATAAGAAGGAGGCGGATGCAATCATTGCCCGGGCAAACCCGGTGCTAACCGAGCTTGCACACACGATTAAGGAGCAAAAACCCTTGCCGAATAGCAGAATCACTGCAAATGACCGATTTAAAAGCGCCGTAACAAACCGCGTGTTCTACCCGTTTGTGGTAAGCGCTAAGGGCTTTGCGGTCACAGACGCCTGCATCTCCTGCGCAAAATGCGCGGCACTGTGCCCGCTAAAAAACATCACGCTGCGTGGCGGCAAGCCGGTTTGGGGAAACGACTGCACCCACTGCATGGCGTGCATCTGTGCCTGCCCCACCGAGGCGATTGAGTACAAAAACAGCACCAAGGGCAAGGTGCGCTATTATCTGGACGAGTAGAAGCAGGCATAGCGCAAAAGGATAGTACGGTGACGGTAAGCCCGCTTAGCATGGTAAAAGCCATGCCGAGCGGGCCTTGTTGCGTAAGAAGATTGCTTATAATGGCATCGGGTGGCAGACAGCAGAAGCTCTAAGAAGTTTTCTGAAATTTATTTGGGGTTTATTTATATTCTATTTACACTGGCTATATCGAGGGTTCACGTTGAACGGGTATGATGGCAACAACACGAAACCAGCGCAAAGGAGCAAACCGTATGAACAAGGTAAGGGGCAGTACGGCGCGTTATTTCTGTAGCATAATCGAGAGGGGGGATGACAGATGAACGGCACCGGACGGCACGAAAAGAAGCACCGCATCAACTACGCCGACTACCTGCAGCTGCGCGCCCGTTTGTCGCAGGTGGCAATGCCGGACGAAAACGCGGTAAACGGGGGCGGCTACCGCATTATGAGCCTGTATTTTGACAACTACGGCGATAAGGCGCTGCGCGAAAAGCTCGACGGCGTAGCCGAAAGGGAGAAGTTTCGACTGCGGTATTACAACGGCGACACCTCATTTATTCGGCTTGAGAAAAAGAGCAAGCGGGCAGGGCTGTGCTACAAGCAAAGCGCAATAATCACAGCCGCGGAGTGCGCGGCATTGCTGCTCGGCGAGTCAGACGTATTAAAGCAAAACGGCGACCCGCTTTGTATGGAGCTGTATGCAAAGATGCGGTACGAGCTGCTGCGCCCTAAAAATTTGGTGGACTACAAACGCGAGGCGTATGTATTTGAAGCGGGCAACGTGCGCGTTACCATCGACAGCGACCTACGCAGGGGGACGGATGTGTCGCAGTTTTTCAGCCCTCATCCGATTACCGTACCAATACCGGGCGTGATAATTCTTGAGGTGAAGTACGACGGGTTTTTGCCCGAGCTTATCCGCGGGGTTACCACGTTATCCAGCCGCCAAGCGGCGGCATTTTCAAAATACGCGGCGGCGCGCATGGGTTAGCCTGCCAGGACTGCTGTATTCAGGGCGTTTTGTGCCTTTGATACGGAACAATAGAAAGGAATGGTTTTGTTATGACGTTTAGTGATATTTTTAAGAGCAGTTTTTTAGAGAAGGCGGCGGAGTTTTCGTTTTTGGATGCGGGGCTTGCGATGGTGCTCTCGTTCGCGGTGGGTCTGTTTATCTTTTTTGTGTATAAAAAGACGTTTGCGGGCGTGATGTATTCGGCAAGCTTTGGCGTTTCGCTTATGGCAATGACGCTGATCACCACGCTGATTATTTTAGCGGTAACCTCCAACATCATCCTGTCGCTTGGTATGGTGGGCGCATTGTCCATCGTACGCTTTCGCACCGCGGTAAAGGAGCCGCTGGATATCGCGTTTTTGTTCTGGGCAATCTCGGCGGGCATTGTCATCGGCGCGGGGCTGATTCCGCTTGCTGTCATTGGCTCGGTCTTTATCGGCGTGGTGCTGGTTGTTTTTGTAAACAAAAGGAGCGGCGACACCCCCTACATCATTGTGCTGAGCCTGGGCGACGACAAGGCGGAGCAGGACGCCCTTGCCATGATAAAGGATAAAACCAAAAAGCATCTGGTCAAGGCAAAGACCGTGTCGCACAGCGGCATCGAGCTTACGGTGGAGGTGCGGCTGAAAGAGATGAGCGCGCAGGTGGTCAATGAGCTGATGGCGGTAAAGGGCGTGCACAACGCGGTGCTGGTCAGCTACAACGGCGAGTACACCGCATAAACGGGTGCACCCCGAAAAAAGCGAAGTTGAGGTCACTTGTTATGATAAAAAGTAAAAAGATAAACATACTGGTTGCCGTCGCGGTGTGTCTGGCGCTTGCCGCAAGCATGACGCTTGTGGCGCTATCGGGCAATCGGGAGCTGGTGGACAGCCTGAAAAAGCAGCCGGAATACGTCACCCGCGTGTTTGGCGAGGAGGTTATCAGCATCGATATCATCGCCGACGAGACCGACTGGCAAACGATGCTGGATAACGCCACGGCGGAAGAGTTTATTATGGCGGATGTGGTGGTGAACGGTACGACGTTTCATAACGTGGGCATCCGCCCCAAGGGCAACTCCAGCCTGTCGCAGGTGGCATCCTCAGACAGCGACCGGTACAGCTTTCGCATCACCTTTGACAAGTACATCGACGGGCAGACCTGCTTTGGGCTGCAAAGCCTTGTGGTGAACAACATGTTGGGCGACTACACCTACATGAAGGAGTATGTCTCATACGAGCTGATGGCAGAGGCGGGGGTGGACGCGCCCTGCTTCGGATTCTCGAATATCTCGGTAAACGGGCAGAACTGGGGGCTGTATCTTGCCGTCGAGCTGTACAACGACAGCTACGAGCAGCGGGTGTTCGGCGATACCTCGGGCATGCTGTACAACGTAAAAAGCATGGATATGGGCGGCGGCGCAGGCATGAACAACCTCGGCGCACAGAATACAAGACCCGATAACAACACCGATGCGCAGAGCGTCGGCAACGCCGCAACCCAGCCCGAGGCGCAAGGCGGCGCATTCCCCCAGATGGGTCAACGACCGTCGCGGCAGGGGGACGCAGCCACTCCGTCCGACGAGGGCAGCGGGGAAGCAACCGCTCCGCCGAACGGTCAGACCCCGCTAAGCCCCGACGGCGACACACCGACACAACCCCCGCCGGAGGATGGACAAGTACCATCGCAGCCGGCTGACGAAGCCGAAAGCGAGCAGAACACGGACTTTGGCGGTCGCGGCGGCATGGGCGGCAGGGGCAACAGCTCGGGTGGAACGCTGGAGTATAACGACGACGATGTGAGCAGCTACAGCGCCATCTTTAATAATGTGGTGGGCAAGGGCACCGACAGCGACTATGAGCGGGTGGTAACGGCGCTAAAGGCGCTTAGTGAGGGGCAGGACCTGGAAACCTACTTTGATGTGGACGCGATATTGCGTTATCTTTGCGCACACACCGTGTCGGTGAATCTGGACAGCTACTCGTCGAGTATGGCGCAGAACTACTACCTGTATGAGCGGGATGGCAAGCTTACCATGCTGCCGTGGGATTATAACCTTGCGTGGGGCGGCTTTCAGAGCGGCGACGCGGGTACTGTCATCAACTTTCCCATCGATACGCCGGTAAGCGGGGTGGAGCTGAGCGCGCGCCCGATGATCGCAAAGCTGTTTGAAAACGAGGAGTACCTTGCGCGGTACCACAGCTACCTGCAAGCACTGATCGACGAGTATTTTGCGGACGGAAGGTTCGAAGCGAAGATTAACGAGCTGAATGCAATCATCAGTACCTACGTGCAAAACGACCCCACCGCCTTTTGCACCTATGAGCAGTACCAAGCAGCGGTAGAGACGTTTCAGACGTTGGGCGTGCTGCGCGCCGAGAGCATACAGGGTCAGCTTGACGGCACGATACCCAGTACGACAGAGGGACAGACCCAAAACCCCGATGCGCTGATTGATGCGGCGGGGATTAGCCTGAGCACCCTCGGCTCGATGGGCGCGGGCATGCGTCAGGGCGGATTTGACCGAGACGGTACCGACACCGAAGGCACGCAGGGTGATAGGATGCCCGGGATGTTTGGCGGCGCGGACCTGCCTGATTTCGAGACGCTTGCCAAGGCGATGGAGATTGTGCAGGCGGCTGGCGGCAGCATAACCGACGAGGCAAAGGAACAGTTGCTTGCCCTTGGTATTACCGAGGAACAGCTTACCCTGTTTACCCGGATGGGCGGGCGCATGGGGAATATGCAGTTTGGCGCGTTTGGCGGCACAGAAACAGACGGCATATCCCCAGAGGCACAGCCCGCACAGGGCGGCGGCAGGGATACTCAAAACGGCAATCAGCCGTCTGTACCCAATACATCAAGAACAGGCGGCTACGGTATGCAACAATGGATTCTATTTGGGGTGCTTGCGGCGGTGCTGGTGGGGGCAATTGTATTTGTGGCAAACAGTAAGCGCAGGTATTAGAAGTGCATGAAGTCCTTTAGGCATTTGGGTTATATTGTTCAGGTACAAATTCTGTTTGAAACACGGTGCATGATTCTTGACAGCGTTTCTTACCAAGACGGTATGTGGATTACAAAGATGGGAAAAGGACGCTACCCGGGCAAAGGTGGCACTCGTTCAAATGGGATTGGTATATAAGTATTGCTTTCAACGCAGAGAACCCGCCGCGCTTTTTGCGCCGCGGGTTCTCTGTTTTGGTATTAGTATAATAGAAAGTGGTCGTGCATTGCAGACAATCAGCCCGCGTTCCAGCGGCGGTATAGGGTGGCGATGACCTGCTCGATGGGCGCCTTCTTAATCTCCACGTCCTGAACGCCCGCCGTCTCTGACAGTCGGTGCAAAAGCGCGGTTACGGGCAGGGTCGCAAGGTCTATGTCGTATTCATACACGCCGTTTTCGCTGCCGATCAGTAAGGCGTTGGGCAGTGCGGGGGGCAGACCGTCCCCCATGGTCACCGACACCCGTGTGGGGCTGCCGGTGATGTCGCGCAGGGCGGCAAAGCCGCCATCGAAGGCTACCTTGCCGTCGGACACCATTAAGATGCGCTGCGCCATCTCCTCCAAATCGTCCATGTCGTGGCTGGTTACCAGAATGGTGACGCCGTTTTCGCGGTTGATGGTCTTTAAAAAGTCAATCATCTGCCGCTTTGCCACCACGTCAAGCCCGAGGGTCGGCTCGTCGAGCAGGATGACCTGCGGGCTGTGCAGCAGCATCATTGCAAGATCGCAGCGCATGCGCTGACCGAGGCTTAGCTCCCGCGCGAACGTTTTAAGCAGCCCGCCGATATCCAGCAGCTCGGTGACCATGGCGAGGTTTTTTTCGTACAGCGGGAGGGGGATATCCCACACCACGCGCTTCCACTCAAAGCTTTGGATGATGGGGTGATCCCACCACAGCTCGGTGCGGTTGCCAAACAGCACACCAAGCTTGCGCATGAGCGGCACACGCTGGGTGTGGGGCGACAGCCCAAGCACCGAAAGCGAGCCCGAATTGGGCAGCAGCATGCCGCAAAGCAGCTTCATCGTGGTGCTTTTGCCCGCGCCGTTTGGTCCCGCATAGGCGACAAATTCTCCCCCGCGAATGCCGAACGACACATCGTCCAGTGCGGTAATCACCCGCTTTTCGGGCTTAATCAGGTTTTTTATAATGCTCTTGGCGGAGCCGGAACGCTGCCACTGCGAAAAGGTTTTGGTCACATGGCAGGCGTTAACGGCGAAATCCGTAAGGCAGGTATCGGTTTGAGCCTTTAGTAACATAGTAGTTCAGTCCTTTTCTAAAAAAGTAAGACGCAATTAGCGCTAGAATGAGGGCAAACGCCATGGGATAGAACACAGGCAGATTCATAGGCGGCTTGCCCAGCAGGCACAGCGACGGAAACCATGCCATCAGCCCCTCGGGCAGCAGGGTGATTAGCGAGAATTGCAACACGCGAGGCATGCCCGAGAGGGGGAAGGTGCTGAGCAGCCAGGTGCCCTCGATGGCGGTAGCAGAGATCTCCTCCGCCTCGGTGGGTGCGTAGAACGCCGCCGTTGCCACAAGGTAGGAGCGGGCGACGATAATCGTCATGGTGACCAGCACATTCGCCACCAAAAAAAGTACCCACCCAACCGTTATGGATAGGTTCAGCCGACCGGCGGCAATCGCGAGCAGGATACAGCCCACCACAAAGTTGCTGCCCCCCGTAAACGGGCAAAAGCCGCAGGTAAACAGCTGCGTTTTTATGGACAGGGGCTGAATAAACATATGCTCCAGCTGCCCGCGCCCGATGATACGGCTGATGTGGATGTTGTTGTTTGCCCCAAACAGGATAAACACGCCGGTAATGAGTGTGGAATACGCCAGCATAAACAGCACCTCGTCGGTGCTCATGCCGCCAATGCCGCCAAACCGCAGGGCGATTAAGTACACGGCAGACACGGCAGAAAGGTTCGAGAGCATATCTGCAGCAATTGCCGCAAGGGCGTATTTTGTGTCGCGCAGAAGCCACGCAAGGTCAAGCTTGGCGGCAATGCCGTACAGCTTAATGAAGTGTTTTGTGCTAAAATTACCCGCCATAGCTGACCATCCCCTCCTGTGATTTTTTAAAGATAAGCAGTGCCAAAGGCCATAAAATCAGGTTCCATACCGCCTGTAAGGCAAGCACATCAAAGGGGTTTGCCGTGCCCACAAGCAGGGTAAGCGGCGCGCCGCCCAGGCACGCAAACGGCTGGTATTTTATCGCTTCGCCAATACCCAGCGGCAGCAGCCGAATGGGGATGACCGTACCGGAAAAGAGTGCGACAACCGCCGCACGGATGCGGTCGATAAGCCAGCTCATGTTGCGCAGCTTAATAGACAGGCACGCGAACAGCAAGTCGATGGCAAAGCCGAGGCTGACACACAGCGCAAGGCTTAGAAAAAACCACGGGGTTGCAGGCATTAGGTTTACCCCGAACAGGGGTGCCGCAACCGCCATCGGCAGCGAGAACAGGGTAAGCATGGGCAGCCAGCCGCCCACCGTTTGCGCGACGAGCTGACCAATAACCGAGATAGGGCGACCGTACAGCTTGACAAGCACGCCCTCGGACAGCCAGCCGGTGGCGGCGGTTTTTACTACCATCAGGTCGGAGAGCAGCACCGACGCGTAGGTGTACGACAGCATCTGGGACATCGTCATACCCACGTCCGCGCCGCTTGACATGACCACACGCCACAGAAAGACGAGCGGAATGAGTGTGCAGATTTTAATCAGGATGTCGGGCAATAGGTATAAAATGCCGCCGTTTGTCTTTTGAGTGCAGGACATTCGGGCGGTGGTGATATATTTCATCATAGATGTATACTCCTTGTTGTTTGGGCACAAAAATGCCCGGGTATTCGTATGAATACCCGGGCTATGCGGCACAAAAGTACAATCCGAATCGGTTAGACCGGATTAGCGTGCGGCAAGAGGTAGTTCATACGACGCAAAAGGGCGCAGTTATCCCGCATAACGGCAAAACCAGAGCAGATAACCGGCAAAAGGGCAGACTTCCCCCATAGCGTCGCATTGGTAAATTCCTTGCCGTGTATGCAGCTTACGGATGGATGCACACCGACGCCGCTGAAGAAAACGGTTACGTTCATACCTCTCACCACCTTTCTGTAAAAATCTATGGATAGTATACTGCAAGGTTATTCCAATGTCAACCGGATTTTGGGGGTTGGGGTGGGTGATTGATTTGGAATGATACCGCGGAGCGACGAGGGCGTCGCTCCCTACAGGTGGCGGTTATCGGTGGGGTGGGGCGAACGCATAGCCAACCTTCGGTTGGCATTGGGAGAAGCTCCGCATAGCCAAGCTAAAGCTTGGCATTTGGAAAACCTTCGGTTTTCTGGTTTTCCGTTTTAATTCAGCATAACGTTTCGCATTACGAGAACCTACGCATAGCCAAGCTAAAGCTTGGCATTACGAGAACCTACGCATAGCGAAGCAAGCTTCGCATTACGAGAAGCTTCGCTTCTCGGTTCTCGGTTCTCTGGTTGTCGTCTCAATTAGTAGGGGCGCGCATTGCGCGTCCGCATTTTACCGCAACGCCGTAGCGGGACGTCGAGGACGCCGTCCCCTACGCATAGCCAAGCTAAAGCTTGGCATTTGGAAAACCTTCGGTTTTCTGGTTTTCCGTTTTAATTCAGCAACGTTTCGCATTACGAGAACCTACGCATAGCGAAGCAAGCTTCGCATTACGAGAAGCTTCGCTTCTCGGTTCTCGGTTCTCGGTTCTCGGTTCTCGGTTCTCGGTTTTCTGGTTCTCTGGTTTTCTGCGCCTTACGAGGCGCTCCGTCCCCAAAACAGCAGAAACTACCCGAAAAGCACCCCGAATAGTCCCCCAAAAATAAAAATATACTAAAAAAGTGGCTTTTTGTGATAAACCACCTTGACAGAGGGGAATAAAAAGCACTATGATGGATTTACAGGGGTAGGCAAACGCCTTGGCGCAAAAAAGACCGTTGCGGTGATTATATCTTAAAAACCGCAGATACTAGGAGAGTACCCGTCGTCATTGCGCCGGGCAATCATGGTAAAGCTACATAAAGCCCCCGACAAAAGGAGAATGGATATGAAGAACAAAACAACATTATGGGTTGCACGCACCGGCTTGATGCTGGCACTGCTTGTGGTTGCACAGTTTGTGGGCAGCAAGCTCATCCCCGCAGGCGCGGTGGTGCTAGGACCGATGAGCATCACGCAGCTGATTACCGGCTCGCTCGTGAATATGATACTGATTTTAACCGCCGCAGTGGTGGGACTATGGAGCGGCATCGCCGTTGGCGTGCTGTCGTCGGTGCTGGCATTGCTGCTGGGTATACAAGGGCAGCCGATTATCACCCCCGCCGTGGCGCTGGGCAACGTGGTTATCGTACTGGTTACCTGGGTGTTCTTTACCCTTGCCACGCAAAAGGGGCAAAAGCCTTACGGCGTGTTCGGCATTACGGGCGTTGCACTGGGTTCCATTGCAAAGACCGTATTCCTGTGGCTGAGCGTACCCGCACTGCTCACACTCGTGCCTGAGCTAAAACCCCCGGTGGTGGAAAAGCTTTCGATGATGTTTTCGTACCCGCAGCTGGTCACGGCGCTGCTTGGCGGCGTGCTTGCACTTGCGGTAATCCCAGCCATCAAGCGGGTTGCGAAGTAACTCTTACCTAAAATAAAAAGCCGCCGGATTATTTGGCGGCATCGGTAGGTCGCAGTAGGGCAAGGCTTTTCTGCGGCTGTGTCGCTGGGTTTGCAAACCGCCGCATACAACAATCCCGCCACCAAGCGGGGGAAACGGAGGGTCACACCATGGACCATGAGCTGCTTGACAGCATACGCCGTGTGGCAAGCGAGATTGAGGAGGGGGTACACCCCGAGCACATCATTTTGTTTAACCAAAAAACAGGCGTAGCGGGCAGGCTGCTTGGCTTTAAGCTGTGCGTGGTGGTGGACACCGACGACAAAACCGCCGTAGAAAAGCGCATCTACCTCGGCATCGAGTCCGACACACCGTTTGATGTAGTCATCTACACCCCCACCGAGTGGAACGAGCTGGTGAACACCCCCCATTCGTTTGCAAGTGTGATTAACGAAACGGGGGTCGTGGTGCTATGAGCAAACGGCGTAACCGCTCCTCCGACAGCCGCAGGCACCTGGACTGGCTGCAAAAGGCGGGCGAGGATATGCGCGCCGCCGAGCTGCTGCTTGCGCAATGCGACTGCCGTAACGCCTGCGCCTTTCACTGCCAGCAGACCATCGAAAAGGCGCTAAAGGCGTTTGTGCTTGTGGCATCCGACCGACTGGTGGACGGGCACAACCTGACCTGGCTATGCCGTCAGGCGTTGCGGTACGACCGCGCATTCAGTCAGTGGATGGACGAGAGCGCCACCCTAAACCGCTTCTACATTGAAACGCGGTACCCCACCGACGTTCCGTTTACCATCTCTGCCGAGCGTATTGGCGTAATCTGCAAGACCGCCCGCGAGATGTACGACTTCATCTGCCAGCAGGTGGAGGAGGAAGAAGAGGAAAACGCCCGCGACGACGAGCCGGACGATATGGTCGGCGCGTTGGAGACGGAGCGGTGAGTGAGGGGGCAGACCGTTGGAAACGGACAATAGAAATACGTGAGACAAGTAAAAGGAGCCGTGACGCGGCTCCTTATTTTTCTAATTATGTACAAATATATTATTATATCACATTTATAAAAGTCAGCCATTTAATGTAATCACAACAGGAAAGAATCTAGTTTTATTAAGTATTCCTTCATTTTATTATCATTTGGATTAACAAAAAGGCAGTAATGAATTTTACCTTTTAAGTGACAGATATAATTAGCTCTTGTTTCATTCAAATGACTGATGTGAGATGAGATGCCATATTGTTCAATATAGTAAATTTCTTGTCTGATTTTTTGTCTATATTCTCGAGGCAATTGCATTTTTTTATTAACTACAACTCCGGTAACAATCTGTGAATTATCTTTCCGCATTACTTTAAATTTTTTGTAATTTCGATATAAACCTAAGTACGACAATTCTTTATCTACTAAGTCTAACACATCAACAATATTAAAGTCTCCAGATAAAGTAAGATCATCAGCATATCTTGTATATCTAATTCTGTTTTTCATAGCATAACTGCCTATGGTCTCATCAAAACCACTTAGTATTAAATTAGAAATATATGCGCTGGTAGGTGCACCTTGAGGCAAAGAATTGTTATAGCAACAAAGATGAGAAAGCATAACTGATACTGGTAGTGTATAACCTAGAGATAAAAAGATATTTAAAACTTTTCCCAACGTAAGCGATGAAAAAAAATTTTTAATATCTAGCGTCACAACCATTTTTTGGCCAACATGAAATCTCACGTTATTTTTTATTGATAATTTAGGAATGTAGGCTTTAGCATATTTGCTACATGATACATTGTAAAGTAATTCGCTTAATATCCATTTTTGAACTTTTTTCAAATCAGGAAGAGGTTCGTCAATTCTTCTTCTTTTACCGTTAGATTTTGGTATATAAAAAGTTCTATAAAAATATTCAGGAGCATTAGTCATCTTATAAATATACTCATGGTTAATACCAATAAGTTGACATAAGTGGTATTGATCATAAATTATTGGTAAGTTGCTTTTATAAAGCTTTTCAGCATAAAGCAAAAGTTGGTTAATTCTATCTTCGCTTAATTTATTGCGGCGAGCTTCATTCCTAAATAAAGAAGCGTATTTGTCCCAATGCATTAATTTCACCTCAAATATAAAAATACCCCACACTTATTCCAACACATAAATTTCTTTATCCTTAAGCACGACAGTTAAATTCTATTTAACTGTCGTGCTTAACTGCGAGGACAAAAGCCGCAGCTTGTGTCCGAGCACACAATCAATCACATGCAAGCGATTCCTATTGCTTGCAGGGGGTTGATTGTGAGGCTAGAAAAACAGTTCACCTATGGTACAATGACTCACTGTACCAGCACAAACAGTGCAATTCTATTGAAATGTTGTGGGGTATTTTTATCTTGGTATGTAAATGGCAAACTTATCTTTTGGTGTTGTCCACATATAGTCTTGGCTTAATAACCATTTAGAGGTTACATTGTGTTTAATTTCATATTGTTTCACAAAGTCGTAACCTTTTTTGGTCAAAACAAGAATCTCGTCAGCAAATTCTATATAATCTTCAGATTTAAGCGCATCAAAAAAAGTGCTAATTTGACTAAATAAATACCCGTCATGTGCAATTAACATTAAATTTCCGTTACGAGATATTAACTTTAGTATTTTATATATTAAACGCTGACTCATATCAAATCACCTCGGGAAAGGAGCAATATTACACCCCTTGTTTTCCATCCAGAAGACTGGGAAGGTATTATTAGGTGTGCGATTAAGAGAAATCAGTGCCTCGCTTTGTTTATAGCCAAATTGGAAATCGCAACTAACATTAAGCTTCTTTTCTATACTCTGCATAATCCCAATTACTTTTAACAAATCTTCTTCTTTATAAAAGTCATTAATGCCTCTTAACAAGATTTTATTAGTATAAACGGAAACACCAAATAATTCAAGAAGCTCTATGGCTTTTTTTTGGGCTGCTAAAACAAGAATAATTATTTTCTCCTTATTGATTCCTTGCTCTACGCAATAAGTAACAGCACTCTCAGCAGTTTCTCCAGAACCGATGTAGTCATCAACGAGCAAAAGGATCGCTTCATCATTGTCGTTAACTTTTTGCACTAATTTACTTGTGCTTTCTTCAAAAAAAAATGTTTTACTGTTCATAATAGGATTATACTTTGATTCAGTTGATTTTATGTAATACCACAAAAAAGAGGAACTTTTAGTTTTGCCAATATCATTCTTAGAGATAAGCGGGCATATATATATTTTTTTGCTAACTGTTATTTTGCTTTTTCGAATATTTTCATTAAAACGAAAAATATCCAAAAATAGTTTAAGATACTCTTGCTGAACTATAATCTGAAATCTTTTCGATAGTTCTATAACTAATTGCTGCTCTTCGTTTTCAAGAATACTTAAGCGCTCACAAAACCTGTTAAACAAACTAAGAGGGTTTTCAGTATCAAGCGACCATCCATTTTGCTTAAACAGTGACGATATTTGAGCAAAAGTTCTAGGGTCTATTTTTTTCTTATAAAGTTCCTTTTTCAAGGTTTAAACCACCTTGTCACTAATATATAATCAAACGCTAAATATGTATTATATTAATATATTGCTCGAATTATAACACAACTTATAAATATTGGTCAATTAAATTCCTCCCAGGGGGCTTTCTTTTTTTCTGGCGAATTTCCCCCGCCCCTGCATATTTTGGCGCGGTTTACTTAAAGATATTGGTATACCGATTTTTGTCGGTCACACCCCGTGACCGATGCTGCAAAGGAGCCGTGCCATGCCCATAGAGCTTGTGTCCCCCGCCCGCGAGTATGCCGAGGTGCGCGGCGAATGCGAACGCGCCGTATGCGAGACGCTTGCGTCGGGGCGGTATATCCTTGGCGAGAATGTACAGGCGTTCGAGCGCGCGTTTGCCGATTACGTCGGCGCGCAGCACGCCGTAGGCGTTGCCAACGGCACCGACGCGCTCTGCCTTGCGCTACGCGCCTTAGGCATCGGCGCGCAGGATGAGGTCATCACCACCCCCTACACCTTCTTTGCCACGGCGGAGTCGATTGCCGCCGTAGGCGCGGTGCCGGTGTTCTGCGACGTACGGCCGGATAGCTATAACCTCGACCCCGACGGCATCGCCCCACTGGTCACGCCGCGCACCAAGGCGGTGGTTGCCGTGCATCTGTTCGGGCAGTGCGCGGAGATGGACGCGATTAACGTCGCCGCCAAACGGCGGGGGCTGTTCGTGATAGAGGATGCGTGTCAGGCGGCGGGCGCGTGGTACAAGGGGCGTATGGCGGGGTCGCTGGCGGATGCCGCGTGCTTTTCGTTCTTCCCCACCAAAAACCTCGGCTGCGCGGGCGATGGCGGCATGATTACGACCGACTACGCCTGCGTGGCGGATATCGCCAAGGGGCTGCGCGCCCACGGCGGCGGTGCGCAGGGCGCGCGCGCCGCGCAGCTGCTGGCGCGGCGCGGTGCGGATAAGCTCGGCATGCGCATAGGGCAATCCGCCGCGCAAGCGCAAACCGACGGGGATTTACCCGCGGGCGGGGCAGAGTCTTGCGGCAAGCCGAAGCCCGACATACCGCCCAACGCCGACGCTTCGCCCAATCCCGACGGCTCGTCGCACCCCGACGCTTCGTCGGGGGACAAGTACTTTAACCATCTCGTCGGGGTCAACTCGCGGCTGGATGAGGTGCAGGCAGCAATATTGCGGGTAAAGCTGAAATACCTTGACGGGTTTTTGGAACGCAAGCGCGAGATTGCGTCCTTTTACACGAAGGCGCTTGCGGGGGTTACGGGCATCACACTACCCAAGGCATCGGCAACGGGTGCCCACGCGTGGCATATGTATGTGTTGCGCGCAGAAAACAGGGACAAGCTGCGGCAGTTTTTAGCCGGCAAGGGGATATCCACCGCGGTGTATTACCCTGTGCCGCTGCATCTGCAGCCCGCGCTTGCACAGCTTGGCTACCGCGAGGGTGATTTTCCCGTTGCGGAGGGGCTGTGCAAAGAGGCTATTGCCATACCGCTGTTTGCGCAGATGACCGAGCTGGAACGCTGGCTGGTCGCCGACAGCATAAAGGAGTTTTACGGGTGAGCGAATATTTTACGCATGAATCAAGCTATATCGAAACGCCCTGCTCCATCGGGCGCGATACGGTCATCTGGCACTTTTGCCATGTGATGAAGGGTGCAGTCATCGGCGAAAACTGCCGCATTGGGCAAAACGTGGTAATCTCGTCGGGCGCGGTGCTGGGGCATGGGGTGAAGGTGCAGAACAACGTGTCGGTGTATACCGGCGTAGAGTGCGAGGACGGCGTATTTTTGGGTCCGTCCTGCGTGTTTACGAATGTAATTAACCCCCGCGCGTTCATCGAGCGCAAGGAGGAGTTTAAGAAAACGTTGGTGCGCACGGGGGCGAGCATCGGCGCAAACGCAACGGTGCTGTGCGGTGTGACCATTGGGCGGTATGCGCTCGTTGGGGCGGGTGCGGTCGTTACGCGCGATGTGCCCGATTACGCCGTGGTGGTGGGCAACCCCGCACGGCAGACGGGCTATGTGTGTGCCTGCGCGGGCAAGCTCGACTTTGAGCACGGCGGCGCACAGTGCGCGTTGTGCGGCAAACGGTTTTCCATGCAAAACGATATGGTTGCGGAGGTCAAGGGCAATCCCACACCCGCCCCCTCGCGAAGGGTGGCACCGGCAAGACGCCGCCGCAGGCGGTAAACATCGCTACAAATAGTAAGGGCAGGGGAATGTATGATAAGCAGGCAGTGTGAGCAGCTGATTGAAAAGATAACAGCGCGCAGCATCATGGTGGGGGTTGTGGGGCTTGGCTACGTTGGGCTGCCCCTTGCCGTAGAAAAGGCAAAGGCGGGGTTTCGCACCATCGGGTTTGATGTGCAGCCCGAAAAGGTGAGGATGGTAAACAACGGGCAGAACTACATCGGCGATGTGGCGGGGGACGATTTAAAGGCGCTGACGGAAAACGGCATGCTTGCCGCCACCAACGATTTTTCGTTTGTGGAGCAGGTGCAGTTTGTCGCCATCTGCGTGCCCACGCCGTTAGACGAGCACCAGCAGCCCGACATCAGCTATGTGCGGGACAGTGCCGTGTCGGTAGCAAAGCACCTGCAAAAGGGCACGATGGTGGTACTGGAAAGCACCACCTACCCCGGCACCACCGAGGAGCTGCTAAAGCCCATACTCGAGAAGGAGTCGGGGCTGAAATGCGGCAAGGACTTTTACCTTGCGTTCTCCCCCGAGCGGGTAGACCCCGGCAATTTAATCTACAAAACCAAAAACACCCCCAAGGTGGTGGGAGCCATCGGGGAAGACGCCGCCGCGTGCATCGCCCAGATGTACCGCGAGGTGCTGGCAAGCGAGGTGCAGGTGGTATCCTCCCCCGCCGTGGCGGAGATGGAGAAGATACTCGAAAACACCTACCGCAACATCAACATCGGGCTGATTAACGAGCTAGCCATGCTCTGCCACGAAATGAACATTAACGTGTGGGAGGTCATAGAAGCCGCCAAAACAAAGCCCTACGGCTTTCAGGCGTTCTACCCGGGTCCCGGGCTTGGCGGGCACTGCATCCCCCTGGACCCGTACTACCTTGCGTGGAAGGCGCGGGAATACGGCTTTCACACCTCGATGATCGAGGCGTCGGGGATGATCAACGACCGCATGCCGTCCTACTGTGTACAGCGCGCGGCAAAGATACTAAACCGCGAGGGCAAGGCGCTTAAGGGCGCGGACATCCTGATATTAGGCGTTGCGTACAAGCAGAACATCGACGATTACCGCGAAAGCCCCGCCCTGCGCGTGATCGAGCTGCTCGAGCAGAGCGGCGCGGTGGTGAACTACTTTGACCCGTTTGTGCCCGAATACCGCTATCAGGGCAAGGTGAAAAAGGGCATGAAAAAGCTTTCCCCCGCCGCCGTGGCGGGTGCCGACCTTGTGATGGTGACCGCCTCGCACACCAATGTGGATTACGACATGGTAGCAAAAAACGCAAGGGCGGTGTTTGACACAAAGAACGCAATGAAGGAGGTGACCGCCCGTGACAACATCGAGCTGTTGTGATAAGCTGCCCTACGCGCTGATAGGCTGCGGACGCATCGCACCAAACCACATTGCCGCGGCAATCGAGAACAACCTGCACATCACCGCCCTGTGCGACATAGACGCGCCGCTTGCGGCAGCGCTTGCCGCGCGGTTCTCGCTGGGGGACGTACCGATATACACCGACCACAAGCGCATGCTCGGCGACATCGCCCCTGCGCTGTGCGCCGTCGCGACCGAAAGCGGCAGCCACGCCCGCATCGCCCTTGACTGCATAGCGGCAAACAGCCATGTGATTGTGGAAAAGCCGATGGCGCTCTCGCTGACCGACGCCGACCAGATGATTGGGTCCGCCCGCGAAAAGGGCGTGGTGCTTTCGGTGTGCCACCAAAACCGCTTTAATAAGTCCATACAAAAGATACGCCGCGCGGTGGAGGACGGGCGGTTTGCCCGTATGTTGTACGGCACGGCGCACATCCGCTGGCACCGCGGGGAGGACTACTACAAGCAAGCGCCGTGGCGCGGCAAATGGGCGCTGGATGGCGGCGCGCTGATGAACCAGTGCATCCACAACATCGACCTGCTGCGCTGGATGCTGGGCGACGACGTAACCGAGGTGTTCGCCTACACCGAAAACCTCGTGCACCCCTACATCGAGGGGGAGGATCTTGGGCTTGCGCTGGTGCGCTTTGCAAACGGCGCGTTGGGACTAATTGAGGGCACCACCGCCGTGTTCCCGAACAACCTAGAGGAGACGCTTTACCTGTTCGGCGAGCAGGGCACCGTCAAGGCGGGGGGCAAGTCGGTCAACCGCATCGAGGCATGGCGGTTTGGCGACG
>JAEZQD010000020.1 GCA_023413185.1 Bacillota bacterium
CAAGGTGGTCGTGTCCGCCGAGGCACCCACAGGCAGCCATAAGCCGATTGTGTACCCCGGCGCTGTGATAAAGGCTTCTCGCCACGCTGCCGAGGCACAGGCGTTTTTGGAGTATCTCGCCGGCTCGGACGCAGGGAGCGTCTTTGAGCAATACGGGTTTTCGTTACGCTGATGGTATGAATCTGATTGTAAGCCGACCGATTGGATGCGGTCGGCTTACAATCAATACATCCCCGCCGAAAGGAGCACGCTATGCCGCAGTTATCTCCATTAATCATCTCGCTGCAAACCACCATTGTTTCAACCGTTATCACCTTTGCACTGGGCATCTTTGCCGCCCACAGAGTGTCGCGAATGCGACGGTTTAAGGGGTGCGTCGACGGGTTGTTTACGCTGCCCATGGTGCTGCCGCCCACGGTGGTGGGCTTTTTTCTGTTGCTTTTGCTGGGTAAGAACAGCCCCTTTGGTAAGCTGCTACAGCTGTTTGATGCCAGCGTGGTTTTTACATGGGGCTCTACAGTCATTGCCGCCGTGGTGGTGTCCTTTCCGCTGATGTACCGCACAGTGCGGGGGACGTTTGAACAGCTTGACCCCAACCTGATTTACGCCGCGCGTACGCTCGGAATGTCCGAACCGAGAATTTTTTGGCGGATTATCGTCCCCAACTCCTGGTCGGGCATTGCGGCGGGCACGGTGCTGAGCTTTTCGCGGGCGCTGGGTGAGTTTGGCGCAACCATGATGATTGCGGGCAACATCCCGGGGCGCACCCAGACGATGTCCACCGCCATCTACACCGCCGTACAGAGCGGCGACCGCGCCGCCGCCTACCGATGGGTGGCAATCATTATGATAATCTCGCTTATCGGCATGCTGATGATGAACCGCTGGTCGAGCAAGGCCGCAAAGGGCGCGCAGCGCATGGTAGAGGGTTAATGCTAATTAAAGGGCGGTGAAATCCGGATGTCGGTTTATGTGGATATTAAAAAGAACTTTGGCCCCTTTGTGCTGGATGTGCAGGTCGAGGCCGAAAACGAGACGCTTGCCCTGCTGGGGGCGTCCGGCTGCGGCAAGAGCATGACGCTCAAATGTATTGCGGGTATCGAACGACCGGACAGCGGGCAGATTGCAATAAACGGCACGATAGTGTTCGACGCGAAAAAGGGCATTAACCTCTCGCCCCAGCAGCGTAAAACGGGGTATCTGTTCCAAAACTACGCCCTGTTCCCAAACATGACGGCACACGAAAACATCGCGTGCGCAGTAAAGCGCCCAAAACACGAACGGGCGGCGGTGGCGGACAGATGGCTTGACTCGTTTTATCTTGATGAGCTGAAAAGCCGCTACCCGCACCAACTTTCGGGCGGGCAGCAGCAACGGGTTGCGCTTGCTAGGATGCTTGCGTCCGAGCCCGATATCCTGATGCTGGATGAGCCGTTCTCCGCGCTGGACAGCTACCTGCGGTGGCAGATGGAGCAGGAGCTGCGCGGTGTATTGGAGCAGTTTGGCGGCACCGCGCTGTACATCTCGCACAACCGCGACGAGGTGTATCGCCTGTGCGACCGAATTGCGGTAATCAGCGACGGGAGAGTATCCGCCGTGGGCGAAAAATGGGCGCTGTTTGACTGCCCGGGGGTTCTTTCCGCCTGCCTGTTAACCGGCTGCAAAAACATATCGCCCGCCAAGCGCGTTGGCGCGGCGACACTCGATGCCCTGCAGTGGGGGCTTCGCCTAAAGACCACGCGCGAGATACCGGACGATGTCGCCCATGTGGGGGTGCGCGCGCACACGCTCACATATGCACAAAGCCTAAGCGAACCAAACGCGTTTACGTGCAGGATAACACAGGTAATCGAAGACACCTTTACGGTCATTGTTATGATAGAGCCGCTGACCGCCGCGCATAAGGGAACGGGCAGTTTGCTTCGCTTAGAGGTACCAAAAAACGAATGGTCACCCGACGGCAGCACGCTGCTGCTAAAAATTCCGCCCGAGAATGTGCTGCCGCTGACAAACGGATGAAGCCGAACCCTGCTTAACAAACGGTTGCGGATGAACAGGGCTGTTAGCAACGTCTTTTTTTGCGAAAGAGAATGGCTGTACACAGGCAGTACTGCCACGCCGTACCCTAGGCGTTCAAACAATATCCCTTTCAGGGAAACGCAGAGCGCAAGCTGACCACCGAGGAGCTGATTCAGGCGATTCGCCTTGATATCGAGGCGGAGTCATGGATATGTTTGAATAGTCCCCTATTATTAATAGTACAACGGGCATTGCCGCTTTGCGTTCGGCAATGCCCGTTGTTTTTACTTTACTATGCCTTCATTTGAGTAACGCTCTATGATACGACAACAGCCTACCCTGCTTGCCTGCCCTTTCAACCGCTCCCACCGCGCACAGAACGTTAAGCGCGGTTTGCGCTTTGTGCAGGGGCAGCTTCGCGGCGGCGGCATAATCCTTCGAGGTAAACGGCTCGGTCAGCGCGGGGGGAATCAGCTGTGCGTACTGCGCGGGGGTGTCGATGCGCATATCGTCCGCAAGGGCTACCGGTATGCGCTCGCTGCGGGTGGAACCGCGCTTTTTGTCCTTGCTCCAGCCGTTTAGTCGGCGGTAATCCTCTATATCAACCAGCAGGATGCGAAGCCTGAGGTTTGGGTGGCACAGGAGCGACTTAATCTTGTACAGCTCATAAAACACCTCATACGCCGTGCCCGTTTTTGGGGAGCGGCGTTTGTTGCTCACCTCCCCCGTCTCTTCGTCAATCCACGACAGCCATTTGGTGTGCGCCAGCGGGTATACCACCGTGACCGTGCCGAGGGTGAGAAAGTAGGCAAGCTTACTGCGCAGCTTATCAAACCCGCGCGTCTGTATCTCCAGTATGCCGTCCTCACACAGAATATCGGCGACAAACCGTCCCACGCGTACCTCGTGGGTGCTTTTATCGGGGCTGAGCCAGTGCTTTAGTACGGCGTGCAGAGTCTTTTCGCCTAAGGTGCCGATGCCCGTTGTGTCGCGGCTCGGGGTCGTAACGGCTTGGCATGCGATAAGAAAACGCTCATCATCCATCGGCGGCACCCCCATAACCAATAAGCTTTTCTTTATGGTAGCATGTGTGTGCTTTGTTGTCAAAATAATCAAGAGATACGCTGTACAACAAAAATGGCATGTGGTATGCTTATGTATAAATTTAATCCCCTTTCGCTGCAAAGCAACTCGTGTTCATATGCATAGTATTACACCGCACTATAAGAGCGGTAGGAAACGGAGCGGTAGCGTTGAACGACTTTAAAAACGGAGCGATCCTGTTCGTCCTTGGTGGCATAGTCGCAGCATTTGTAATTGCACAATCGGTATTCTTTCTTGTAAAGGCGGTCAGGCAGGGGCGGGCACTTGGTATGGAAGGCAGGGTGATGAAAAAAGCGGCATTTTCCTCCATCCTCTTTACTATTACCCCGTCTATCTCAATCCTGCTTGGTCTGGTCACCCTCTCTAAGGCACTGGGTGTTGCGCTGCCATGGATACGCCTGAGCGTACTGGGTGCCGTTACATACGAACTGCCTGCCGCAGAGGCCGCCGCAAACGCGTTTGGGCTTTCCATCTCGGGCAGCATTGCCGACCCGAAGGTGTTTTCCGCTATCATATGGGTTATGACTACCGGATGCATCACCCCGCTTATCATTGTGCCGCTGTTCTTAAAAAAGCTGCGCGGTGGGCTTACGAGCATGAAGAAGCGCGACCAAAAATGGGGCGACATCTTTATGACGGCGCTGTTTCTCGGTATGATTTCGGCGTTTTTAGGCATGGGCGTTTCGGGCGGGCTGATGCCCGTGCTTACGCTGCTGAGCTCCGCCGTAATCATGGTGGTATGCGGCATAATTATTAAAAAGAGCGGTGCCGAGTGGCTTAGAAACTACGCGCTGCCCTTTAGCATGATCGGCGCGATGGCGCTTGCCATTTTGTTTCACTCAGTGATATAAGGAGGGCAAGAAAGATGAAAAGAAGCTATGAAGATTCGGTACATTTCATGGGCAGGGTTTGGATGGCGGCGGCGCTTATTGTGATGTATGCCGTGCCCATTGTGTTTAGCCTTTTTTACGGCGTATTGCCCGACCCCGTTAAGGTTTTGCAGGGACTTTTGGGCGTAGCGCCGATCTTTTGGACGGTGTGCGCCATAGAGGTGTTTACCTACGCGCCGATGCTCGGCAACGCGGGAACCTATCTTGGGTTTGTGACGGGCAACCTGACAAACCTCAAGGTTCCCTGCGCGCTATCCGCCATGGAGGGCGCGGCGGTTGCCCCGGGCAGCGACGAGGGAGAGGTCATCTCCACCATCGCGATTGCGGTGTCGTCCATTACCACCACGCTAATTATTGTGGCGGGTGTTCTACTACTGATTCCGCTTACCCCCCTGCTTGAATCCCCCACCCTAAAGCCTGCGTTTGACAACATCCTGCCCGCGCTGTTCGGGGGACTAGGCGTTGTATATATCTCAAAAAGCTGGAAGATTGCCGTCACGCCGTTGCTTGCGATGATACTCCTGTTCATCCTTGTGCCGTCGCTTGCGGGCTCGGTGGGCATTTTGGTTCCCGTCGCGGCATTAATCAGCATCGGTGCCGCACGGCTTCTATATAAAAAGAACCTGTTGTAACGTATTATTTTTCCATTAGAAAGGGCTGGTTTCACATGCCGTACAGCAGAGCAGTGGAGTCTTTATCAAAGATGCTTACCTACAAGACCATCTCGGTTCGGGGTGAACCCGATGCAAACCGCGAGCAGTTTGATGGCTTTCGCGCATACCTCAAGGAGCGATACCCCATGGTATTTGCCCGCTGCGTCTTCGAGCAGGTGGGGCCCAGCGGGCTGCTGTTACACCTTGCGGGCAAACAAAGCGACAGCCCCAGCGCCCTGATGGCGCACTATGACGTGGTGGAGGTCAGCGACGGTTGGCAGCACCCCCCGTTTGACGGCGTGATTGAGAACGATGTTTTATGGGGACGCGGCGCCATCGACACAAAGGTTACACTGTGCGCTGTTTTGGAGGCGACCGAGCGGCTGCTCTGTGACGGCTTTGCCCCGCAAAACGACCTGTACCTTGCGTTTTCGGGCGACGAGGAGATTATGGGTCCCTCCGCCTCGGCGATTGTGGATTGGTTTGAGCGGTGCGGCATACGGCTTGGGTTTGTGCTTGACGAGGGCGGCGCGATCGTGTCGGGCATCTTCCCCGGTGTGACGAAGGATTGCGCGGTAATCGGCATTGCCGAGAAGGGAATGGCAGACCTGATGCTGACCGCCGAGTCGACCGCGGGGCACGCCTCCGCGCCGCCCAACACAACGGCGCTTGGCAAGGTGGCAAAAGCCATCTGCCGCATTGAGGCATACCCATTTAAGCAACGTCTTGTGCCGCCTGTGCGCAGCATGCTGACAAGGCTCGGTAAAAACTCCGAGAAGGGCGCAATTCGCTTACTCTTCACGAACCTGTGGCTGACCGCCCCCATTGTTAAGCTGATTTTTAAAATGAGCGGCGGCGAGCTTGCTGCCATGACCCGCACCACCTGCGCGTTTACCATGGCTAAGGGCAGCTCTCAGGCAAACGTGTTGCCCAAGGCCGCATCCGCCACCGCAAACTTTCGCATCCTGCAGGGGGACACGGTGGAGGCAACGATTGCACGCATAGAGAAGCTTGCGGGCAAAGGAATCACCGTCACCAAGGTTTACGCGTCCGAGCCCAGCAGGGTATCTTTGCTGGATGAGCGCTATGACCTGCTTGCAAGCACCATCCAAGAAAGCTGGAAGGACGTACTGGTGTCGCCCTATTTGATGATGGCGTGCACCGACTCAAGACACTTCGGGCGCATCTCGGATCACGTGTACCGCTTTACCCCGCTGCGCCTATCCAAGGAGGACCGCGGGCTGATTCACGCAAATGACGAACGTATCGCGACCGTCAAGGTGGATGAATGCGCCGAGTTTTATGTTAACTTGATACGCAAGCTGTAGAAGGAGGAAACCACGATGAAGGAGCAAATCAGGGCGCTTGTTCTGGGGCTTGGCGCCGACGACTGCGGCTTTGCGCACATCGATGCCTTTGCGGGTGCGCCCCGGGGCTTTCACCCATCTGACATTTACAAGGATTGCCGCAGTGTGGTGGTGTTTGTTAAGCGCATCGCAAACGGGTTAAAGCAGGTTAGCCCGCGCATCGTGTACAACCACACGAACATTCAGGTTTTGCGGGACATCGACCGCATCGCACGCGACACGAGCATCTTAATTGAGGATCTGGGCGGTACCGCCGTACCCATGCCGTGCGACGAACCGTATGAATACTGGGACAAGGAGAGCAAGACCGGACGCGGGCTGCTGTCGATGCGCCATGCCGCCATGCTGTCGGGCATGGGTAGCCTTGGCAAGAACACGCTGTTTATTCACAAGAAATACGGCAACATGGTGAACATCGGTGTCGTTTTAACAAACCTCGCGCTTTCGTCCGACCCGCCGTCTAGGGACCTATGCATTGCGGGCTGTACCCTGTGCCTGACCAACTGCCCCTCCGGCGCGCTGGACGGCGTTACGGTGGTTCAAAAGCGCTGCCGCGAGCACACCTATACGAGTAACGAAAAAGGCTACGATATCTGCAACTGCAACACCTGCCGGGTCATCTGCCCCGCGGTGAGATAACAAACACAAAATGAAATGAGGCTGCTCTCTTTGTCAACGATTGCTGTGGTTTACAAATCAAAATACGGCTCTACCGAGCGGTACGCGCGGTGGATTGCCGAAAAACGAACGCCGACCTGTTTGCTGCAGGGCAAATAACGATCGACGCGCTTACCGCATACGATACCATTGTGTATGGAGGCAGGCTGCACGCGGGGGGGTATTTTCGGGTTTTCGCTGATTAAAAAGAACTATCACCGCCTAAAAGACAAGCGGCTTGTTGTGTTTGCGGTGGGGGCAACGCTAAAAAAGAGGATGCCGTTTTGGAACTAAAACGCATAAATCTGACCCCAGAGATGCAGGAAACGACCGCGTTCTATTTACTGCGCGGCGGACTAAACTACAAAAAGATGAACGCGCTCGACCGGTTTTTGATGTTCCTGCAGGTCTGCCGACTGAAAAGCATGAACCCCGAAACGTTAAACGACGATTCAAAGGGCGTAATTGCCACCTACGGCAAGGTGGTGGATTTTACCCGCGAGGAATCGGTAGAGCCGATTGTGCAGTACATAATGGGCTGACCAAATATGAAACGACGCAAAAGAGGGATTGCAGCCGCAATCCCTCTTTGCTATGCGGTTTTACTGTGTTGGCGGTGCGTTTTCTACGCGCTGGCGCTGTCGTACCGCTTCATGCCCCTGCTCCACAAAAGGAGTGCAAGCCCAAAGAAAAACGCGGTGACGACGGTACTCAGCAGCCAGTACACGGGGTTCATCTGCCCAAACAGGGCAATCGACGGCAGGTTTGCAATCAGCCCGTAGGGCAATACGACAAACAGCAGCACCCGCCACGCGCCGTGAATGGCGGGCGAAGGCAGGCGAAACGACATATCCATCAGCGTGTTCTCCACATCCTGCAGCGCGTCCACCTTGGTAAGCCAGAATGCCGCGCAGCGTATGCAAAGGCTCAGGGAGTACAGCAGCAGATACATCAGCAGTAAAACCAGCACAAACCGCAGACAGTTCGGCAGGGTAAGCACCCCAAGCTGCGCGGCACCCACCCCTGTGATAATCAGCCCCACGCCGCACAGGGCAAACGAGCCGATATCGAGCTGACCAAACGACACAAACCACAGCGCGCCCACGGGCTTTACAATCACAAGGTCCAGCGTACCGGTGCGTATCCTTTCGGGCAGCGACAAAACCCCAAAGAAAACGGTTGCCATAAACAGTCCATCCAATACAATGAACGATCCGGTAAACACCGTAAGATGCCACACCGTCCAATCGCCGATACTGCCGTTCTTTGCAACGATAAAAAAGAACACCAACTGCAGTGAAAACAGGGTCAAATCCGCGCAAAACACGCTCCAGAAGCTTGCCCGATACATCATGGCAGACGACATCTTCAGCTTTGCCATGGTATGGATAACCCTTAGCGCATGCAACAGGCGATGTATCATATGCCCACCCCCTCAAAACGTCTGGGCGCGCGGCGCACCAACAGTGCGCACACCCCCGCAAAAACCACCACCCATCCCAAAAGGATCAGTGTTGCGTAGGGTGCGGAGATATCCGCTTTACCCATACACAGCAAAACCGGGTAATAGAGCGTGTATGAAAACGGCAGCCACCGGGCAAACCCATCCCCAAACACCATGTGAAGCGGCAGCAGCGAGCCGGAGAAAAAGCTTACGACAATGTGCTGTATCACAAACACAAACCCGATGTCGGTCAGACGAAAGGTGAACATGGCTATCATAAACTGTATCAGCATATTCAGCACACCCCCCAGAAAAATAACGGGCAGTGCGCCGAGTACATCAAGCGCAGAAAGCGGCGAAAAGTACCGTGACAGCAGCAGCATGCCCGCACTAAGCACAACGCCGTTAAAGAGCATGGGCAGCGCCGCCCTGGCAAAGCTTGCGCTTATAAAATAAACCAGCGGCGACATGGGTCGCACCATGTATTTTGCGTACCCGCCCGTTTTAATCTCGTGAGAAAACTCGTGAAGCAGCCCGTCGGACAGGGTAAGCGCCGCCAGGATGCCCCCCAGCAGATAGTAGGTGGTCATTTCGGGCAGCGTAAAGCCCTCGTAGCGGTCGGCACCCCGAAACACCGCGCTCCACAAAAGGTAGGCAAGCGCAACCGTAACAACGCTCAGCCCTGCGCGCAGCCATGTGCCGCCCCGATAGGCTACCGCGTTTTTCAGCTCGCAGGACATGACCGCCGTATATTTTTTTATGTTCATGCTTGTGCGTACACCCTTTCCACCAGCATCGTCACGTCATCGTCCGACACCGTGATGTCGGCAATGTCACAGCAATCGAGCAGCTGTTTAAGGATGCGCTGTGTGTTATCCTTTGGCGTGCGCAGGCAAAGCATGCCGTCCTGCCGCTCCAGCACCTCGGTGCCATGCAAGACGGGAACCTCGCACGCCGAACCAAAGCTGACGGTAATCACACTGCTTGTGCTCTGCGCCGACAACAACGCACGCAGGTCTCCGTCGTATATTTTGCAGCCTTGCCGCAGTACGATACAGCGTTTGGTCAGCTCCAGCAGATCCTCGGTGTAGTGGGAGGTGAGCAATAGGGTTATCCCTCGTTCCTGCCCCGCTGTTTTAATCATGGCGCGAATCTGCCGCTGCGCGGCGGCGTCCAGCCCGATGGTCGGCTCGTCAAGGAACAAAATCTTGGGTTGATGCAACAGCGACGCAATCAGCTCAAACTTCATGCGCTCGCCCAGCGAAAGCTTGCGCACAGGCACGGAAAGATACTGCGCGACATCAAACAGCCTTGTAAAATACGTCACATTGTCGCGGTACCGGGCATCTGGAATTTCGTAGATCTCTTTACCCAGCAGCAGCGAGTCGCTTGCGGGCAGGTCCCACCAAAGCTGAGACTTCTGCCCCATTACGACCGCAAAGTTTTTCTTGAACGCGCTCTTTCGCTGATAGGGGCTAAAGCCGCCCACCGTCACCTGCCCGCCTGTGGGTACAATGATGCCCGTCAACAGCTTAATCAGCGTGGTTTTGCCCGCCCCGTTGGGTCCCATCAGTCCGACAAATTCTCCCTCGTCTATCGAGCACGAGAAATCGCTCAGCGCCGTGCGCACCTTCTGCTCACGGCGAAACAGCGATACAAGCGAGCCTTTTAACCCCTCGGGCTTTTCAAAATAGGTGTATTGTTTGGTTAGATTTTGTGTCATGATACTCTGCATCTGTTTTATTCCTCACTCTCATAGCGGATGACCGCGTCGGGGTCGTGGCGTTTTTCCATGACATGGCGCGCCTTGCGGTTTTGCACGGTGTCAAACACGATCGAAAAATCATAATCCGGGGGGTACATCTGCTCGGCGGGGGCGATGCACGTCAGGCGCTTATGGGGTACCGACCTCTTTTTGCCCTGAACCTGCACCACAACCATGCCCATGCCGTCCGCCGGACGGTACACAATGCCTATCTCGTTCGTCGGGCTAATCTGCACGCTGTCGCCCATCTGAAATTTTTGGGTAATCTCGGTCTGTTTTTCGGGCACCGGCTTTGCCTTTTGTATCGCGGGGTTCTTTTGCGCGGGCGGCGCTATCTCCAACCCGATTTCGTCCGGCAGGGTGACCGCCGAAGCGGAATGCCCCGCGTACACCACCTGCCCCGCCATATGCAGCAGATGCTCGGGAAAACCCAGCCGCTTTGCGATATACAGCGCGCAGCTCTCCCCCGCTTCGCCCTGCTCCAGCCGGAAGAGGGGGCACAGCTTCTCCCTGTCAAACGCCATGCGCGCGTTCATTAAGCCCTGTGCCCGCTTTGCGTACTCCTTGATTTCGGGGTAATGGGTGGTAACGACAAACAGGCAGCCGCGCCGACGCAGTTCCTCCAGCACAGCAACCGCGATGCCCATGCCCTCGGCGGGGTCGGTGCCCGAGCCGAGCTCGTCAAGCAGGACCAGGCTTTCGTGGGTGCAGTGCCGCAATACCTCTATGATGCGCACAATATGCGAAGAAAAGGTGGATAGGTTTTCGCTGATGCTCTGCCCGTCGCCGATGTCGCACAGAATCAGGTTGTGCATGC
>JAEZQD010000113.1 GCA_023413185.1 Bacillota bacterium
CAAACAGGGCTTGAAAAAACCACATCGATGTGCTATTGTTAATTTTGTTACAACGTGCCGACTGAGAGAGTAACGGTAGCCCTGCCGTCCAAAGAGAATGCGCGCCATCGGCTGAAAGCGCGCAGACGGTAATTACCGCGAAGTTCACTCACGAGCGGCGGCGCTCAACGGCTTATTGCCAAGTAGGTGCCGACGGCTGGTCCCGTTACCGACCGCGAAAAGTGTCCGTTCTTTCTGGGACGGAAATTTGGGTGGTACCACGGAGGTCTTTTATGGCTTTCGCCCCATGGGTAATTGTTTACCCGGCGGGCGGGAGCTTTTTTTGTTGCCGTTTGCCAGAGCAGGCAAAATAGTATTGTCAGGGAAAGGACCGGTATGAGTTATTATGAAGCAGGAGTTATTACAGATTAAGCAAATCGCCCTAACGGAGCTTGAACAGGTTTCCTCGCTGCCCGAGCTGGACGCACTGCGCGTGAAGTATCTGGGCAAAAAGGGGGAGCTCACCGCCATACTAAAGCAGATGGGCGCGCTCAGTGCCGAGGAACGCCCCGTAATTGGGCAGCTTGCAAACGAGGTGCGCACCCAGCTTGAGGAGGCTATTGACCGCTACCAGGCTTCTATTAAGGAAGCGGCGCGTGACAAGGCGCTTGCGTCCGAGCGGCTGGATGTTACCATGCCCGGCAAACGCAAAAAGCTTGGCAAAAAGCACCCGCTCGATGCCGTGCTTGACGAGGTGACCGAAATATTCCTTGGCATGGGCTTTTCGGTTGCAGAGGGTCCCGAGGTGGAGACCTCCTTTTACAACTTTGACGCATTAAACACCCCGGAGGATCATCCGGCGCGCGACCTGCAGGATACCTTCTATATCTCCGACAACATCGTACTGCGCACCGCTACATCGCCGGTGCAGGTTCACACGATGGAGAATAAAAAGCCCCCCCTTCGCATCATTGCGCCCGGCAGGGTGTACCGCTCTGACGCGGTGGACGCCACCCACTCCCCGCTGTTTCATCAGATCGAGGGGCTGGTGGTGGATAAGGATATTACCATGTCCGACCTGAAGGGCACGCTGGACGCGTTTGTAAAGGCGTTGTACGGCAAAGACGTACAGACGCGTTTTCGCCCGCACTTCTTCCCGTTTACCGAGCCTTCCGCCGAGGTGGATATGATGTGCTTTTCGTGCCAAGGCAAGGGCTGCCGCCTTTGTAAGGGCGAGGGTTGGATCGAGATTTTGGGCTGCGGCATGGTACACCCCAACGTACTCTCGATCTGCGGCATAGACCCCGAGCAGTACAGCGGCTTTGCGTTTGGCGTGGGTCTTGAACGCATCGTCATGCGGCGCTATAACATTGATGACCTGCGCCACCTATACGACAATGACGTGCGGTTTTTGGCACAGTTCTAAAACAATAGCGCAAACGCGCTTATACAATGAGTTGTATCGCCGCTACGCGGCGGGATGGAGGGCAATATGAATCTATCGATGAGATGGTTGAGCGAATATGTAACGATAACCAAATCGCCCCGCGAGTTCACCGAGGGCATGACGATGTCCGGCTCTAAGGTGGAGGGCTACGAGACCGAGGGCGAGGAGATACGCAATGTCGTGGTCGGCAGGGTGCTATCGGTAACGCAGCACCCCGACGCCGATAAGCTGGTGGTCTGCAGCGTGGATGTGGGCGCCGAGCAACCGGTACAGATTGTAACGGGCGCCACCAACGTAACAGAAGGCGCCATGGTTCCGGTTGCGCTGGACGGCTCTACGCTGCCGGGCGGCGTAAAGATTAAAAAGGGCAAGCTGCGCGGTGTGGAGTCCTGCGGAATGCTGTGCTCGCTGAGCGAGCTCGCCCTTACCGTCAACGACTTCCCCTATGCGATTGAGGACGGCATCTTTATACTTGAGGAGAACTGCGCCGTAGGGCAGGACATCCGCGAGGCGATTGGGCTTAATGACGTGAAGGTGGAGTTTGAGGTAACCTCCAACCGCCCCGATTGCCTGTCGGTTATCGGTCTTGCGCGCGAAGCCGCCGTGACGTTTGGCGAGGAGCTGATGCTTCACGCCCCCGTGGTGAAGCAATCGGGCGGCGATATTGGCGAGCTGTTGTCGGTTACCATCGAAAACACCGCCCTCTGCCCGCGTTACAGTGCCCGCGTGGTGAAGAATGTGCGCATTGCGCCGTCCCCCCGCTGGATGCGCGAGCGGTTACGGGCCAGCGGCGTGCGCCCCATCAACAACCTGGTGGACATTACAAACTATGTCATGCTCGAGTACGGTCAGCCGATGCACGCGTTTGACCACCGGTATGTAACGGGCAAACAGATTATTGTGCGTAACGCAAAACCCGGCGAGACCATTACCACGCTTGACGGGGTGGAGCGCACGCTATCCCCCGAGATGCTCGTGATTGCGGACAGCGAAAAGCCGGTAGCCGTCGCGGGCGTAATGGGCGGCGAGTACAGCGGCATCATGGACGACACCGACACTGTGGTGTTCGAGTCGGCAGTGTTTCACGGGGCTTCGGTACGCACCACCTCCAAAAAGCTCGGCATGCGAACCGAGGCCTCCGGACGGTTTGAAAAAGGGCTTGACCCCGCAAATACCCTGCCCGCATTGGAGCGCGCGTGCGAGCTGGTGGAGCTGCTTGGGGCGGGCGACGTAGTAAACGGGCTGATTGACGCGGATTATTCCGACAAGTCCCCCCGTACCGTAACGCTTGAGCCTGAATGGATTAACCGCTTTATCGGCATTGACCTGCCCGAAACCGAGATGGTGCGCATCCTTACCTCCCTGGGGTTTGGGTGTGACGGCAGGACGATTACCATACCCAGCTTCCGCGCCGATGTGGCGCACAAGGCGGACATCGCAGAGGAGATTGCGCGCATCTACGGCTACAACAACATCCCCGTCACCGCCCTGCGCGGCATGGCGGACGGCGCACTCACCCCCGAGCAGCAGTTTAACCGCACCATCAGCGAGGTAATGCGTGCCTGCGGCTGCGACCAGGTGCAAACCTATTCCTTCATCAGCCCCAAATACTACGATAAGATTCGCCTGCCCGCCGACAGCATCCTGCGCAACAGCGTAACCATCCGCAACCCTCTGGGCGAAGAAACCAGCGTGATGCGCACCACGATGCTTCCCTCTATTTTAGAGGTGCTTGCCCGCAACTACAACAACCGCAACCCCGAGGCAATGCTGTTTGAAACAGGCACCATCTATGTGAAAAATGCAAATCCCGACAAGCTGCCGCACGAAAGCGGCGTGCTCAGCATCGGGCTGTATGGTCCGGACACTGACTACTATACCCTTAAGGGCATTGTCGAGGCATTGATGAATACCATCTGCGCCGAGGCGGATTACGCGGCTGTCACCGACGCACCCACCTTCCATCCCGGACGCTGTGCCGAGATTCTGTTGGGCGGTCTTCGCGCGGGTATGATGGGCGAGATCCATCCGCAGGTTGCCGACAACTACGGCATCGGCACACGCTGCTATGTCGCGTCTGTGGATGTAGACGCGCTCTTTGCGGCGCGCACCGCGGAAAAGACCTACAAGCCGCTGCCCAAGTACCCCGCAGTCACCCGCGACATCGCGCTGATCTGCGACGAGGAGCTGCCGGTGCTGACGCTGGAAAAGGCCATCCGAACCGCGGCGGGCAAACTGCTTGAGTCGGTGTCACTATTCGACGTTTACCGCGGCAAGCAGCTGGGCGAGAACAAAAAGAGCCTTGCGTTTAGTCTGGTGCTGCGCTCTGCCGAAGGGACGCTGACCGACGAACAGGCGGATGCCGCAATGAAACGCATACTAAAGGCGGCCGAGGCGCTGGGCGCACAAAGGCGCGCGTAACAAGGATGAGGGCGACCGTTTTTGTCGGTCGCCCTTTTTCTGTAATCGATTTCAAAGATTGTTCATAATTTTTGGGCAGTCGTAATATTGATATATTCTGCTAATTGGTGTATGCTATAGAAAAGGGTAGGACGAACAAACATTTTCGACCCATACGGTTTTACCCGGTTTAACCACTGTCATGCATGTGTGTTTGCAAAGGAGGTTTTTATTATGAATGATCCGACCATTTCCTTTTCCATTCATGACGATAAACAGGTTGAGATGAAAAAGACGCTGACTACAATCTACGATGCGTTGCGCCAAAAGGGCTACAACCCAATTAATCAGATTGTCGGTTACATTCTTTCTGAAGACCCCACCTACATCACCACACACAACAACGCGCGCAGCCTGATTCGCCGCATAGACCGCGACGAACTTTTGCAGGCTCTGGTTAAGTCGTATCTAGACGATTAGCGCGCCCTTTGTTGCGGTATCTTTTGTAAAGCGGTCTTCGAAAGAGAGATTCTGACGAGCCGCTTTTTTCTATTATTCGGCTGATACCGCCATACCGTGTGCGCTATAATGGTTTAGGAGCGTTTGGCTAAGCGCATAATGGATTGAGTAACAAACAAGAGTATTATGACCATTTTATATTGAATCGGGACGAGAAGGAGGACTTTACAATGTCTGAAAAGAAACCTGCCCCTCAGAAGGGCAAGACCCTTACGTACCACGGCAAGCCGCTTGTTCGCTGCGGCAACACCATCTATTACGGCCTTGCCGAGGAAAAATTTATGCTAAAGCTGGAGGTTTTAGAGTCGAAGCCGGTGGATGACACGGAGTTTGCCAGCCGTGTGGCGGTAAACCTTGTTTCGTTTGATAACGGCGGCAATCAGCGTATTATCAAACACGGCGAAAAGTCGGGCGTGTTTGACGCGCTGGACATCGGCGTCGTATGGCTGGAGCGCACACTTTCCGAACAAAAGACGAAAGAGCTAAAGCAATAAGTATTAAAACTACAATTAAAAATGCGTCTTGATTTGGCTGTTAAAGCCACTTCAGGGCGCATTTTTACAATAGAACCTTATTACTGACCCTTTATGAACTATGCAGTAGCTTTATTAATGGTTTTCTTTTTAGCAAAAATATGCTATTATGAGAATGGTAATTGTTTCTAATCTGTTTAAAATAGAAAAGGGATGTAATCACACCCCTTTTCAATCGGTTAATCCTCAATCTGTGCATCCTGCGCAGGCTCGGTTGCCGCTTGCTGTTGCTGCTTCTCCCCCTCCAAATCAAACGCCGAGAACTCGTAGCCCTTTGCACGGATAGTATCGATAAACGCGCCAAGTATCGCGTCGTTGTCTTTGGATACGGCGTGCAGCAGATAGATGCCGCCCGAATGAGGTGATTTGGTGGTTGCGGCAAGCGCCGCGTCATAACCCATCTGGTTGTTTACATCCCAGTCCTTGTACGCGAAGCTCCACAGCACGTTGAGGTACCCAAGCGAATGGGTCAGCGCCAATGTCTGCTCCGAGAACGCGCCTTCCGGCGGGCGGAACAGCCACATCTCGTACCCGAAGTTCTGCAACACATAGTCGTGCAATGTCATAATCTCGGTTTTACACTCGTCTAGGCTGATGGTCGTCATGTTCGGATGCTTGGTGCTGTGGTTACCCACAATATGCCCTTCGTCTATCATTCGTTGCACGAGCTGTGGGTTACTTTTGGCGTATGGATAGGTAATAAAGAACACCGCACTCACGCGTTTTTCCTTGAGCGTATCGAGGATGGATGCGGTATAGCCGTTTTCGTAGCCCTCATCGAAGGTCAAATAGACGTTGCCGTTTTTCGGCGCAATAAAATATGCGCCGTATTTGCCATACTTGTCCTGCAGCCGCACCGGTTCTTCGGGTCTGCCGTCCTTATCGAACCGGTTGCCCGGTCCCCATTGAACCTGCGAGGAGCCAAGTGCCGCGATGTCCTCATACTGCTCCGAGATTGCGGGGCGTACGGGCGCGTCGGGCAGCTCGGGCGGGGCGGACTCCACCTTGGGTATGCTGGGTGTTGCATCGGGCAGCTCGGATGCGGTGGACGGCGTATTGTTTGCATCCGACGATGAGACGCCGCTGGATGCTCCATCGAGCAGCGAATAGGTGCATGAGGTTAACATAAGAAGCGCGAATACAATCATTGCTGTTTTTGCTACAATGTTATATTTCAAATCACATGATCCCCTTAATTCCAATTGTAGTTTGTTTGCATAATTTTCTTTTTGCTTTCCCTTACTTAACACGATACGACAAAATTCACACTGTGTCAAGCTACCTGTATAGTGTTTGAATCGGCAGTGTTTTCATGCGATAAAGTTTGTGTTTGGCGTATTTTACACATTTTCATTCACTATTGATGATGATAAATGGTATAATTTAGATGATTCAGTGAAAAATATAGATTGATTTTAATGAGCGAAGGAGCGATTAAGTTATGAGTAAAGCAACCATTGTAAAGGTACAAGGACGAGAGGTTCTCGATTCACGCGCAAACCCGACGGTAGAGGCACAGGTGACGCTGAGCGACGGCACAACCGCCATTGCAAGCGTACCAAGCGGTGCCTCCACCGGTATATTTGAGGCGCACGAGCTGCGCGACGGCGACGCCAAAAGGTACGGTGGAAAAGGCGTGGCCAAAGCAGTCGCAAACATCAATGGTGCCATTCACAAGGCGCTTTGTGGCATGAGCATCAACAGCCTGCGCGAGATTGACGACGCCATGATTGCGCTTGACGGTACCGAGAACAAGAAGAAGCTCGGCGCAAACGCAATGCTTGCCGTTTCGCTGGCTACGGCGCGCGCCGCCGCCGACAGCCTTGGGCTTCCACTATACCGCTATTTGGGCGGGGTACAGGGACGCATGATGCCTGTGCCGATGATGAACATCCTAAACGGCGGCGCACATGCCTCCAACAACGTGGATATTCAGGAATTTATGATTATGCCGGTCGGTGCTTCCTCCTTCCGAGAGGGACTGCGCTGCTGTGCAGAGATCTACGCCGCACTGGGCAAGCTGCTTAAAAAGAAAGGCCTTGCAACCGCAGTAGGCGACGAGGGCGGCTTTGCCCCCGACCTTGCCAGCGACGAGGACGCCATCAAGCTGATTCTTGAGGCAACAGAGGCCGCAGGCTACGTGGGCGGAGATGACATTATGATCGCCATCGACGCCGCGTCCTCCGAATGGTATGAGGATGGCACGATTAGGCTGCCGAAGAAGGGCACAACCTTTACCGCCGACGAGCTTGTTGACTATTGGGCTGACCTTGTGGAGAGATACCCCATTATATCGATTGAGGACGGCGTGGGCGAGGATGACTGGGAGGCTTGGCAGAAGCTGACCGCCCGCCTTGGCAACAAGCTGCAGCTGGTGGGCGACGACCTTTTTGTCACCAACGTCAAGCGTCTGAAGAAAGGTATTGATGAGGGCGCGGCAAACTCCATTCTGGTTAAGGTTAACCAGATCGGTACGCTCAGCGAGGCGCTGGATGCCGTGCTGATGGCGCAGAAGGCCGACTATACCAACGTCATATCCCACCGCAGCGGCGAAACCGAGGATAGCTTTATCGCCGACATTGCCGTAGCCACCAACGCCGGACAGATTAAAACCGGCGCCCCCTGCCGCAGTGACCGCGTTGCAAAATACAACCGTCTGCTGCGCATAGAAGAAGATCTTGGCGCTGCCGCCATCTATGCGGGCAAGAAAACCTTCCGCAGGTAAAGGCTGTTTCGCAGTTTGGCATGCCTGTCCTAGTTTTTTTGACAGGGCAGGCATTGCTTTTTTACCGTTTTGGGTCTATACTGATTGTTGGTTGCTATGGCACCGACCTCGAGATAGATTGACTCTTTTTAGTCAAAGATTAGCATGAAGATGGGACGGGAACGGATATGAGTGACGAGCTGTTGGTGAATGAAGAGAAGAACGGGATTATTAGCGTGGACGGTGTCGACTATGTTCGCTATGCGATAAAAACACATGTTATTACCGATAAGGATAACATCTGTGATGTGGCGGCGAAGTACGCGTTGCCCCACGTAAAGCCGGGAGACATCTTCTTCGTCTCTGAAAAAGCGGTGGCATGTACCCAAAAGCGCGCGATTCGCATGAAGGACATTAAGCCGCGCAAGCTTGCTATATTTTTGAGCCGTTTTGTGTTAAAGACCCCGTACGGCATCGGTCTTGGTATTCCCGAGACAATGGAGATGGCGTTGCAGGAGTGCGGCACCATTCGCATTTTGTTTGCCGCAGCAGTTTCGGCTGTGGGTAAGCTGTTTCGTCAGCGGGGCTGGTTTTATGTGATTGCGGGTTCGAAAGCCCGCTCGATCGACGGTCCGTGCAGCTATACCCTTCCCCCCTACAACGAGTATGTGGTGCTTGCGCCCGCCGACCCGGATAAGGTCGCCAGAGAACTTAGCGAAACCTTAGGTTGTCCCGCCACCGTTGTTGACATCAACGACCTTGAGGGGCAGATTTTGGGCACCTCCGCAAAGGATATGGATAGGGCATGGCTTGTTAAGCTGCTTAAGGATAACCCGCTGGGGCAAACCAACGAGCAAACCCCCATGGGTCTTATTCGCAAAGCCCAGTAAACACAAACCCAGCTGCGCAAACCGCATCGCATGATGCGGTTTTTTTGTTGCGTTTTTTTGCTTGACGTTGATTAATCCCCAATTGGGGTATTGCGAGTTATAAAGGCATATTTGACTAAGGCATTCTAATATACTTTGGGTATGTCTGCTTCGATAAAGTATAAAAGGAGTGCGTAACATGAACCATAGTTTTCGCAAAAAATTGACCGGCGTACAAAGCAACATGAATATGGAAACGGGTAGTTTGCTGCCGCCGGGTGTAACGATCAGCACGATGCAAACCCTCGACGGATGGAAAACAGAGGTTTCCTTCGAAGGGGTTTATGTGATAGACGGCATTGTTATGCAGAGCGTTTACCATGAAGGTGTTTTATCGGTTGGTATAAACAACCGGCGCATCAATACGGTGTATCAGTTTGATAAGGACGGAGAGCGGGCGGTCAATCGGCTCAGCCGCGCATTGACACAGGACAGCGATGTGGCGTTTTTCGTGTGCCCTACCCACCCGGGTAAGCTTTACATCCGCCATGGATTTTTACAAAAGACCTTTCCTCTCTTGGGCGGAATATTGCCGGTGCAGCAACACTTTGAGGCAGCGTTTGCCGTACTGCAGGAGCACACCAAAATCGATTGCAAAAGCGGGGACATCTCGCAGAAGATAGACGTTCGCGCCCAATACCGCGCGATCATCGATCCTCAAAACGCGCATTCCACCCTGGTACAGCAAAAGGACGGAACGTGGGAGGTACTATCGGTCAGCGACCTTAACACCGGCAAGCAGATCTACGTGCGCAGGGTCTTTGCTCGGCAAGACCCAGGTCCCGAACTTTGATGAGGCGTGTATGATACATAGCGCTTCGCGCACATTTTGTCGAGACGGTGAATATGATAAAGTACAGGATGTATAAACAAAAATATCAAACACAGGTGGTATGAACCAAATGAGATGCAGTTCAAATTCATGGCATCATGATCAGGTTGAACTCAACGCATCCAGCGGCGGTGCCGGTCCTCTTCCCATTATCACAACGCTGTTTGCAGAGCCTCTGAACGTCGTGTCCACATCCATCGACACGCGTGGCATGGTCAGCGCCAATAACCTCCTTACTTTCACCAGCATTGTCAGTCTGCCTCTGGGCATTTCCGTTACCCTGAACTTCCAGATTCGCCGCACCTCAAGTGACGGCACCAATGCAAACGTAGGCGCAACCTACACCTTCTCTACCCTGGTAGATGTTCTGGAAGCTGAATCGTTCGCGTTCCAGTTCTTTGATGCAAACGTCAGACCTGACTTCTACACCTATTCCATAGAGCTTTCAACCAATTCAATTGTCGACATTACACCCGGACTGACGATTCAAAACGCCGTTCTGAGCGTACTGGCGGTAGAATCCTAAAGGCATAGGCGTTTCTGGCAGCCGTCGCACAAGGTTTTATTGTTATCGGCACAAACGAAGGCTGCTTTTGAAAAAGCTCTGATGGGATTGTGCAAGCATTCCCGGCTTTGACCAGCTTGGGATAAAGTCTAAAAACAATACGGACGTCACAATAAGCAGGTAACGGCCACCCCTGCAAAGGAGCGGCCGTTTCATTTTATTCCTTGACCAGTATCAGCGCAGACATGGGCGGTACGGTAACCGTCTCGCCCGTTACCGGATAAAGCGGTGTATTCCCTGCACGCTCGGCGTCGGCGTATACATAGTAGCCCTGCGTATCATCCTCGGTATCGGATACATAGCGGCATTCAAACGGGGCGGCTGTGGGGTTTACAAGCACCACGATGCGCTGGGCGGTGTCGCCCACCTCGGACGCGGCAATACGGCAGCACAGGCGGTTTTCGGGCTGGGTATATAAAAATCGGATAAACCGCGCGGTATCCTCCGCCGTGGTGATGCGCAGTGCCTTATGGGCGCGCCGAAACGCAATAAGCCCCTTATAATAATCAAACACTGCACGATACTTGTGCTTTCGCTTCCACTCAATCTGGTTTACCGTGTCGGGAGAGTTGTAGCTGTTGTGCTCAAAGCCGCCGTCGGGTCGCCTCTTTTGGCGTAAAAGCTCCTCGCCCGCATGCAAAAATGCAAGTCCCTGCGAGGTGAGGGTAATCACCGCCGCAAGCTTGTTGAGGCGGATGAGCATCTCCTCATTCAAATCGGGGTTTGCAAGGGCGAGCTTGTCAAACAACGTGTAGTTGTCGTGAGAGGAGTTGTAGGTCACCGTCTGGGTGGGTCGTTTGGCAAACGGATGGCTTCCGTTTTGGTACATCACATGGGGATGATACGTAGCCCCAACCATGCCGGACTTAATGAGCTCGGTAAAACCGGCGTTGCTGCCCGCGTCGAGCGCACCGCCTAGATACCCCTTTGCGGATGCGTCAAACGCGTTGCCCTTTAACGCGTCGCGCAGGTCATCATTAAACAGCGCAATGCGGTCATCAAGCTTTTCCGCGTTGTGTTTGGTTGCCGCGCTGTCGTAGGGCAGGGCGCTGGGTCCCCCCTGCCAACCCTCGCCGTAAACGATAATACGGCAATCGATCTCATCCAGCTTGTGCCGGATATAGTTCATGGTGGTGATGTCGTGCACCCCCATCAGGTCAAATCGAAAACCGTCTACATGGTATTCGTTAACCCAGTATAACAGCGAATCGGTCATCAGGCGGCGTACCATCCCGCGCTCGCTGGCTAGCTCGTTGCCGCACCCCGAGCCGTTGGTAAGGCAGCCTGCACTTTGTCGGTAGTAATAGTCGGGCATAACAAGGTTTAGGGGAGAGCCTTCCACCGAATAGGTATGGTTATACACCACATCCAGCACCACGCCGATGCTGTTTTGGTGCAGTGCCTGCACCAGGGTTTTTAGCTCCTTAATACGGGCAGAGCCGTTGCCCGGCTTTGTACAGTACGAGCCGTCGGGGATAAAGTAGCTAAACGGGTCGTAGCCCCAGTTGTAGCCGCCGTCCTCCTGTCTGGTTTCATCCACGGTCGCGTAATCCATCACGGGCATCAGGTGCACATGGCTAATGCCCAGCTCCACAAGGTGTGACAGCCCAGTCTTTAGCCCTTCATCACTCTTTGTCCCCTGCTCGGCAAAACCCAGGAATTTACCCTTGTGCCGAACCCCCGAATCGGGGGATACCGTAAAGTCACGCACATGCGTCTCATATAGGACCGCATCGGTGGGGGATTGCGGCAGGATATGTCCGTCCCGCTCCCACCCGAAGGGGTTGGTTTTGCTTAAATCCACCACAACGCCCTTGCGCGCGTTTGCGGTTGCCGCCCTTGCGTACGGGTCGATGCAGTGGTTGGTCACGCCCTGTACGGTAACCTCGTAGGTATAAAGCATGTTGTGAAGATTACCGGGAACGCAAGCGGAAAACACCCCTTTTGCGCCGCGCGTCAGCTCAATGTCGCGAAAGTACGCCGCGTTATGGCTGTGATACAGGTGCAGTACCACCCTGCTCGCCACTGGCGCCCAAAGCCGAAACACGGTGTCCCCCCCTGTGATGAACGAGCCGAGCGTACCGCCATAAAAATACTTCGCCTCAAACGCCGGCGTGTCGTACAGATGATAGTCGATGACGCACGAGATGCTCTGTGACCACAACAACACCGTTACATCCTCTCCCAGTTCCACCTGCAACGGCAAAAAGACATCGAACCCCATGCCGGTTCCGTGCATCGCAACACCAGCTATGGGTAGCTGCCGGTTGTTGCTCGTCACACGGATATCGCCCATAATTTCTCCGGTTACGGGTGCGTCGGTATAGACGGTAAGTCGGTTTAATTCGGTAATCAGCGCGGATGTCATTTTCATCGTGGTTTTCCTGCCTTTCAGGGCGCTTGGGGGTGGTAGGTCTTACCCTTTAAGATTGCACCCGCCGCTCATAATTGCCTATTTAAAGCAAAAATCATTGTATAAAAGCGTTGCCCTGCCGACAGTCTGCATTGCGCATATCGACAGGGTCACCGCTTAGTTCATTCTATTTGTTTCGTACCCGTTATGGTACCATTATATTAGCGAAACAGAGAAAATGCAAGGAACAAACCAGACATCAAAGAGGATACAAGCGACACAACAGTAATCTGCGTATTGATGGACGGCCCTGCGGTGTCCTTAAACGGATCGCCGACCGTATCGCCCACAACCGCCGACTTGTGCGCGTCGGAGCCCTTGCCGCCGTTGTTGCCTGCCTCTATGTACTTCTTTGCGTTGTCCCAAAGCCCACCGGAGTTGGACATAAACAGTGCAAACACAAGCCCGCTTACAATGTTGCCCGTCAAAAATCCGCCGATTGCCTGAACACCGCCGATAAAGCCGACCAGCAGAGTGGCGATGATGGACATCAGACCCGCGGGGATCAGCTCCTTGATTGCGCCGATTGTTGCAATCTCAATGCACTTCTCGTATTCCGGGGTAACGCCCTCTTTGCCTTCCTTGAGACCGACAATCTCTTTAAACTGGCGGTGAATCTCGGCGACCATGCGCTGTGCGTTGCGGTTCACGCCAAGCATCAGCATAGCCGAGAACACAGCAGGGATGGCAGCCCCGACGAGAAGCCCGAAGAACACCACGGGGTTGGTTATATCAAATCCGGTAATTCCGGCAACGCCAAGCTCTGCGGCCGCCGTGTTCACCTCGCTGATAAACGCGCCCAAAAGCGCGATAACGGTAAGACCGGCCGCTCCGATTGCAAAGCCCTTGGTCACCGCCTTAACTGTATTACCCGCACTGTCCAGTGAATCGGTAATCTCAAGCGCGGTATCGCCCAGATTGCCCATCTCAACCAGCCCGCGTGCATTGTCTACGATCGGACCGTATGCGTCGTTGGATATAATCATACCCACAATCGACAGCATGCCAACCGCCGCCATTGCGATGCCGAACATGGGGTAGCCCTCACCGAGCGGTTCACACAGCTTATACGAAACCAGTGCCGAGATCGCGATACCCACCATAGGGGGAAGCACGCTGACAAGACCATACGACATGCCGGAAAGTATGGTAAACGCAGGTCCGCTCTCCGAGGCCTTTGCCACAAGATGAACAGGCTTTTTGTTGTCGTTGGTAAAGTAGTCGCTCGCAATACCGATGACAACGCCCACGATCAGTCCCACGGCGCTGCACGCCCAGATGCGCCACTCAAAGCCGAACGCAAAGGTGGCAACAGCGGTAAGCACCGCGTAGATTGCGGTTGTGACATAGGTGCTGCTATTGAGTGCCCTTGTGGGGTCATTGCTCTTTTTGCCCATTCTGGCTGTGGCGACACCGATAATCGACGCAAGCAGACCAATAGCGGCATAGCAGAACACCATGCTGATATTTTCGCCGCCGCCCAGCGCGGTTGCCATAACAATCGCCGCCGACATCGATGCCACATTGGAATCAAACAGGTCGGCGCCCATGCCGGCAACATCGCCTACGTTATCGCCTACATTGTCGGCGATGACTGCGGGGTTGCGGGGGTCATCCTCCGGGATACCGAGCTCCACCTTTCCAACAAGGTCGGCGCTGATATCGGCAGATTTTGTGAAGATACCGCCGCCCGCTTTGGCAAACAGCGCAAGAGAGCTTGCGCCAAAGCTAAAACCAAGTAACGCGGAGGTGTTGTTGGTCACAAGCAGCACAAGGCAAACGCCGAGCAGGCTGCTACCCACAACCGCCATGCCCATAACCGCGCCGCCGCGAAAGCCTGCCATAAATGATTTTTTAATGCCCTTTGTTGCCGCCTCGGCGGTCTTTATGTTTGCAATGGTAGCGATGCTGATGCCGATTTTACCGGCAATACCAGAGAAAATGGTACCGAATATGTATGCGACCGCCATGGAGATATTCTTCTCGATGCTTCCCTTCCAGATTGGTGCGGGAAGGAACAAAAGAATCAGCAATGCGGCGACTGCGCAGAATATTGCCAATGTTTTGTACTCTTTGGCTAAAAAGGTGTTGGCTCCGTTCTTAATAAGTAGCCCGATCTGACGGATACGCTCGTTTGAAGACGGCTGCGACTTAACCCAGTAATACATCCACAGTGCGGTTGCAAAGGCGAGGAGGGAAACAACGATAGCTGAGACGACGAATAGTACCTCATTGATACCCAAGGAAGTTTCATCTCTTTTCTTTAAATTACAAAAAGCACTTTTTCGCATATTCTAGCACCATTCTATTTTTCCTGCAAGATGTATTTTGGAGGAAATACTAAAAATATTCTGGCGAGAATTCACAATGTTACACTGCTGATACACCAACCATATGCGCTCCTAATCGATGCTTTTTTGTCGCCTGCACGCTACTCCGATTTTTGATGTGTAATGATTGTCGCTTGACATGCTTTGCAGGAATGTCTATGATGAAACTGTAATGAATGTACTATCAACAGATTATAGACGGGGGATTGGATGATGGCAGAGATTAAGTATGAGATAACCAAAGAACTCGGCGTATTAAGTGAAAACGCCAAAGGATGGACCAAGGAGATTAATCTGGTAAGCTGGAATGACCGCGAAGCCAAGTTTGACCTGCGCGAGTGGTCGCCCGACCATCAAAAGATGGCCAAGGGCATAACGCTTTCGCGAGAAGAGGCAGCCGAGCTTAAGCGTATTCTCAACGGCATAGATGACCTGTAACAGCACAAAGCAAGCGTGCGCAGCGTAAAAGGAGCACATTGTGAATTACGGTATCTTTAAAAACGGAAGGTTTCTTGAACAAACACAACGAAAAAACAGCCCTCGCACCGCCGTGCCGACACCAAAACGGCACTCGATGGTTCGAAGGATGGGTTGTGTCACTTTGTTGCTGCCTTTATTGGTGCTGGTTTTGTATCTGATTATAAAAAGCAGGGCATAATACAGTTGTAGATGTAATCAGCGACAGTCCTGTTGTCTCACTGCGCCTTATCGCCCCGAGTGGGGCTGTGCAGTGTTTTACCCAAGGATACGTAGTACAACAAGGGGTCACTGTATCACACCGCAAAGGGGCTTTGGGTCCCTTTGCGGTGTGATTTATATCTGCGAGCGTACTATTTTGGTCAATAATCTTATATAACGCGCAAAATGCATTGTTATTTTTGAATAAATCTGCTATTACATTTTTGTTGAATTTATGATATAATAAACAAGCAACGAGTGGTTATCGATGACAGAACGCGGGTCCGGTTGTCGGCGAGCCGCCTTTTTTGTTTTTCATGGGTTAGATGCCCTGCTAAAAACTGCAATTTAGACGATAATATTCACCTAAAAAGCGATTGGAGGTAGTAAATCGTGTTTAACGTAAATGATACTGTAATGTACGGGAACTCCGGCGTTTGTACGATTGTTGACATCCGAACTGAAAAGTTTGGTCCAGAAGAGGTATTGTATTATATCTTAAAGCCCGTTTACCATGAAAGGTCTACGATTTACTGCCCTGTGGATAACGAAAAGATAAAGATTCGTAAACTGCTTTCCGAGCAAGAGGTGTATGATTTAATTCAGCTTATGCCCGAAGCAGAAACACAATGGATAGAGAACGAGCAGCAAAGAAAGCTGCAGTTTAGCACCCTGCTAAAAAGCGGAAGCCATGAGAATTTGGTACGACTAATCAGAACAATCTATCTCAACCGTGACGAAAAGGCAAAGGCAGGCAAGAAATTCCATGCCGCAGACGAGCGGGTAATGAAGGAAGCGGAAGGGCTGTTGTACGAGGAGCTTGCCCATGTGCTTCATATCGATCCGGACGATGTCATGGATTTTATCGCCGGGCAGTTGGAGCCTGACCAACAGGCAAAGAACGCATAATCGTTGCCCTGTGCATACTGTACGATAACGTTAAAATACCGGCGCCCTGATGGGAACCGGTATTTTTTTATTTTCGCTTGTTTAATCCCCCGATGAGCCGCTGGTCGACTGTGCGCCGAGTGCGGCGTTAACCGCCTTTGCTTGTTCCCAGTTTGCGGAATGAACCGCAAAGGTCTTCGCATAGTAGAATTGATTCGTTTTGTCGGTTAAAAAATAGTAGTAATCGGACTGTTCGGGATACAGTGCCGCCTTAATCGCATCGAGCCCGGGGCTGCAAATTGGACCCACAGGAAGGCCATTGCACTCATAGGTGCTGTACGCATTGTAGTAAGCGGTATTCTCCTGCTCGGTGACAAACGGGGTGATGTTTAACCTGACATAGAAGATTGTGACATCCGATTGCAGCTTTGGAAAATCAGGTGAGTTCAGGCGGTTGTGAAACACCGACGATATCATCGTCCTCTGGGCGGGGTCAAGAGCTTCCTCCTCAACGATGGATGCAAGCGTAATCACCTCATGCAGCGTCATTGCTTGCCGCCCAGCTTCTTCAAGCATCACATCACCGACGCGCGCCTGGAAGTTTGATAAAAACCGCTCTAATACATCCGCCGCCGGTTCGTTAAGGTTAAAGTCGTAGGTACCCGGCAGCAAATACCCTTCCAGCCGATAATAGATGCGCTCGTGATCGGGAATCTGTGCGATAAACGGGTAGTTAAACGTCTGCGTGGTAAGGGCTGTGAGAAAATCGTCCGCCCTGCACACGCCGTTTACTTCAAGCAAATCGGCAATCTCGCGCGCAGTCAGACCCTGCGGGATGGGCACCCGTACGGTGAGGGGCGCGCTTTCTTCCTGCTGCGAGGAGGACGGGATGGAGGAAGAAGACGATTCCTCGCCGCCCGTGCGTAACCCACAGGAAGCAAGCGGCAGGCAAGCAACACCCATCAGCGTGATTGCTGCGAGTATTGCGGCTAATCGTTTTTGGCAGGTTGTCATGGTGAAACTCATCATGGCAGTCCTCGTTTCTGTAAAATACGGTCAATCAAACAGCAAGCTAACACAATTATCTTATGACACGCCTTTTGTGTCAAGTTAAAACGAGATTGGTTCAAACCGCCAGCATTTCGTTGTGCGGTATATATTTATATTTGAATTTTTTGCTTCATCTGATATACTGTAACTGTTGACCCTTTTTCTCGCCTTATTGCGGGTTACACTATAAATGGAGACTAAAAAATCGGTACCTCTCCGGTTAAGGGGGCGTTTTCATGAGCGAACGCAAGAATTTTAGAGTGTCGGTGGGCGGATACCACAAGCGCGACGTCTCGACCTATATAGAGCAACTAACCGCGGAGGCAAAGACCGCGGAGCATAAGTATCAGTCCCTGCTCAGCTCAGTGCGGCAGGAGAACACACGCCTTGTGTCGCGCATCGGCGAGCTCGAGTCGCGCATCGGCACGCTGGAACAGCGGCTTGTTGCGCAGCAGCGCCGTGCGGATGAGATGGAACAGCAGGCGAACACCCTGATGAGCGACCTTTCGCGCTGCAGAACGGCGTTTGAACAAAACCGTCAACGTGCAAAGCGTCTTTCGCACGCGTTTGAAACCAGTGCGCGAGAGAATCAGTCCCTGCGCCAAAGCCTGTTGCACGCAGAGCGCGAGAACGAACGTTTGGAACAGATGCGCAGGCGCCTTGCCGCAATTCTGCTCGAGCCAGATGCGAGCGGCTACAGTGCGCCGCTCTCGGTTGTAAGGGGTCGCGCACAGCAAAATGAAGAGGATTACCCGGCAGGTCTTGGTAACAACGATCTGGAAGAGATGCATCAGGACCTGGATGATCTGGGCGAGAGCATAGCAAACCGTTTAGCAGACATTGACGGGTTTATTCACGCAACCGCAACCCTGCGCACAGAGCCGGAAGACGAGCAAAACGATTTTACGATGGATTCCCGTGTTTATCTGCACCCCGATGCCTCTGGTTTGGAAGACGAAGAGTTGAGGCAACCTAAGCGCGAGGATGCCCCGGTTCACACCATCATACGCGAAGACCTTTCCGGGCTTGATATTGAAGAGGTACGCGACGCGGCACGCAAAGGGTTTACACCCCGCTCTGAGCGCAACGAAGACAATAACGAGCGGCAACACACGCCGTCGGCTGTAGAAAAGCGCTGGCAACGGCTGGGCTTTGTGGTTCGCCGAGGTCATGACGATGCGGACTACGTAGAGGAAAATCGCAAGTCCGACCCCATGTTCTCCTCCCCCATCTGGTCGGATGACGACGCGAAGCAGGGGTAGTTGCATCGCAAACACCAAAACAACAAAAGGGGTCTGCGCATAACGCAGACCCCTTTTTCTAGCCTATTGACAAGGTGAGATTATTATGAGAAACTGATGCCGCCCAAACTATTTTGCGGAATTTTCGTAAGCCTCGATCATCTTCTTAACCATCTGTCCGCCGACAGAACCCGCCTGCTGGGAGGTAAGATCGCCGTTGTATCCTGCCTTCAGATTAACGCCTACCTCATTGGCAGCCTCCATCTTGAATCGGTTCATTGCCTCTCGAGCCTGAGGAACAACAATCTTATTACCGCGACTTGCCATTTACTATACACTCCTTTTTTGTTTAGTAGCGTTTGCAGTATTATTGTAGTCCGAATCGGGTTGTTCTATGAGTGCCAATTAGCGGCATGGTAAGATGCAAATACAAGACGTTTCGGCTTAATTTGCTTTTAAATGTTAATAAAGCATCCCGCTTCCGCTTTGATTTTGCTCTAAACACATTGAGGTCTCACTTTTATCGGCAGCTTCGTGAATCGAGGTGTTTTAACGATAATTCGTTCCTTCGCAGCAGCCCTCCTTTCACCTAACAGTCGGTTGCCGCAATGCGATGAGTGCCATGAGCACACCGTGAGGTGCGACCTGTCTGATGCAGATCTTAATAGGGACGGAGCGGCTAGTGCGTCCCATGAGGGCGGGCAACGAAGCGTAGTGCGAGTTCACATATCGTATTTTTTATTCTTTACAACTTCAGTATGCGATAAAACCGCCGGATTACGCGTGGGCAAGTTCCCCATGCGTAATTCGGCGGTTTATTCTAAATTCTATTCATATAGGCTTTGTATTGATGATGCCCCTATCTTAGTTGTTAACATCCTTGTCTTTTGTGTTTTTACGGTAAGCGAGGTAGCTTTCTAAGATAATCGTCGCGGCTACCGCGTCCACAATCGCTTTGCGTTTTTTGCCGCGCGTGTTGGTCTCGTTAAGGTAGCCGATGGCGCTTACGGTTGTGCCGCGCTCATCCCACAGCTCCACCGGTACCGACACCAGTGCCTTGAGTTTTTCGGCAAAATCCTCGCACTTTTTAGCGCGCTCGCCGATGGTGCCGTTCATGTTTTTTGGGTGACCGACTATAATCATCCCCACGTCGTACTCGGTTGCGGCTACGGCAACCTTTTGCAGTGTGACCAAAAAGTTTGTGGAATGTATCACCCCAATGGGCTCTGCCATAAACTCGGTGCGGTCGCACACGGCAAGACCGGTGCGGGCGTCGCCCAGGTCAACAGCCATAATCTTCATGTCGATATCCTTCCCCCAATCGTTTACTTTTAGTATATTTCGTGCTTATATTACAAAATGCCACTCCAGTTGCACCCTTGTCTCGGATAGCAGCCGCTAGGGCTTTAGCTCCCATTTGCTGTGCAAAAGCATCTCGGCATCCAGATGGGAGGCATCGTTTAAATACGCGACAAAGGGCAGTCCGCTGCTTGTGTAGCGGATGTGTGTAATGCCCGTGTTGTAGCAGATAGGCGCCATTGCTATCCCCTTTTGCCCAAAGCCAAGCGCAAAGGCAAGGTAGTTTTGCAGCGCGCACCCGTGCGATACCACAGCGACGCGCCCGCCCCTGTTTTGCCGCACAATCTGACCGATGGCGGCGGTCATGCGCTCATATACCTGTACCATACTCTCGCCGCCCGGCATGGCAAAGCACTCGGGCGCATTCATGAAGCGACCGATTTCATCGGGGTATTTTGCAAACACCTCGGCAAACGGCATGCCCTCAAGGTCGCCCGCGTCAATCTCCACAAGCGCGGGTTCTACCGTTATCTCTACGCCGTGGTGGCGGTTTACCGCCTCGGCGGTCTTTCTTGCACGGGTCAGCGGGCTTGTATAGATGCGGTCGATTGCAACGTCGGCAAACCGCCCCGCAAGCCGCTCCAGCTGTTTTTCGCCCTCCGCGGAAAGGTCGGCGTCGGTTAGTCCCTGAAAGGCGCGCTGCTGGTTGCCGGCTGTTTGCGCATGGCGCACAAGGTATAATTCTGTCATAATGCTCTTCCCTTTATCTGTTTTCGGACAACCTCTACCACGGTTTAACCTGTCCTACTATAGAGTTTATATCGTCAATGCGGTTGTCGTCAAGGTATTTCGTCAGTCCATCCACGATTTTTACTGGGGCGTATGCATCCGAAAACAGTGCGGTGCCCACCTGAACGGCCGACGCGCCCGCAAGCATCATCTCGACAGCGTCCTGCCATGTGGCGATGCCACCCAGCCCCACTACGGGTATTTTAACCCTGCTTGCCACCTGCCACACCATGCGAACCGCAACGGGAAACACGGCGGGACCGCTTAAGCCGCCCACGTTATTTTTAAGTATCGGGCGGCGGCTGTTGATGTCGATGCGCATGCCGAGCAGGGTGTTAATGAGCGATACTGCGTCCGCACCCTCTGCCTCCACCGCCTGTGCAACCGACGCAATATCGGTGACGTTTGGGGTGAGCTTCACCATCAGCGGGGTGTTCTTTAATACGGGGCGCACCATGCGCACCACGCCGGCGGCGCTCTCGCAGCTTGTGCCAAACGCGGCACCCCCCGCCTTGACATTGGGGCAGGAGATGTTGAGCTCAACCATATCCACAAGCCCGTCAAGGCGCTCGCAGATGGCTTTGTAATCGTCCGGTGTGCTGCCCGCTACGTTTGCTATGAGCGCGGTGTCTTTGGTTCTTAGGTTGGGTAACTCATGCGTGAGGAAATACTCCACGCCGGGGTTTTGCAGCCCGACGGCGTTGAGCATGCCCATGGGCGTTTCCGCCACGCGGGGTGGCGGGTTGCCGTCACGTTTAGCCAGCGTCATGCCCTTGAGCGAAACGCCCCCCCACACCGAAAGGGGGTAAAGCGCCTCGTAATCCCTGCCAAAGCCGTAGGTGCCGGAAGCCGCAATCAGCGGGTTTTTCATCTTCATGCCCGCAATATCCACCGTTAGGTTACGCATCAAACACGACCTCCTCCGCCTCGAACACCGGTCCGTTTTTGCACACATGCAGGTACTGTGTCTCGCCGTTTTTCTCGGTTTTGCACGCGCAGCCGAGACACGCACCCACGCCGCACGCCATGCGTTCCTCCAGCGATAGCTGGCAGCGCACGCCGAACTGTGCCGCCGCCTCCTTAACCGCCTTTAGCATCGGTCGCGGTCCGCAGGCGTAGATGATATCCGGCTTTGATGCTTCTATCTCGCGCAGTACCACGGGCGTAACAAGCCCCTGTTCCCCCGCGCTGCCGTCGTCGGTGCACACAAAAACCCGCGCGCCCGCCGCCTTAAAATTGTTTTGCAGGATAACCACGCCCGCATTCTTAAACCCCAGCACGGCGCGTGTATTTGTGCCGTAGTGCTTCGCAAGCTCAAGCAGCGGCGGTACGCCGATGCCCCCGCCTACCACCAAGGCGGATTGACCTGCTTTTAGCAGCGAGAACCCGTTGCCCAACGGCGCAAGCAGGTTGATGCTGTCCCCCGCGCGAAAAGCGGCAAGCACTTCGGTGCCCGCTCCCCGAATGTCAAACACCAGACGGATACAGCCCTTGTCTTGCAGCACCTCGCAGATCGAGATGGGTCTGCGCAGCAAAAAGCCTGGGATCTGCACATGCACAAACTGCCCCGCACGGGCAATCGCCGATACCTCGTCGCACTGCACCACAAAGCTGTAGGTGGTGTCGGCAAGCTGCTCGCACATGGCAAGCCTGTACTCACCCTGCATATAGTTCATCGCTTCGTTCTCCCTCTTTCGCAAAAGGCGGGCGGGATAATAATCCGCCCGTCCGCCCTATTGATTATATCTTTGTAATGTCGATTAGGTCTACGTCTTTGATGGTGTTTTCCATCTCCAGGCAATCCAGCAGGGCGCGTGCGGTATCAATAGAGGTCAAGCACGCTATCGAGCGTTCCACCGCCTTGCGGCGCAGCTTAACGCCCTCGTTCTGCGGCTTTCTACCCTTGGCGGAGGTGCTCATTACATAGTCTATCTTTCCGCTTTCCAGCAGGGAGATGACATTGGGTTTTCCCTCCCCCGCGCGGCGCACCGAGTTTGCGGCAATCATGTTCTGGTTTAGCTTGAGCGCGGTGGCAGAAGTGGCGTAGATGTCAAACCCAAGCTTCGCAAAGCGTTCCGCCACCGAGATGACCTCCTCCTTGTCGCTATCGCGCACCGAGATGAGGATGCCGCCCTTGTTCTTCATGTTGTAGCCCGCCGCTACAAGCCCCTTTAGCAGCGCGTGCTCAAAGGTCTTGGCAATGCCCAGCACCTCGCCGGTGCTCTTCATCTCGGGACCGAGATGCACATCTACGTTGTGCAGCTTCTCAAAGCTGAATACCGGCACCTTAACGGCCACATAGTCGGCCTCGGGGTATAGACCCGTGCCCATGTTAAAGTCTTTTAGCTTTGCGCCGAGCATAATCTTGGTCGCCATATCCACCATCGAAACGCCCGTGACCTTGCTGATGTACGGCACGGTGCGGGACGAACGGGGGTTTACCTCGATGACATACACCATGTCGTTGTACACGACATACTGCACGTTAACAAGTCCCACTACCTTGAGCTCGCGAGCAAGCAATCCGGTGTACTCAATGATCGTCTTTTTAATGCGCTCCGAAAGGTTCTGGCAGGGGTATACCGATATCGAGTCGCCCGAGTGTACGCCTGCGCGCTCGATGTGTTCCATAATGCCGGGGATTAGGAAGTCCTCGCCGTCGCAGATGGCGTCCACCTCCACCTCGGTGCCCATCATGTATTTGTCGATGAGCACGGGATTTTCGAGCTTGGTGGCAGTGATGATGTCCATGTACTCAAGAACATCCTTCTCGCCGTACGCGATAATCATATTTTGACCGCCCAGCACGTAGGATGGGCGAAGCAGCACGGGGTAACCGAGCTTGCGCGCCGCTTCGGCGGCCTCCTCGGTGGTGTAGACGGTGGTGCCGCGGGGGCGCGGGATGCGGCAGCGCTCGAGCAGCTCGTCAAACCGCTCCCTGTCCTCGGCGGCGTCTACGCTGTCGGCACTGGTGCCGAGTATCTTTACGCCCAGCTCACTCAGGTACTTGGTGAGCTTGATCGCGGTCTGCCCGCCGAACTGAACCACAACCGCCCACGGCTTTTCGGTCTCGATGACCGAGCGCACATCCTCGGGGGTCAGCGGGTCGAAGTACAGGCGGTCGGAGGTATCGAAGTCGGTTGAGACCGTTTCGGGGTTGTTGTTGATGATAACCGCCTCGTACCCTGCCTCTTTAAGCGACCAAACGCAGTGCACCGAGCAGTAGTCAAACTCGATGCCCTGACCGATACGGATGGGTCCCGAGCCGAACACAATCACCTTCTTTTTGCCGGTGGGGTGCGCGTCAATAAACTCCCGCGCCTCGTTTTCGTCGTCGTAGGTGGAGTAGAAATACGGTGTGTCGGCGGAAAACTCAGCGGCGCAGGTATCTACCATCTTATAGGACGCAAAACGGGGGTTTGCGATGGTCTGTCCAGAGAGGCGCGCAATCGTCTTATCCAGGTAGCCGAGCTTTTTGGCCTTTAGATACAGCTCGTCGGTCAGCTTACTTGACGCAAGGGTTTGCTCAAAGTCTGCAAGGCGCTTCATCTTGTGTAAAAACCACATGTCAACCATCGTGGTCTCGTGCAGCCACTCAAGGTCCATGCCGCGTCCAATTGCCTCAAACAGTACAAACATGCGCTCGTCGTCGCAGTGGGTGACAAGCTCCGCTATCTCCGAGTCGGTTTTTGCGGCAAGCTTGGGCAGGGAAAGGGTATCAAGCCCAAGCTCGATGGAGCGCACCGCCTTTAGTATCGCCTGTTCAAAGCTCACGCCGATGCTCATAACCTCGCCCGTCGCCTTCATCTGGGTGCCGAGTGTGCGTTCGGCGTACACAAACTTGTCAAACGGCCACTTGGGAAACTTGGCTACAATGTAGTCGAGTGCTGGTTCAAAGCAGGCACAGGTCTTACCCGTTACTTCGTTTTTAATCTCATCCAGCGTGTAGCCGATGGCGATTTTAGACGCAACCTTGGCTATGGGGTAGCCCGTCGCCTTGGAGGCAAGGGCGGATGAGCGCGACACACGGGGGTTTACCTCAATAACCGCGTACTCGAAACTGGTGGGGTGCATCGCAAACTGGCAGTTGCAGCCGCCCTCTACCTTAAGCGCGGAGATAATATTCAAAGACGCTGTTCGCAGCATCTGGTATTCCTTATCGGCAAGGGTTTGTGCGGGGGCGACGACAATCGAGTCGCCGGTGTGAACGCCCACGGGGTCGAAGTTTTCCATCGAGCAAACGGTAATCACGTTATCCTTGCTGTCGCGCATTACCTCAAATTCGATCTCTTTCCAGCCTGATATGCACTTTTCGATCAGCACCTGTGTGATGGGAGACAGGCGCAGCCCGTTGGTGGATATCTCAAGCAGCTGCTCCTTGTCCTGTGCGATGCCGCCGCCCGAGCCGCCTAGGGTAAAGGCGGGGCGAACGATAACGGGGTAACCGATCTCCTCGGCAAACTCCAAAGCGCCCTCCACCGTCGTCTCCACGCGGGAAGGGATGACCGGCTCGCCGATCTCGATCATGGTGTCCTTAAACGCCTGGCGGTCCTCCGCCTTGTGGATGGTTTCGGGGTTTGCGCCCAGCAGGCGAACGCCCTGCGCGTCCAGAAAGCCCTCCTTGGCAAGCTGCATCGAAAGGGTAAGGCCTGTCTGACCGCCCAGCGTGCTGAGCAGGCTGTCGGGCTTTTCCATCTCTATAATACGCTTGACCACGTCAAGGGTGAGCGGCTCGACATAGATCTTGTCTGCCATTGCCTTGTCGGTCATAATGGTGGCGGGGTTTGAGTTAATCAGCACAACCTCAAGCCCTTCGGACTTCAGGGCGCGGCAGGCCTGTGTGCCCGCATAGTCAAATTCGGCCGCCTGCCCGATTACTATGGGACCCGAACCGATGACCAGTACCTTTTTGATGTCTTCGCGTCTTGGCATACCTATTTTGCCTCCTTCATCAAATCAATAAACCGGTCAAACAGATACGCGGTATCCTGAGGACCGCTGCACGCCTCGGGGTGAAACTGCACCGTAAACGCACGGGTGTTGTTGTATATTACGCCTTCGCAGGTGTTATCGTTGACGTTAATGTGGCTGACGGTACCCACCGCAGGGTCGAGCGTGTTGCTTACCACCGCGTAGCCGTGGTTCTGGCTGGTGATGTAGGTTCTGTCCTCGGTCAAATCCTTAACGGGCTGGTTCCCGCCACGGTGACCGTACTTGAGTTTGGAGGTCTTTGCCCCCTGGGCAAGCGCAAGCAGCTGATGCCCGAGACAGATGCCGAAGATCGGCACGCCGGAGGCAACAAGCTCCCTGAGCGTTTGGATAATAGCGGTATTCTCGGCGGGGTCGCCGGGACCGTTTGTCAGCATAATCCCGTCCGGCTTATAGGCGAGCACCTGCTCCGCCGTGGTGTGGGCGGGTACCACCGTTACATCGCAGCCGCGAATGCGCAGTGAGTTAAGGATATTTCTTTTGTATCCGAAGTCCATCATCACCACGCGATGTCTGTGACTGTCGCTTGAAAACTGCACCGGCTCGCAGCAGGTCACCTGACTGACCGCGTCGATGATGGTGTTCCCGTGTATCTTGGCTAAATGTGTCCCCTTATCGGCAAGCACATCCTCGGTGGTAATCATGCCGTTCATTACGCCGCATTCGCGAATCTTGCGGGTGAGGGCGCGGGTATCTACCCCATGGATGCCGATAATGCCCTGCTGCTTTAAGAAGGCGTCCACCGATTGCTCACAGCGAAAGTTTGACGGCTGCTCGCACCACTCGCGCACGATATAGCCCTTTACCCACGAACGGTCGCTTTCGCTGTCCTTGCTGTTAACGCCGTAGTTGCCGATGAGCGGATAGGTCTGCGTCAGAATCTGTCCGTAGTAGCTTGGGTCGGTCAGCATCTCCTGATACCCCGTCATGCCCGTGGCAAACACAATCTCGCCTATCGTCGTTCCCGTGGCGCCAAAGCTTTCGCCGGTAAGAACCGTACCGTCCGCAAGCAGTATGTACGCCTTTTTCGGTGTGCTTGTCATCATCTATGCCCATCCCTTTCCTTGCAGCGCTTGTGCAGCCCCTGCCGATGCGTTTGCGTAGTGTTTGTATCTTTACCCCTGATTGTTGTAACCGTATCTATCCGCGGTACTGGTTAATCTCATCCCGCATGCGGATGGCCTCGTGCCGAGCCGCAAGCGCGTAGTCCTGCTCGCTGTAGCCGCCCTTTTGCCACGCGCACAGAATGGCGCGCGACGAGTTGATTAGTGCGCCGAGTCCGTTTTTATCAAACGCCACCGCCACATCCTTTGCCGAGCCGCCCTGTGCGCCGTACCCAGGCACAAGGAAGAAGGTATCGGGCAACGTTGCGCGCAGCTGCTTGAGCTGTTCGGGGTAGGTTGCGCCAATCACGGCACCCACCGCGTTGTAGCCGAGGCTCCCTTTGGTGCCTTCACCCCATTTTGTGCACAGCTCGCCCATTGCCTCATAAACCGTTTTGCCGCCAAGGTCTTTATCCTGCAGCTCGCCCGACGAGGGGTTAGAGGTTTTGACCAGTACAAAGATGCCCTTGTCGTACTCCTTGCACTGCTTAATCAGCGGCGCGATGCCGTCGGTACCCAGATACCCGTTCACTGTCAGCGCGTCGCTGTAAAAGGCGGGTATTCTTTCATCCTCCACCTCGGTTACACCAAGATAGGCGGCGGCGTACGCGTCCATTGTGGTACCGATGTCGTTGCGTTTACCGTCTACCGCCACATACATCCCCTTGCTTTTGGCGTAGCGTATGGTTTCGTACAGGGTGCGCACCCCCTGCCAGCCGTACATCTCGTAGTAGGCACTCTGGGGCTTTATGGCGGGTACAATATCGCACAGCGCGTCTATCAGCCCTTTGTTGAAGGCAAGCAGCGCCTGGGCCGCGCCCTCGAGTGTTTTGCCATACTGCCCGTAGGCGGTGTTTTTAATATAGGACGGAATGTAATCGAGCTTTGGATCCAGCCCTGCAACGGTGACGTTGTCGGTCTGTTCAATCTTTTTAATCAGCAGGTCAAATGACATTTTGTTCAGTCCCCCAAGTTTTATTCGCGTGTGTTGTGATGCAGTGGCTGCATCGCCGCGGGGAACCGCTGTTTTATAATTATACATTGTAATGAATAATTATTCAACCTGTTTTTTTCATTTCCCCGCATAAAACCGAAAGCGGTTTTTTACGTCTGACTTGTGTAGATTGCCACACGGTCAATGCCGTCGCGCTCGACCACCTGAACCTTAACCGTCTCGTCGCCCGAGGTGGGTAGGTTCTTGCCGATGTAGTCTGGTCGGATGGGCAGCTCCCTGTGCCCGCGGTCAATCAGCACCGCAAGCTGGATGTTTTGCGGTCTGCCCCGCTGCATGATTGCATCAATGGCGGCGCGCACGCTGCGCCCGGTATACAGCACATCGTCAACGAGGATAATGCGCTTACCCGTAATCGAAAACCCGATCTGCGAACGGTCGTTTTGTGCGATGCGCTGTTCGTTGCGGTCATCCCGAAATGGGGTGATGTCGAGCAGCCCTACCTCCACCGCCTTGCCTTCCATTTGCTCGATGCGCGCCGCGATGCGTGCGGCAAGCTCCGCGCCGCGTGAAAGGATACCCAGTATACACAGAAACTCAGTGCCACGGTTGCGCTCTACAATTTCGTACGAGATGCGGGTGATTGCGCGCGCAACCGCCTTATCGTCCATAATCTCCGCCTTTTCCTTCAATACAAGCTCCCCCTTCTTCGGTTTGTGGCATAAAAAAAAGACCAAACTGTCTGTGGTGTGACAGTTTGGTCGCAGATGCGTTCACAATTTCCGCCGAACATAGTATCCGGCTATGGTGAATATCCGACCGCCTTGTCAGCCTCACAGGACCAACTTAAAGGTTGCCTTTTGTAGTATTATAGCGCAGTATCGAGGGTTTGTCTACCGTTGTTTTTGATAAATCGCCTTAAGCCTTGATTATATTGTGCTACACCAACAGAATTACCACGCCCATTGCAGCAATCACGATGCCACTAACCCGATATAACCCGAGTGCCGCATCGGATGGTTCGGCATTTTTAAATCTCCAACCCTCCGCCATATTCCATGCGGTTTGCGGTTTGATTGCAAGCCAGATGCCCGCGGCAAGCAGCAGGAGCGTGGCAATCAGCTTTGGAGCGAAATTGCTTTTCCCTGTTCGGCTTTGTATTTCTGCCACCAGCAACCCCTCATCGAGGTAGCCAAGTTCAGTGGCGGACACAAAACCCGACGCGTCCAGCGGGTAGGACCACTGCCCGGACGATTGTGAATCATTCTGTCGCGTATGGGTATACAGATAGCCGTTTGGGTATTCAATGGTAACGCCTCGGCTGCTTACGCTGTATGTATAGGTCTCATCCCCATAGCTTATAATGCCTTCGTCATGGAACTCCAGCGCCACGCCGTCAACTGTGGTGACCGATTGGCGGGCGCAGGCGCAAAGCAGCAGCGCCGCTATGCAGACCGCAAGGGCATACCAAATAAGGCGTTTCAATCAAACACCCCCCTTTTTACAGGCTAGTCGTTGCGCTCGAATACCATTGATTGATAATCGAGCGCCGTAAAGCCGAGCCGCTCGTACAACGCGATGGCGCGGTTATCCTTTGTTACCTCAAGGCGAAAGCGCTTAGCATCGGCGTGTACCCGAAAAAGATGGTCAAAGAACGCCCTGCCGACACCGCTTGAACGGTACTGCGGCAGAACGAACAGATCCTCTATCCATACCACAAGCCCACCCGCCTCTTGCGAGAAGGTCTTTGCAATCAGCCCAAAGCCCGCCGCGGTGCCCTCGTGCTCGAACAGGTAGCCTTCCAGGTAGCAGTCCGAACGCACCATCTCGTCAAAGGCGGCGGCAATGTGCGCGTTAGGCACAGGGTGCAGCACCGCCTCCGATCGGTAAAACGCGGCGGCCAGTGCCAGGTACTGCTCCTTATCCTGCTTTGTTATTCTTCGTATCATCATCATTACGTCCCAGTATCGTCAGATTGCGGCTAGTCGCTGGTGAGCAGGTTGGTTTCTCCCTGCTTGCTGCACAACGCGCGCAGCCGGGGAACCAGCTCGACAAAATGCGCTGCTTCGAAGTGATTGTTAAGCATCTGCATATCCTGCCACTCTTCGATAAACACAAAGATCGTCGGGTCGTTCCTGTCTTGATACAGCCTGTACAGAATACAGCCGGGGTCGTTTTGATTCGTTAACGTCTCGAGCTGTTTGGCTATCTCCTTAAACCGCGCTACCTCTTCTTCACGTACATAATTCTTTGCTACTACCGTTACCATAAGTATAATATCCTCCCTGTTTTATATGCCGAACAAACCACAAACGAGTTTGTTTAAAACCCCACGTGCTAAGTGGGGCGCCGCATTCGTGGCGGTTTGCCCTCGTGTGCCCAGACTATCCTATGTTCCCCAGCAAAAACTCGGATTATGCCCTACATCAAATAGGGCAATGCACAAAGCGTCAGCGTGCGCCGTGGCGCACGCTGACGGGGTATGTTTTAGTTTACCTTTATGTTGCCAACCATGTTGTAAAGCCCTTCGACCATCTTCTCGTATTGCGCGGCGTCTTTCTCCTTCACCTGTTCGCCGGTTGTCATAGACACATAATACTTCGTCCCTAGCTGTGCTAGATATTCACCGATGAAGGTCTTTTGCGCAATCTCCGACTGCGTAATATCCCATGCCTTGTCCTCGACCAATGGGTTGTCCGGAAAATCCTTCGACAGGTCGCGCAGCAGTCCCTGCTCGATAAACAGGTTGGTGAATCCATCGTCGAAGATAAAGATTAGCGACGGGGTAGTTGAGATCTCCGCCACCATCTTCATCTGCATGGCGTAGGCGAGCTGTGGGTCGGTCGGTTCCCCCTCTTGTCCGCCCTCTAGGTAGATTGGGACAATCGAAAGGTTAACCTTGCCGTCACCGTCGATGTCTGTGAAATACTGCTCTAGGGTCTCTTTGAGCTTCTCGGTTCTGTCATCGTCCACAAAGTGAGAGGTTGCAACCATAACGGTGCCGTCGAATCGCTCCTTGGTCACAAAGTCTTTTACAAAAGTAACCAGTAACACCAGAGCGAAAATAGCCGCTATGGTATGCCATTTATAATGATACCAGTAGTTTTCCCACTTCTTTTTTAAACTCATTCCATCCATCCGTTCTCACCTTTCTATGCCTATTCGCGAGGCCTCATGGTCGGGAACAAAAGAACGTCGCGTATCGAGTAGCTGCCGGTCAGTAGCATAACAAGCCGGTCGATGCCGACGCCAAGTCCCCCCGTGGGAGGCAGCCCGTACTCAAGCGCAGTCAAAAAATCCTCATCAACGTCATTTGCCTCGTCGTCGCCCAGCGCCTTCATCTGCGCCTGACGTTCAAACCGATCACGCTGGTCGATGGGGTCGTTAAGCTCACTGAATGCGTTTGCGTGCTCTCTACCCACGATAAACAGCTCGAACCGTTCGGTGTAGTCGGGGTCGGAGGGCTTACGCTTTGCAAGGGGAGAGATCTCGACCGGATGCTCGGTAATAAAGGTCGGCTGCACCAGATGCTGCTCGCAGTAGTGCTCAAAGAACAGGTTGAGAATATCGCCCTTTTGGTGGCGCTTTTCATAGGCAATGTGGTGCTTGTCCGCAACTGCCTTGGCCTGTTCGGTTGTTTTTATCTCGTAAAAATCAACACCGCCGTGCCTTTTAACCGCCTCTGCCATTGTAAGACGCTCAAACGGCTGACCAAAGTCAATCTCTATGTCGTTGTACACAATCTTGGTGGTGCCCAGCACCTTTTGCGCTACGGTGCGAATCAAGCGCTCGGTAATGTCCATCATTCCGTTGTAGTCGGTGTACGCCTCGTATAATTCAAGCAGTGTAAACTCGGGGTTGTGGCGCACCGAGATACCCTCGTTGCGGAACACCCTGCCGATTTCGTATACCTTATCAAACCCGCCCACAACCAGCCGCTTTAGGTGCAGCTCGAGCGCGATGCGCATATACAGGTCAATATCCAGTGCGTTGTGGTGAGTAATAAACGGGCGTGCGGCCGCCCCGCCTGCGATGGTATGCAGTACGGGGGTCTCCACCTCAAGGTAGCCGAGCGAATCCAAAAAGCCCCTGATCTCCTTAATAATCAGCGAGCGCTTGACAAACGCTTCCTTGACCTCGGGGTTGACGATTAAATCCACGTACCGCTGACGGTAACGAAGCTCGGTGTCCTTTAAGCCGTGCCACTTCTCGGGCAATGGCAAGAGGGACTTTGAAAGCAGGGTAAGACGGTGCGCATGCACCGAAATCTCGCCGCGGCGGGTACGAAATACCAGTCCCTTAACGCCGACGATGTCACCGATGTCCCATTTTTTAAAATCGGCGTAGTTCTCTTCGCCGATGTCGTCTATCTTTACGTATACCTGAATCTTGCCGCTGGCGTCGCGCACGTCGATGAAGTTTGCCTTGCCCATATCGCGCCAGGACATAATGCGCCCCGCTATCGAAACCTCGGTCGCATCAAGCTCCTCAAAACGCTCCACAATCTGTGCGCAATAGGCTGTACGCGCAAAGGTGGTAATCGTAAAGGGGTTTTTATCCTCCGCCTTTAGGTCGGTAAGCTTCTGCCTGCGGATGCGCAGTATCTCGGAAAGATCCTGCTCCTGTTCATTTGCCTGTGGCTCAATCACTTCGCTCATGCGTGTTCGTTCCTTTCAATATTGGCTTGTCCGCCTGTTGCATCCGTTTACGATGCCGTAACATACTGCGAGGGTTAGGGCGGACACGCCCTGCTGCGTCAAAATCGTAGCGGCTACTTGCCGATGGAGATAATCTCAAACTTCAAAAGACCGGCGGGTGCATCAACCTCAACGGAATCCCCCGCTTTGTGTCCGAGCAATGCCTTGCCAATGGGCGACTCGTCCGAGATTTTACCGTTAGCAGGATCCGCTTCGGTGGAACCGACAATCGTGTAGAGAATGTCTTCGTTAAACTCAAGGTCCTTGACCGTTACCTTGGAGCCGACATTCACGGTCTCGGTGGATATCTCCTCTTCATCAAGCAGCTTCACGTTTTTGAGCATCGCCTCGATGGTCGCAATGCGCGACTCAATGATAGCCTGCTCGTTCTTCGCTTCGTCGTACTCGCTGTTCTCGGAAAGGTCGCCAAACGACAGAGCAACCTTAATCTTTTCGGAAATCTCTTTTCGTTTTATGGTTTTAAGCTCTTCCAACTCGTTTTCCAGCTTCTTCAAGCCCTCGTCGGTAAGTAAAATCGGTTTAGCCATAGATCATTTTCCTTTCTGATTTAAGCTGAAAATTATAAAAAAACATGCCTGCCGCTCATACTCCCACAAAATGAAGGCCATACAAAAAAGCGTACGCTGCACATAACCCTGCAGCGTGACAATATTTGTATTATAGTAAAAGCGGTTTGGGATGTCAATAGATGCCGAGAATCTATACTGTTTTGTGATACGCTACCTGCGCGTATGATTAGCCGCCCACCAAGACGAATTACACAAAGAATGACTGTACAAACGACGGCAGCTCCGCCGCCTCAATAATTCGACGGCCAAAGCTGAGCTGTTTGGGGGAAAGGGAAGTAAACTCCCGTTTTCCACTCAACTCACAGGCTGCCCCAAAGAACAGCACTGGGTCGATGCCGCTCGGAACCAGACTTTGTTGCTCCTGGGTAAGGCTAAGGGTACGCAGCCAAATGGCGCCGGGCAAACCCACCTCTGTGCTTTGTGGTTTTGTGCCAAGAACAACGAGCGAACGCGGCGAAAGCTGCGATGCATCCTGAAAGTCGGGTGAGAACAGCAACACGCAGTCGTGTAGCGAGCCAATGTGTTCTGTGAGCAAAAGCGGTGCGCCGTAATACGCGAGCAGATGACGGCAGGTGTCACGGTATGCCGCAGGCTTGTTTGTGTAGACCTTGACGATGGGAGAATATTTAATCAGTGTTTCCGCAAAATTTGCGTATATTCCGTCCGGGTCAACAAGACCGATGGTTCTACGAATCAGCGGCATGGGCAGCAGTTCGCTTACCCGTGTGCACAATCGCAGCATGATCTGCCGTTGATAATTGCTCGAATCAAAATACAATGCCAAAACATCCTGCTGGCATTGCAGGGTGTCGGCGGCGATAACCCGCCCGCTAAAACGTGGGTAAAGCTCCCTAAGGGCGGAATAATCCGGCTTTCTTCGTTTCTCGGGTATATGCAACAGGTAATAATCGAGGTTCTCCTGCCCGCAGTAGTACGCCGTGCCATGATTCCTTGACCACGGCGCAAACAATCCTTTGCGCCGCTTTGTTGCCGGCACAGCCGCAATAAACATAGTGCCGCCCCCTGTAAAAGATGGTACCAAAGCGCTTTCGCGCTAACCAGGCATGCCCTAAGCAAGTATATGCCCGATGTTTTGGCTATAATGACTACAAGGGAGGATTGGCGCGATAAAGTTGCGGCGGAATTTTACGAAAGACCACCCGCACCTTTTTGTGCAGGTGGTCTATTCTCCTGTACAAACGGTGTGTCGGTGACTACTGCGCAGTCTCGGAAGAGGCTTCGCCCGCCTGTGCTTGCTGGTTTTGAACCTCGGCAAGGTTCTTTTTGGTTGCTTCAATAACCTCAATTGCCTTTTTCAGCTGAGCGTCCTCGTCGGCGGACACAAACTCAATGTCAAAGGTAGCGAGTGCTTTTTCCATCTCGACAGGCACAGCCACTTCAAAGTCGGGTTGTAAACCAATGCCGTCAAACTTAACGTCGTTGGGTGACTTATATTCGGCAATGGTAAACGATACCGCAGAACCGTCGTTGAGCTTATACTGCTGCTGCATCGAACCCCTGCCCGCGGTTTTGGTTCCCACCGATTTTGCCGCTTCAAAGTCGCGCAATGCCTGCACAAACAACTCGGATGCGGAGGCGGTATTGCTGTTTGTCAGCACCATCATCGGCAGATTTACAAAAGACGAGTTGCTTTTTGCGATAATCTTCGTTTCGCCGCTTTTGTAGGTGGCCGAGAACAGCGTACCCTCGGGCAGCAGCTTGTCGAGCATCTCGACCGCTGCGGTGAGGTTGCCTCCGCTGTTGCCGCGCAGGTCAATGATTAGACCTGTTGCGCCTTCGGCTATCATCTGATCCACAGCCGTTTCAAACTGTGTGGGGGTGTTGTTGTTAAAGCTGTCAATGCGAATATAGGCGTTGGTATCAATAAGCTTTGCATGAACAGAGGAGATCTCCACCTCGCGTCTTGTCACCTCAACAACCGAGTCGGTCGTTTCACGGCGCACGGTAAGGGAAACCTTGGTGCCTGCGTCTCCGGCAAGCTTTTCCATCGCTTGCTCGGCTGTCGCGGCAGTGACGTCCAACTCGTCGACCTTAATAATCAAGTCACCCACGGCAAGCAACGAAACCGACTCCTCATCCGTACCGCTTGCAAAAACCTCGGTAATCAGGATATAGCCTGAAGGGTCAATCTCATACTTCGCGCCGATATTTACACTCTTGCCGGCATATGCCGCATTCAGCGCATTGTATTGCTCGGCTGTGTAGTAAGCGGCATAAGGGTCTCCGATACCGGCTAAAAACCCCTTGGCAATATTGGACTGCAACGAATCCTCATCGATCTTGCCCGAATAGTTCTGCCGAACAAGACGCTCAAGCTCGCTGAGCTTTTCGTACATGGATTCGCGTTCCTTGAGGTTGTACACCATCGAGTTGAAGTTGGTCATTGAAATAACCATGGTAATAGAAAAGGTGACGGCGGCCGTAATGGCCATAAAGGTGATAGCCGCACCCAAAGAAATCTTCTTTCTCATAAATCCTCCGTATACGTGCGCGAGGGCCTGTTTGCGCACGCGGTTAGAGAGCCGGGTAAAATTCCATGCGGCGCTCTCCTTTGGGGTACCCCGATTGTCCCGCATCCAAAAGGTGCCGAATTACGTCTTGGTATAATGGTTAAGGGGGTTTGTATGCTTGCCGTTCTCGCGGATCTCAAAATGCAGGTGCGGACCGGTTGACCAACCGGTGGAACCCACCTTGCCAACCTCTTCCCCCTGAGCAATCCACTGCCCCAAATCAACCGAGATGCCGGACATATGTGCGTACAGGGTAGCGTATCCGCCGCCGTGGTCTATGATAACATATTTGCCGTAGCCAACACCCGCGGTGTAGTTGGTCTGCACAAATGCAACCTTGCCGGCGTTTGCCGCCTTAACAGACTTACCATACACTCCGGAGCCGGTGATGTCAATACCCGTGTGAAAATCCGAGCCGTTAAACCGCCAGCCGTAATAGGAAGATATGCTGCTGTAGCCGGGTACCGGCCACGCAAACTCGCCCCCGACATACTCGCCGGTACTGCCTATCTCCGCCATTAGCCGGTCAATCTCCGCCTTGGCTTCGTCAAGCTCTTTTTGTATCTTTGCCTTGTTGGCGTTGTACTCCGCCTCTGCCTTCTTAAGGATGGAAACCTCTTGGCTTAGGCTGCTGTACTGTCCTTCCAGCTGCTTCTTTTTTGCGGCTTCCTC
>JAEZQD010000115.1 GCA_023413185.1 Bacillota bacterium
AAATTACTAAATTTGTAGAAGAAATCAAGACATTGACCGTTCTTGAGTTAAACGAGCTGGTAAAGGCAATCGAGGAGGAGTTCGGCGTATCCGCTGCTGCTCCCGTTATGGTTGCTGGTCCTGCTGCTGGCCCCGCTGCCGCAGAGGAGAAGACCGAGTTTGACGTAATCCTCGCTGAGATTGGTGCCAACAAGATGGCAGTAATCAAGGCTGTTAAGGACATCGCAGGTCTGGGCCTGAAAGAAGCGAAGGAGTTTGTCGAGTCTGCTCCTAAGGCTATTAAGGAAGGCGTATCCAAGACCGAGGCTGAAGAGCTTGCAAAGAAGCTGGAAGAAGCCGGCGCAAAGGCTGAGATTAAGTAATTTAGCCTTAAACAAAGCCAAAAAGCCGCCCGACAGGGCGGCTTTTTGGCTCTTTGTCAATAGTAGTGGTGCAGGAAAAGGAAAGAATGGGAACGAGAAAAGCAGCTAAGTTTGCGTTAAGCAGGCGTAGCTGCTTTTTGATGATTGAAAACATGCCAGGAAAGTGGTTTAGGGGGGAACTATAAAGCATGGGTTGCCTCCAACTCTCTTACCGGCTTCATGCTGTAAAGAAGCACGGACACGACACAAATCAATACCCCCGCCAGAATAACAAGAAACCCGATTCCCCGTCCGGGGCCAATGCCAATTACCCTGCCTACACTGTTTGCAAGGGTGCCGCCCTCCAGCAACATGGGTGTAAACACATAATCGGCAAGCAGTCCCGAGATTGCATACGCCCCGACATAGCCAAGCTGCGAGATGACTCCGATAAGTCCCCAGGCTCTTCCTTGAACCGAATTATCTATGTTAATGCGAACCAGATAATCCATCGCAGTGTTTGCAAACGGTAGTGACGCAAAGAATAAAAAGCCGAATACGCACACCAGTACGATGTCTTCTTTTAACCCGAATAAGGCCATAAACAACCCGGTACAGAACAACGACGCCGACAATATCTTTACATACCCCTTTTTAATGGGGATTATCCCAATCACCACACTGGAAACAAGCATACCTAAGGCGCAGATGGTTTGGGCGGTGCCAAGCGTTGCCGCGTCCTGATATGCCAGAATCATCGGTGCGCAAAGCGTCTGGATAAACCCCAGAAAGAAGGTGAGCAGTGATGTGGTGAGTAGCAGCATCAAAATGCCTTTGTTTGATGAAACGGTTTGCCAGCCATCTCTTAACTGGATTAGCATGGGAGGGGCCTTTTCTATGTCCTTCTTTTCAAGACCCTTGCGAACCACAAAGGTGGATGCCGAGGTCACAAAAAAGGTACAGATATCAATAACCAGCAGCAGCTTGATATCCCAGTGCGTGAGCAGCAGACCCGCAATCAGGGGAGAGATTAGATACTTTGCAGAGCCTGCCGCCTGAACAAGTCCGCTCGCCTTGGAGTACTGCTCCTCGCTCAGCAGGTCGGTTACCGACGCGCGGTAGGAAGGCTCTAGCAAGGATGAAAAAACCGAACTGATGGTCACACCCACGCAGATCTGCCACAACTGCGCTGTTCCAAGCAGCATACAGCAGAGGATATAGATAAGACCAATGGCGGAAAGGCTGTCGCCAAGAATCATTAGTAGCCTTCGGTCATACCGGTCCGCCAATACGCCCGCAGGGGCACTCAATACCAAAGAAGGCAAAAAGGCAAGCAATGTCACAAGCGCCATTGCCGAGGCCTTGCCGGTCTGATTATACACATACACCCCAAGCCCGAAAGCGGTCAACCCGCTTCCGATTGCGGATATCAGCTGCCCGGACCATAGCAGCAGAAACTTGGTAAACGATTTATTGCTTGTCATCTGTTAAATCCTCTCCAAACAGGTTTAGTACATATTTTAAGCTGCCGTTTTTTACGCCCAGCAAACGCTCAAGGTGAAATACAAACGCCAAGATGCGCTCCATGCGCGTCTCGTCGGTCAGCTCCACGGTGTCGCCGTCAAACACAGTGTGCGCGTATATCACAACCATCTCCATACATTCGTACGGATAGGGCGTGTTGAACAAGCCCTGTGCAACACCCTGACCGATCACCTTGGTAAGGATGGGTGTTACGCCGTTAATCACCGTTTTTCGCATCTTCTGCTGCATCAGCGCGTTTTGCGGCTTGTGGATGTGGTGAATAATCTCTTTTCCGCTATCGCCCTGAATGTTAAGTGCCATGATTACACGAACAATGCGCTCGTGCACCGGGATGCGCTCATCATTTCCAACTGCGTTTGCCGCGTGGAGCATCCGATCACTGTAGCGCGCAATCAGCGCGTCCATGATATCCTCTTTAGACTTAAAATGATAGTACAGCGTACCTCGGGCAATTCCTACCCGCTCCAGAATATCGTTTGTTGTAGCGTTGTCAAAGCCCTTTTGGGCAAACAGTTCGTCTGCGGCATCGAGTATCTCGTTGCGGCGGTCTTCCGGATTTTTAACGGATTTCATAATAATGTTTGCACCTCCTGCGTGTAGACCGACAGTCGGTCTACACGCCTATTATACTACTATACACGGTTTTGGGTGTCAAGCGTTATTGCAGCAGAAAAGTGTAAAAAATGTGTATTGGTATGAACCGCTCCGCGCATTGTAATGAAAACCGCGGGCTGATATAATAATAGAAAAATATAGTGCCGCCGCACCCGTAAATTGGTGCGAACGAGTAGGGGAGAGGTGACAATATGAGGTACTATGTAGTGGATGTGTTTACGGATAAGCGGTTTCACGGCAATTCGGCGGGTGTATGCCTGCTCGATGAGCCGTTGGATGCGGCGGTGATGCAGCAGATCGCCGCGGAGAACAACCTTGCGGAGACGGCGTTTTTGCTGTACCAAGACGACCGCTTTTCCCTGCGCTGGTTTACCCCAAAGGTCGAGATAGACCTGTGCGGTCACGCGACGCTTGCCACCGCCCTTGTGCTGATGAACGAGGTAGAGAAGGATAGAAAGCGGGTGGAGTTTGATACATTAAGCGGCACATTAACCGTAACCCGTGAGCAGGACATATTCTTGATGGATTTTCCCCGCAGAAAGCCCGTGCCCTGCGAGGTGCCCGCGCTGTTATCCAAGGCACTGGGCGCTCTGGTGCTCGAGACATACAGATCCAGAGATTTGGTTGCGGTGGTACAGTCGGAGCAGGCGGTGCGCGCACTTCGCCCCGATTTTGCGCTGCTAAAACAGCTTACCGATGTGTTTGCGGTTGTCGTTACCGCAAAGGGGGAGCGGTATGATTTTGTCTCGCGCTTTTTTGCCCCCAACGCGGGGATTGACGAAGACCCCGTTACCGGTTCATCTCATAGCACGCTGATCCCCTTTTGGAGCGACCGGCTGGGAAAAACAGAAATGACTGCCGCTCAGCTCTCCAAGAGGGGCGGAACTCTGCTGTGCAAGGATACGGGCGAGCGGGTTATAATAGGCGGCACGGGTGTCATTTATCTTTCGGGCGAGATTACGCTCTAGTCCTTGTGCGAAAGGGCACTGCAGACGGTAATCGCACGCGCGATTATGGTGCTGACCTAGGCGAGAAAAAACCTGCGGTAAGCATGATGATACAATAATACATACATGGGAACGATTTATCGGTTGCACAACACCCGCCCAATGAGGTAACGTATAGATATAGAACAAGTACCGATTCGGGCGGCAGGGAGGAACGCAATATGCACACCGCACAACTCAAACAGCTGCTTGCCCAAGGGGGCCACAATGCAGCTTTTGCGACGCTATATGGCACCGACGATGGCATAATACAGGCACACAGCGCACGCTATGCCGCTGCCGCCGACCGATTCGGTGAGCTGTTTGGCACCGAGCGCGAGGTGATGCTGTTCAGCGCGCCGGGGCGTACCGAGATTGGCGGCAACCACACCGACCACCAGCGCGGGCGCGTGCTCGCGGCTGCGGTAACCCTCGACGTGATTGCGGTTACGGCTAAGAATCAGGACAACGTAATCCGCATCAAGAGCAGGGGGTACGACATGGACGCCGTACCTCTTTCTTCGCTTGCGCCCGTTGCTTCGGAGCGAGGGCGCTCCGCCTCCCTTATCCGCGGCATTGCCGCCCGCTTTGCTGCGCTGGGCTATCGCATCGGCGGGTTTGATGCTTACACAACCTCCGACGTTCTGTCCGGCTCGGGGTTGTCCTCCTCCGCGGCGTTTGAGGTGCTGGTTGGCACTATTCTCAACCATATGTATAATGCTGGGACAATACCCGCATCTGTAATAGCGCAGATTGGTCAGTACGCCGAGAACGATTACTTCGGCAAGCCCTGCGGACTGATGGATCAAACCGCGTCGGCGGTGGGTGGCTTTGTGTCGATCGATTTTGCGGACCCCGCGGCCCCTGTTATCGAGCGCGTGGCGTTTGACCTTGTATCAAGCGGCTATACGCTGTGCATTGTGAACACCGGCGGCAGTCATGCCGACCTGACGGCGGATTACGCCGCCGTGCCCGCCGAGATGATGGCGGTTGCCGCACAGTTTGGCAAACAATATCTGCGCGAGGTGCCGAAGGATGCGTTTTATGCACAGATTGGTGCGCTGCGAAGGAGTGTAAGCGACCGCGCCATCCTGCGTGCAATCCACTTCTTTGGCGACAACGAGCGGGTGGGTGAGCAGGCAAAGGCGCTTACAGACGGTGACATCGGTTTGTTTTTACGGCTGGTCACCGCGTCGGGACGGTCGTCGTTTGAATACCTTCAAAACGTGTATTCCCCCACGCAGCCGGCGAAACAAGGGCTGTCCCTTGCACTCTCACTCAGCGAGCAGATACTCGGCACACACGGCGCGTGGCGGGTACACGGCGGCGGCTTTGCGGGAACGGTTCAAGCGTTTGTGCCCAACGAGCTGCTCGTACGGTACATTCAACAGATGGAGCGGGTGTTCGGCGATGGCGCATGCTTGGTTCTTTCGGTTCGCCCCGTGGGTGGCGTCCGCGTATTACCCGTGTAGAGAACGTAAACAGGAGGGCTTTAGCCATGGCAGAGCTGCGCTGGCACCCACTGACGCAGGATTGGGTGATGGTCGCTTCCCACAGACAGGCACGCCCCCAGATGCCTAAGGACTGGTGCCCCTTTTGCCCCGGTTCGGGCAGGGTACCCGAGCAGTACGAGGTCTTTGCGTATGACAACGACTTTCCTGCACTATCATTAAACCCGCCGGTACCCGACGAGGCTGGAACGGACCTTTTTCGCACCGCTCCCGCGTTTGGTAAATGCGAGGTAATACTATACGCTCCGCAGCACACCGCCTGTGTGCATGAGCTGTCGGATGAGCATGTCACAAAACTTGTGGACCTGTGGTGCGAGCGGTTTGCCGTTATCTCGCAGGATGAGCGCATCAAGTACTGCTTTATCTTTGAAAACCGCGGGGACTTAGTCGGGGTGACCATGCCTCACCCCCACGGGCAGATCTACGGCTATCCGTTCATCCCCAAAAAAATAGAGCTTGAGACCGCCTCCTCAGCTCAGTATTACAAAAGCACAGGTCACTGCCTGTTCTGCGATATGCTAGGGGAGGAACAGCGGGCAAACAAGCGCATCATCTTTGAAAACAAGCACTTTGCTGTGTTTCTGCCCTTTTTCACCGAGTATCCCTACGGCGTGTACATTATCTCAAAGGCACATAAGCCGTATATCACTAACCTGACCCACGCGGAGAAAGCAGCGCTTGCCGTTACCTTTAAGAAGACGGTGGGTATGCTCGACAGTCTGTTTGACTACGCGTTTCCCTACATGATGTGTATGCACAACGCCCCCGTGAACGGGCGGGAGTATCACGACGACTTTCATTTTCACATTGAATTTTTCTCCCCTATGCGCGCGGCGGATAAACAGAAGTTTATCGCGTCCAGCGAAACAGGTGTGTGGGCGCACTGCAACCCTACCTCTCCCGAACAAACCGCACAGGAGCTTAGGGACGCATATCGGCGTTTTGTGGGTAAAGAATGAATAACACTTCTTTGCATCACAACAACAAAGTCCATTCATATGGTCTTAATTGTGGTATAATAATGCTATAAAACAAACGCTGCATCAGGCGATTGATAAGCAGGGAAAGAAAGGTTAGGGACAATTGATATGAAGATACTGGTTACAGGCGGTGCGGGCTTTATCGGCAGCCACACCTGCGTAGAACTGCTGGAAGCGGGGTACGAGGTTGTTGTGGTCGATAATCTCTGCAACGCAAACGAGGAGAGTATAGACCGCATTCGGGAGATTACCAAAAAAGACCTGACGTTTTACCCCGTTGATATCCGTGACAGGGACGCTCTGCGCACCGTGTATAGTGAGCATGATATCAGTGCCGTGGTGCATTTTGCGGGGCTTAAGGCGGTTGGGGAATCGGTTATGAAGCCGCTCGAGTATTACGACAACAACGTGTACGGCACCATTGTGCTTTGTCAGGCAATGGCGGAAGCGGGCTGCAAAACCATGGTGTTCTCCTCCTCCGCCACCGTTTACGGTTTTAAAAACCCCATTCCGTACAAAGAGGATTTTCCGACCGGCGACACCAGCAACCCGTACGGAAGCACCAAGGCGATGGTAGAGCGGGTTTTAACCGACGTGTGCGCTTCCGACCCGGACTGGAGCGTGATGCTGCTGCGTTACTTTAACCCCATCGGTGCGCACGAGAGCGGACTGATTGGAGAAAATCCCAATGGAATACCCAACAACCTACTGCCCTATGTGGCGCAGGTGGCGGTGGGCAAGCTGCCCTGTCTTAACGTGTTCGGCAACGACTACGACACCGTAGACGGCACCGGCGTGCGAGACTACATCCATGTCGTCGACCTTGCGCTGGGGCACCTAAAAGCACTCGATTATACCGCTCACCATAAGGGGGTAGAGGCGGTGAATCTGGGTACCGGCAAGGGCACAAGCGTGCTGCAGATCGTTAATGCCTACAGCAAGGCAAGCGGCAGGGCGATTCCTGTACAATATGCACCGCGCCGCGCGGGCGACCTTGCCGAGTACTACGGTGATACCGAAAAGGCAAAATCGCTATTGGGCTGGGAGGCTGCAAGGGGTATTGACGAGATGTGCGCCGACAGCTGGCGCTATATGCAGACGCAAATCACAGGCGAACAGCCGTAACGATAGTGTTTTAAAGCGGAAACATGGTGTTTTGCCAAGGTTTCCGCTTTCTTTGTTGTACGCTGTCAGTTTTTATGATATATTATTACCAATGTGTTTTATGTTTATTTACATATTCTAGGCAAACGCGACAACAACCTTTTTCCATAACAGTCAGGTGAAAAGGATAACGGTGTAATGAGCTATCTAATACAATCTTTCTTACTTATCTTCCATGCACAAAACTTATTCGCGACCCTTGCCGCTGCAATACAAACAGGGTTTTCTCGCATCCCTGCAATGCTGTTTGCGGTTATACCTGAAGTCTGTGCATTCCTGCGCCTGCCGCTTGGTGGGATGACTTTCTTTCAAGGTAACAATTCTGTTTTACTGTCTGCATCGTGGCGCGACAAACTGATTGCGGATTTTGTGTGGATGTGGGATGAGATCCTATCGCACTGGGTTGGGTTAACGGTATTCATCCTAGCCTTGTTCTTTGTAACGGGGCTGGCGGCGTTTGCCGTTGTGCTGGTTTTTCGCATGCTCACAAGAAAAAAGCTCGCCCAGCTTACCTATCTCGACCAGGTGACAGGATGCGATAATTACGCGGCATTTACGCTAAAGGCAGAGAGCCTGTTAAAAAACGGAGCACAATATGCCTACGTGATGTTTGATATCAATCGCTTTAAGGCCATTAACAGCTCCTACGGCTTTCAAGAGGGCAACTGCCTGCTTTTGCTTGTTTCGCAGCAGTTAAAGGAGTTTACCCGTTGCGATGAGCTGTTCTCTCGCTCTTCTGACGATAACTTTACACTGCTGCTGCAGTATGAGTCGATAGAGCAGCTGACGCAGCGCCTAAACGCGCTGTTTGTTAAGATGAAATACTTTTATTCCACACGCAAAAAGCTGGAGTACCAGGTCAACTATGCGTGCGGCGTCTTTTTAATAACCGAACCGGATGTGCCCCTTGTGTATTGCCACGGTAACGCACAGCTCGCCAAGCGCAGCGTGAAGAACCTTTACGATACCGCAATCTTTTTTTACGATGATTCCCTGCGCAAACGCATCATTGAGACGCAAGAGATTGAAGCGTCCATGTACAATGCGCTGGCAAACCGCGAGTTCGAGGTGTACCTGCAGCCGAAGTACGAGCTGTCTACCGATTCGATAGTCGGCGCGGAGGCATTGATACGTTGGCATCATCCCACGATGGGCTTTTTATCACCCGCGCGCTTCATACCCATACTGGAGCAAAACGGCTTTTTACTGCGGCTGGACTGCTATGTGCACGAAGAGGTTTGCAGAACCATCCGTTCGTGGTTGGATGCAGGCGAAACACCGTTTCCGATTTCTGTGAATATGTCAAGGCTGCACGCAAGGCAGCAGGATTTTGTGGAGCGAATCGAGGAGACCGCCGGACGGTACCAGGTATCGCCCGAGCTCATTGAGATTGAACTGACCGAGACTGCGTTTCACGACGACACCCAGCAGATTATCGACGTCATGCAGCGGCTGAAAGAAAAGGGGTTCCGCGTAGCGATGGATGATTTCGGCTCGGGATACTCCTCGCTCAACCTGCTTAATGTGCTGCCGGTTGACATCATCAAGCTTGACCGCATGATGTTCCGCGACCTCGAAAAACAAGACAGAAGCAAAAAGATTGTGACAAACGCCATCCATATTGTACGCGACCTAGAGATGAAGGTGGTGGCGGAGGGAATCGAGACGCAGGAGCAGATCGATTTTTTAAGAAACATAGAATGCGATATGGTGCAGGGCTATTTCTATGCAAGACCCATGCCCGTGCCCCAGTTTGAGATGCTCGCGTTTTCAAGAATAATCAATACCGGCGCAAAGAGCGCTTATGTTAAATAGGTTTTACGAATTGAATTATCGTTTCGCGCATATAAGACACCGGCACAGTTGTTGCCGGTGTCTTTTGGTTGAAACGGATAAATGTGCGCATAATATATACCAAACAAACTTCAAAACAAGCTTGTTTTGAACCGCAAGGGTAAAGGCAGGGTGGCTTTATGAGAAAATATCGCTTCATATCATCGGTAATCGTCTGTGCGGTTGTGTTGTGCGCGATTAGCGGGTGCAACGCGCCTCGCAGAGAAAAAACGTTAGCAGTGGGGGGCATTTTATCGTTGACGGGAAAAACCCCCTTATACGGCGAGTCGGTCAGCAAGGGCATCAAGCTTGCAACCAGCCAGATAAACGATGCCGGAGGGGTGCTAGGCAAAACAATTGAGTATATCGAGCTGGACGACAAGGGCGAGGGAAAAGAGACGGTAAAGGCGTACCGCGAGCTTAAAAAGAAAAAGGTTATCGGTATATTGGGAGCGGTTGCGACAGAACCGTCGATTGCCCTTGCGCAGGAGGCAAAGAAGAGCGGGATTGCCATTATCTCGCCTACTGCGGCAGCCCCCGAGGTCACCGCGCTTGGAACCAACCTGTTTCGGGTGAGTTATACGGTGCCGTACCAGAGCAGAACCATGGCGTCCTTTGCCAGTGAACAATTGGGCGCAAAGAGTATAGGTATATTGTACGAGTATGCCGACACCTATGCGAGCGGCAGCGCGAGCGAGTTTGGCAACAAGGCTGAGCAGCTGGGGATTAAGGATATCATCTATCGGTCGTACAGCCAAGACGATACCGACTTTACAGCACAATTACAGCAGATTAAACAGGCGCAGCCCGACGTGCTGTTTGTTCCAACCACCTATAAAAAATTTGCGATGATTGCACAGCAGGCAAGAGAGATTGGGATCGAATCTGTTTTGGTTGGGAGCGTAACCTGTGAGGGCGTACTCAGTGTTGCAGACCAGCAGCAGCTGGAATGTCTGCAAGGGGCATACTTTAGCGCGAGCTACTTTGCGCAGGAAGAGGATGAAAAAAGCATGGCATTTGTTCAGGCGTACGAGCGGCAGTACGGCGAAGAGCCAAATTCTTTTGCGGCGCTTGGGTACGACGCTGCTATGCTGATGTACACGTCCATCCAGAAGGCGGGAGAGGCAGACCCGACCAAGGTGATAAAGCAGCTGACCGCCTCCGAACTGGAGGGTGTAACCGGACCCATTCACCTAAATGGTTTGGGAGACCCCGAAAACAAACGCATTTTTATCATAAAGATAGTAGATGGCGAGTACACGTTGCAGTCCCTGATTGCACCCGAGCCGGTATAGCCTACAACAACAAATCCCTGCGATGTGAAAGCATCGCAGGGATTCTTACAGCATATTGTCAAAGATTCAAGCAGGCGGTCAGCCAAGCACCGGGGTGTCCGGAGAAAACAAAAACCGAACGGTGCCAAACGGGAACCCGATGGGCACGATAAAACCGTTTGCAAAGCCGCATAACGTCTTGCCGCTTGCCACCTGCTGCGGCTCAAGGTCCAGCTCAAGCGCAATCGAGTTCGAGGCGTTTACAGCAAACAGACCGTTGTGCTGGTTTAAAAACTCCCCAACAGAAGCCTCGACATACTCGTCGTTCTCAAAAAACTCGTCCTGCGCATAACGCGACGCAAAAGCGATAAAGGCCTTCTCCGAAGCCTCCAGCGCGGTGAACAGCGAGGCGTCCCCGCATACAAGCTGCATGGCAAGCTGCTGTGTAACAAGGCTGTCTGACGCCGGCTCAGGGGGAAGCAGGGTAAAATCATCCCCAATAAAGCGGATGATATTTTTAAGCAGCAAGGACACATAATCGGCGTACAGGTCGGCCTTCGCGGCACCGTCAAGATGGTAAAAGTCCTTAATGACCTGTCTTGCCGCGGCAACTTTTTCGTCGGCAAACTCGTTTTCAGTCAGACGGGTCGATTTTTTGTACGCCTGCAGCGCAATCTGAAACTGTCCGTTTGTCATCACGCCGCTGTCTACCAGTGCCTGCCCAAGCGATAGATAGCCCGGCTTTTGTGCACTAAGCAGCTCGTTTACCTGCTCGGGGGTCATATAACCAAGCTCTACGGCAAGGTCGCCGATGCGGATATCGCGCGTTGCCTGTATGCGGTGCAGGTCATCCACCTGCTCGGCAGTCAGATAACCCGCGTTGATGGCAAGTACACCCAGCTTAACATGTACCTTGCTTTGCAGTTCAAGTGCCGTGTTTAGCTGATTGCTGGTTACCAAAGAATTGTTTAAAAGGTAACTGCCAAAGAATTGTGTAAACATAATGTCGTTCCGCCTCTCACAGTCAATCAGCCGATTAATACATTGTTAATGATCTTAAGTACCTGCTCATCGTCAATGGGCTTTTGCAAAAAGTCAAACACCCCGACGTTTACCGACTCTTTCAGATGGCTCTGTGTACCAATCGACGACGCCATAACGACCTTGGCGGTGCGGTTGTGCGCGCGAATTTCGCGCAATGCCTCAAGACCCGTCTTTTTGGGCATAATGATGTCCATAAAGACGATGTCGGGCAAATGTTCTTTAAACATAGCCACTGCTTGCTCGCCGTCCGATGCCTCCCAAATGGTGCCGCATCCTATCTTTGTAAGCAGTTCGCGAAATTTTTTTCTGACAAGAATAGAATCGTCGCAGATAAGAACCTTCATGTCTGAAATTTTCATTTTTATCACCCAATCAAATGTTATGCGCTTAGCGATACGGGCTAACAGAGCAAAGCGCTGCTTACTGTTGTTATAATTTATTCTACACTATATTTTCAGCCTTTTCAACCATTTTCCCCATTAACAGCCTTAATTTATCAAACATCAGAAAAGTGTGGTTTTTATGACGGAATAAAGGTGGAAAACCCCTTTCCAAGAACTCCTTGACAACAAAAAAGGAGTGTAGTAACATTAAAGGGGTGGCAAGGGCGCCGCCTTTTTTTAGGCGCCCTTGCGTTTTTTGTAGCACCGCGTTTTTAGCGGTTTAACAGGGAGACGTGTTGCCATAGAAGTCGATTCGGCGTGAACCATTGTGCCGTGTTGTACGAAAAGAGCGTTCGCCGCAAGGGGACGGGTTTAGCCTGTCTTATTAGTGTTAAACCTTCATAATTTGCGGTGTGAGCGGGCATATCGCCTTCGGATAACGCCCCTAGGTATTGCAGGGAGAGGAACGTGAGAGATGATTTCGGCAAACAAATATCGCACACACACATGTAGCCAATTAGGGGAAAAGGATATCGGCAAAGAGGTTCGCGTGGCGGGATGGATAGAGAACATCCGTGACCACGGCGGCATCTTGTTTTTGGATCTGCGCGACCATTACGGCGTGGTACAGGTCGTGGTTCGGGACGATACGATGCTTGACGGAGTAACCCGTGAAAGCACCGTCACCGTATCGGGCGAGGTGGTTCGGCGCGACGAGGACACCATTAACCCCAAAATCAGCACCGGCACCATCGAGGTTGTAACACAGACGCTTACGGTGCTCGGCAAGGCACAGACCATGCCGTTTGAGATCGAATCCTCCCACGAAACCAAGGAGGAGTTGCGTCTGAAATACCGGTACCTTGATCTGCGCAATAAAAAGGTGCACCGAAACATCGTGCTGCGCAGCGAAGTGATTTCGTTTCTGCGTCAAAAGATGACGGATCTCGGCTTTTTAGAGATACAGACCCCCATTCTGACCGCAAGCTCGCCCGAGGGCGCGCGCGATTACCTTATACCCAGCCGCAAGCATCAGGGTAAGTTTTACGCCCTGCCGCAAGCACCGCAGATATTCAAGCAGCTGCTGATGGTATCCGGCTTTGACCGGTATTTTCAAATAGCCCCCTGCTTCCGCGACGAGGACGCAAGGGCGGATCGTTCGCCCGGCGAATTCTATCAGCTCGATTTTGAGATGGCGTTTGCGACGCAGGAGGACGTATTCGCGGTAGCGGAAGAGGTTTTATACGAAAGCTTTACAAAGTTTTCCGACAAAACGGTCTCTAACGCTCCGTTTGCGCGCATTACCTACGCCGATGCCATGCTCAAATACGGCACCGACAAGCCCGACCTGCGCAATCCGCTCGAGATTATCGACATCAGCGACCTGTTTACCGAGAGTGAGTTTGCTCCGTTTCGCGGCAAAACCGTTCGCGCAATCAATGTGCCCGGCTGTGGGTCGCAACCCAAAAGCTTTTTTGAAAACATGTTAAACTACGCCCTTTCCATCGGCATGAAGGGGCTTGGCTATATCAAGGTGGACGACGAGATGAACTATCTCGGTCCCATTGACAAGTTCCTGACACCTGCCCAACGCGAGGATTTAAGGGTTCGCGCCGGTCTTGAGCCGGGCTGCGTGCTCTATTTCATCGCCGACAGCAAGACCGACGCGCCCAGGCTTGCGGGACAGATTCGCACCGAGCTTGCAACCCGCTTAAAGCTGATTGCAACCGACCGGTTTGAACTGTGCTTTATTGTCGACTTCCCCATGTATGAGATTGACGAGGATACCGGCGCACCCGCGTTTACCCACAACCCCTTCTCGATGCCGCAGGGTGGGCTTGAGGCACTCAACAGCAAAAATCCGCTCGACGTGTTCGCCTATCAGTACGACATTGTGTGCAACGGCGTAGAGCTTTCGTCGGGCGCGGTGCGCAACCACGATGTGGCCACGATGGTTAAGGCGTTTGAGATAGCGGGCTACAGCGAAGAAATCATTAAGGAGAAATTCTCCTCGTTATACACCGCGTTCCAGTTTGGCGCGCCGCCTCATGCGGGCATGGCGCCCGGCGTTGACCGCATGCTGATGCTGCTCACCGATGAGGACAACATCCGCGAGGTGATTGCCTTCCCGATGAACAGCAATGCTCAGGACCTGATGATGGGTTCGCCCTGTGCGGTAACCGAACGCCAGCTACGCGAGGTACACATTAAACTCAGATAGGAGCAATCGATATGGCGGTTACAAAAGACGAGATATTAGACATAGCGCTTTTGTCCAAGCTGTGGGTGGAGGAAGAGGAGCTCGATAAGCTCACCCACGATATGGCAGAGATTATTGCGTTTGCCGACACCATCAACGCGGCGGGGGACACCAACGAGGAGTTTGACAACATCAACAACCTCTCCAACGTGTTTCGCGAGGATGAAGTGGTGCCGTCTTATGACCGCGCGCTGATACTAAAGAATGTTCAGGGCGGCGAGAACGGCTGCTTCCCCGTCAAGAAACGGGTCTAATACATTGTAATCGACGAGGGGGCAAATACAGTGCATAGTAGTACAGGCAGGATTAAAGCAATCCATGACCGGCTGGTGAACAAACAGCTGTCGGCAACAGAGCTTGCGCGGCAGTATATCGACGCAATCGAACAGTATAACAAAACCCTCAATGCCTATGTAAATGTCACGGCGGACACAGCGCTCGCCGCGGCACAGCGCGTGGATGAACGGATTGCAAAGGGCGAACACATCGGCATGCTCGAGGGCATCCCCATGACGCTTAAGGACAACATCTCCACCGACGGCATCGAGACCACCTGCTGCTCGAATATATTAAAGGGCTATGTGCCCATCTATGACGCGACGGTGTGGAAGACGCTCAAGGATCAAAACGCCGTACTGCTCGGCAAGTCCAACATGGACGAGTTTGCGATGGGCTCCTCCTGCGAGACCTCCTGCTTTGGCGGCGCGAACAACCCCCACAACACAGCACATGTCGCGGGCGGCAGCTCGGGCGGCGTTGCATCCGCCGTGGGCGGCGGGCTTGCCGTGTACGGTCTTGGGTCGGATACAGGCGGCTCCATCCGTCAGCCCGCAAGCTTCTGTGGCTTGGTTG
>JAEZQD010000131.1 GCA_023413185.1 Bacillota bacterium
ACGCGCATACGCTGCAGCAGCGAGGTCACATGGCGGTGGTCGCGAATATGGTCGGCACTGCGTCCATAGAGCGGCACCGCCACATATGGTTTAAAGCAAAGCGGCTCGCTGCCGGTATTGGTAATCACCACACGGCTCAGCTCCACCGTATCGCCAAACGGAACAAAGGTGGTTATGTCACTCTGTACACCCAGTGCGCGGTTATGGCGTGTGACCTGATGCCACAGCAAACCGGCACGCAGGGAGGTTTCCTCCTTGTCTACCGAAAACGTTTTAGCTATCTGCGCGCAGGATACCCCTGTCGCGCTCCAGCTGCCGTGGTCTTTTATGTACAGCCAAAAGTTTCTGGTTGCCCTGCTGCCGTGCAGGTCCTCGGCGCATACCGGCGGCAGCGCAAAGTGCTCCTGGCTTGTCTTGCAGTCTCCGCCCAGCAGCGGGGTGATACACGATACCATTCCTTTTTTGTTCACCAGCGGAAAGTACAGGCAGCTTGTACGCTCCGGGTCGGGCAGCGAAAAGTCGCCCAATTTACCGTGAAACATCCATGTTTTCACCGCATCATCCATGATTGTGACCATTCCTTTCGGGCGCTATGGTACCGCTGGGGTACAAAACGCCGTGAAAAATAGCGGTGCGGCTACGCCGCTGATGAAATTGTGCTTGCTCTGCTTTTTATATGCAGCTTGGGCGTCCATTCCTCAAGACACCGCTTCTGTTGCAGAATTTCTGCGCAAATATTGTGCAATGTAAACAAATTAATAGAAGCGTTCTCGCTTATCATCGTACATATATAAGAATACCGACATCCGCTATGCTTGTCAATATTTATTCGCTATTTTACACTACATATTGCTAAATTATTGCGTTGGTTTTGGTTGACAATCGGTATTTTTTGTCATATTTTTTGCGTTATTGCTCAATATGACCACCGCATCTGGGATATTATCTTATATTTGTGGCACTGTTTTATGATTTTTTGTCACATCTTCCTTACTGTCACTGCAATAATTGTGAGTAAAAGAAGGCATTGAAGACCCCTCTGTTCTTTTGTTATAATGGTCCTATAACCGCCTACTCATTCTAATAAAAAGGACGTGTGCGCCATGCCTACCCGCTGCATTACAACGCCGCTGTTTACGCTCATTGTCACCGAGCAGGACGGTGCGGTTGTATCCGCCCGCTTTGCAGCCGACAACGACCCCGAGTTCTCCTGCGCCGACGACACCCCGCTGCTGCGTCAAGCAGAGACGGAGCTGCGTTGCTACGCAAGCGGTACCCTCACCCGCTTTACCGTGCCGGTAGCCCCTGTGGGCACCGCGTTTATGCAGCGCGTTTGGGCGCAGCTGCAAGCCATTCCCTACGGCGTAACCCGCACCTACGGGGAGGTTGCCGCGCTGTGCGGCAACCCGCGCGCGGCGCGCGCCGTGGGCGGTGCCTGCAACCGCAACCCGATTGCGGTATTCATCCCCTGCCATCGGGTAGTGGGGTCAAACGGGGCATTGACGGGCTTTGCCGCAGGGCTGGACACCAAAGACCGCCTGCTGTGCCTGGAGCGGGAAGGATGTCCGCAATGACAGACCTGCACGACATCTACGCCACCCTGTTTGATGCCTACGGAACGCAGCACTGGTGGCCCGCCCGCACCCCGTTTGAGATGATGGTGGGGGCGATACTCACCCAAAACACCGCGTGGACAAACGTAGAACGGGCGATCGCCGCGTTTGGCGAAAACCTCACCCCTTCGTTTATCCTTTCGTGCGACGAGGCGACACTTGCCGACATCATCCGCCCGAGCGGTTACTATAATCAAAAGGCAAAACGGCTCAAGACACTTGCCGCATGGTATACTCGCTACGGCGCGGACATTGCCCGCGTGCGTGCAGCGGACGGCGAACACCTGCGCGCCGAGCTGCTTGCCTTAAACGGCGTGGGGCACGAGACCGCCTACTCGATGTTGCTGTACGCCTTTGAAAAGCCCTACTTTGTAGTAGACGCCTACACCCGTCGCCTGTTTTCCCGCCTTGGTTTTACGCTGCCCGTGCAGTACGACGCGCTGCGCCTGATGATTGAACAGGCACTCCCCCGTGACCCCACCTTATACAACGAGTTCCACGCGCTGATTGTTACCCATGCAAAGCACCGCTGCAAGGCAAAGCCGTCCTGTTCGGGCTGCCCACTCGCCGCGCGGTGTGCGGAATACAATCACCAGCAGCGTAACCCTTAATTACCGCTATCCCTAAATGGGCACAAGAAAGCGCAAGCCGTGTACGCACAACGGCTTGCGCTTTTTAATCATCTGATTGTCATCATTCGGGCAGGCACAGGCAGAACGGGTGCCCCGCAGGGTCGAGCATCGTCGTCCACTGCCCGGGGTTGTACTGCGTTCCCGCAACCGTCGCGCCGAGTGTTACGGCGTGCGCCACGGCGTTCTCAAGGTTGTCCACCGTAAAGTCAAGATGAAGCATCTTTTGCTGCGCACCATCCGTCTCCGGCCACACGGGTGGCCGGTAGCCTTCTTGCCGCTGGCACAGCAGCCGCACGGGATGGTCGGGCGAGCGCACCGCCACACAATCGTCATTAAACGCGATAGCCTGCCATTCCAGCAGCCCTGCGTAAAACGCCGCAAGCGTTGCCGGATCGTCACAGTCTATCATAATATCATCAATGCGGATGGAAAAGCCGTGCTTGTCTGTGCTGTTCATCCCATAAGCCCCCTGTCGTCACTAAGCTTTTCTATACTTATCTTTGCTTTAGTACTGTTCATAAAATCAATCAAATGTTTTGGTTTATGCGGTTTTGCAAGGATATTTTGTTACCACTTCTAACGATGATTCGTATTCCGATTATATCAAACATAGGGGGCTCTTTACAACACAAAAAGCGGCAAACGAAAAATCGTTTGCCGCTTTATTTATACCAGTTAGATGACTGCGCTTAGATAAACGCCATTACGACAAAGTTGATAAGGAACAACAGGGCGGACACCCACAGGATGGGATGAACCTCCTTGATTTTGCCCTTGCAAAGCTTCACGATGCAGTAGAAGATGAAGCCCGCTGCAATACCGTACGAGATGCTATAGCACAGTGCCATGAACACGCCTGCAAAGAACGCGGGTACCGCTTCTTCGAAGTCGTCCCACTTAATCTCTTTAAACGAGCTGAGCATCATAACACCGACCACAATCAGTGCAGGTGCGGTTGCCGCCGCGGGAACCAGACCCGCAACGGGTGCAAGGAACGAGCAGAGCAGGAACAGAACTGCGGTGACCACACTGGTCAGTCCGGTGCGTCCGCCCGCGCCGATTCCGGCAGCGCTCTCTACATAGGTGGTGGTGTTGGAGGTACCGACTACCGCGCCCACCGAGGTAGCGATGGCATCGGCAAACAGCGCCTTGTCCATCTTGGACTTAAAGCCGGTGCTGTTCTCCAGCGCATTCTGATCCTCTTCGCTGAAGATACCGCTGCGACGACCTGTTCCGATGAAGGTGCCGATGGTGTCAAACGTGTCGGACAAGCTAAACGCGAAGATGGTAATGAGCACAAGGGGAATTCTAGCGGGGTCCGCAAACAGCGACAGCAGTCCCTCGGAACCAAACGCGGCGCCAAAGGTGGTGCCAAGCTGCGAGAATGATTCGCCAAAAGAAGCAAACGAGATGGTAGCCGAAGAAAGGTCGACAACGCCCATCGGGATGCCGATTACCGTAGTCGCAACAATGCCGATGAGGATGGCTCCTCTTACCTTGAGCACCAGCAGAACCACGGTGAGGACAAGACCAATCAGCGCAAGCAGTGCCGCAGGATTGTTAAACTTAACAAGCTCGGGCACAATGCCGCCGTTTGTTACCGCCGAGAAGATGCCGGTATAGGTGGCGTCTGCGGCAAAGGGCTGCCCGTTTACCGAGACAAGGTTTGTATTATCAGAAAGGAACTGAATGAAGCCTGCATTTTGCTTTATGCCTATGTAGGCAATAAAGATACCGATACCGCCGCCGATGGCGTGCTGAATGCTTAGGGGTATTGCCTTGATGATGCTCTTGCGAACCTTGGTTACCGTAATGATGATGTTAATAATACCGCACAAGAACACCATTGCCAGTGCCTGCTGCCAGGTAAAGTCCAGACCAAAGCATACGGTGTAGGTAAAGAACGCGTTGAGCCCCATGCCGGGTGCCTGCGCATACGGTACGTTTGCAAACAGACCCATAATCAGCGTGCCGATTGCGGCTGCGATGATGGTTGCAAGGAAAACCGCGCCCCATGGCATTCCGGTTGCCGAAAGAATGTTCGGGTTTACAAAGATGATGTAAACCATGGTGAAGAACGTGGTAAAGCCCGCCATAATCTCGGTGGAAACCGTGGTGCCGTTTTCCTTGAGCTTAAAGAATCTCTCCATCTGACTTCCTCCTGTTTTTTTGTTCACATTCGAATTGCATCCTTCGGCAGATGAAGCCTAAGGGCAATCCATTTTCCTACAAACCCTTCGACGGCAGTACCCTTGTGAAACGAAGAAAGGTACCAAAGACCGTAAAAAATCGGCATAAATCCTTCGCTTGGTCAGGCTTTATGCGGATTCTTATCGGTTGCGTTTTATCGAAGCGTTCGTATAACACTAAGCGTCTTTATTATACTTCAAATGTTAAAATAAAAGCAACATCGTGTTCACATTTTGTCTCGCCGTGTGTAATTTTTAGCATTGTGCACCAACCGCACGGGTAATATGTCGGATTCATACGCACTTTTGCATAGTAATTTTTAAACAACAAACCTCATTTTTGGTTATTTTTAGCTCATTGATTGGCACAACCTGCTACAATCCCGTAAAAAGAGGCTGCGCACCGCTCTTACAGTATGCCGTTTACTATGGTGTGCGTACGGTCACAGCTCCTGCGCAGCCCGTCCGACCCCTCGCCCGAGACCAGCACCGTCAGCCCCTC
>JAEZQD010000140.1 GCA_023413185.1 Bacillota bacterium
CCGCACTCGGTCAGATTATCTTTTTGCAGAACCTCGGCAACATGAGCACCTACAATGCGCATGAAAATGTCGGCATGTTCTCGGCTGCCGCTCTGCTCATCGGCGGAGCCTCGGTTTCTAAGGCTACCGTCGGTCAGGCTTTGATGGGAACAGTTTTGTTCCACCTATTGTTCAATGTATCCCCCGTTGCGGGCAAGAACATCTTTGGCAGTGCTGAGCTTGGCGAATACTTCCGTGTGTTCATCGCATATGGCATTATCGCCGTCACCCTTGCGCTGTATGCATGGAAAAAGCTGATGCAGGCAAAGGACAAGAATAAATTGATGTAATGCTCCCCAGTAATACACAAAGCCGACGTCGTCAGGATGTCGGCTTTTCTTTTGCCCCCTTTATACGGACAAACAAATTCCCCTGTCATAGGACATATACTGTTATAGCTAATAAACTCAAATAATGTCCGAACAAAATCAAGCGAAGGCTTGCGTTTATGGCTTTCACGAAGATTTTTTCGTAGACATTTAAGTTTATTAGCTATACTACGCGCAAAGAACAATAATGACAGGGTGTGACGCAATGTATCTGGCGCTGCTGCAGTTTGCCTTGGAAAACCTGTGGTTTTTGGCTCTACATATCTCCTCGGGTGGGTCGTTCCCAAAGCCCCTTTCGGCAAAGGATGAACGGGAATGCCTTGAACTCATCCGAGAGGGCAATGTTGCTGCGCGCAATAAGCTGATTGAGCACAACCTGCGCTTGGTTGCCCACATCATTAAGAAATACTACTCCAACCAAAAGGATCAGGATGATCTGATCTCAATCGGGACCATCGGGCTGATTAAGGCGGTCTCTACCTTTGACTGCGACAAGGGTACCCGTTTTGCCACCTACGCAGCGCGGTGTATTGAAAACGAGATTTTGATGCATTTTCGCAACCAGAAAAAAAGCGCGCAGGACATTTATATCAGCGACCCCATCGACACAGATAAGGAAGGTAACACACTATCTCTGATGGATATCGTCGCCGATGAAGAGTGCATCTTTGAAAACATTGACCTAAAGCTAAAGGCGGAAAAACTGCACAAGCTGATTAACAAACACCTGGACACTCGAGAGAAAACCATCATCTGCCTGCGTTACGGAATAAACGGCGATGCCCCGCTTACGCAACGAGAGGTTGCCACGCGGCTTAATATTTCGCGTTCGTATGTATCGCGTATCGAAAAAAAGGCGTTGCAGGTTCTGCGCAGACGGTTTGACGGGTAACGGCTTATAAAAAAAGCAGCGGCGCTTCACCTGCCGATGAAGCGCCGCTGCTTTTACTGCCCTTATACTGCCTTATTACCTTGCACGCGCCGTCACAAAAAAGAGCGCGAGCTTTTTAACGATTAGAATGATTAATAGTGACAGGATACCGACGAGCACGATGGTTCCGCCGGGCTTTAACCGTGCGTAGTAGGATAAAAACAGCCCCGCTACGGTGAAAAACTCAGCAAACGCCACGCCGTACCACAATGTTTGCTTATAGCTTTTGCCAAGCTGCATGGCACACGCAATCGGAACCACCATCAGCGATGAGATAATCAGTGCGCCCACCGTACGAGCGGCTACCGAAACAGTTACCGCCGTAAGGATGGTAAAGATAAAGTTAACAACCTTTATGGGAACCCCGGCAAGTCGCGCCGCACGCTCATCAAACGCGATGTAAAACAGCTCCTTGTACAAAACGATAAACGCAACAAGCACCGCAAGACTGATACCCGCGACAAGCAGCAGCTCAAAATCGCTGATTGCCACTATACTGCCAAATAAAAAGCTGTGAAAGCCCGCCGCGTTATCGACAAAACCGGATAATACGCCTGCAAGACCGATACCCGCGCTCATGATAATGGCAATGGACATCTCGGAGTAACGCGGCATCTTTTTTCGGATAAGCTCAATGCCAAGAGCAGCCGCAATACAGGTAATAACCGCGCCCAGCACAGGGTTGATACCCATAACAAGACCGCCCGCCACCCCCGCCAGCGACCCGTGCGAGAGAGCGTCGCCGATCATTGACAGGCGTTTGAGCACAACGATCAGCCCGATACAAGGAACAATACCGGCAATGAGGATGCCGACCAAAAACGCTCTGCGCATAAACTCGTACTCAAATATCTCCATGCGTTGTGTCCTCCCTGCCTGCTGTCGTATTGGTGGGGCACTGCGGATGCGAGTGCTTGTGTGACAGTTCGTGGGTAAGCTGCTCTCTGTCAAGCTCAACCATCGTTCCGTGCTCTAGGCACAGCGTACGGGTAACATAGCAGGACGCGCGCGCAACGTCGTGGGTAACCATTACAACCGTTAATCCCGTCTCGCGGTTGAGCGTTGCAAGCAACTGGTACAGAGACTGGCTTGACGCGGCATCGACCCCTGTGGTCGGCTCATCAAGCAACATGCAGTCAGGTTGTCCCACCAGGACACGAGCGAGCATCACGCGCTGCTGCTGCCCGCCTGAAAGGTTGCCGATGAGCTCGTGCGCCTTGTCCCGCATTCCTACCTGCTCCAGCGCCGCCAGCGCAAGACCGCGATGCTCCTTCTTTGCCTTTGCTCTGCGCAAAAAACCGACCCGCGCATACAGATTGGCGCTGACGACCTCGAGTACGCTGGCGGGAAAGCCCTCGGCAGCAGCCGCAGCATTTTGTGGCACATAGCCTATTTTAGTCCAGTCGCGCAGCTGCCCAACCTCCTGCCCCAGAACGCGGACGCTTCCCTGCTGCGGGACCAGTTCGCCCAGCAGCAAGCGCAGAAGTGTGCTTTTTCCTGTGCCGTTGGACCCGATAATCGCCACAAAGTCGCCCTTGTTTACCCGAAAACTCACGCTATGCAGTATGGGTTCTCCTGTATAGGCGAAGGTTAGTTTGTCGGCCTCTATGATGTTGTTCATCGTGTGTCTGTGTCCTTTCCTTATCAAGCAAGCAAACAGGGCTTTGGTTAAGCCCTGTTGTTTATTCTATTGCAGTCCCTCGGTCAATGCCCTCAGGTTAGCCCGCATAAAGCCGAGATAGTCGTCTCCCGTTTGGGATTGCTCGGCCGTCAAAACACTGACCGAAACGCCGGTCGCCTTGGATATGGTCTGTGCAACCTTATCGCTTGCCAGCTCCTCAAAATAGATGGTTTTAACGTTGTTTTGCTTGCAAAACTCGATAATCTCAACCATCCTTGCCGCATCCGGCTCCGAGTCGGGGGTAAGACCCTCCACCGCCATCTGCGTCAGACCATAGTCCCTGCATAGGTAGGCAAACGCTTGGTGTGATACGACAACGTTCTTATCTGCAATACTCTGCAGTGCCTTGGTATACTCTGCGTCGAGTATATCCAGCTCCTTAGCAAATCGGTTGTAGTTGTCGTTGTAATACGCAGCATTGTCCGGGTCTGCCTGAGCAAGGGCGTTTTTAATGTTTTCGGCCTGTTTTTTTGCGTTGCGCAGGCTCAGCCAAATGTGCGGGTCGTAAGATGCTTCGTCTTCGTCATGGTCATGATCTTCGTCTTCGTCATGCGCTTCTTCGTCATGGTCATGATGATGCTCTGCGGCTATGAGATTCACCCCGACCGAGGTATCGACCACAACGAGCTCTTTGCTTTGCAGGGATGACAGCACCTTGTCGACCCAGGTCTCCATTCCGGCGCCGTTGTAGATAAATACATCCGCCTTTTCCAGCCCTACAATGTCGGCGGGCTGCGGTTCCCAGCTGTGCGGTTCGCTTCCGTCTGTTATCAGCCTGACCAGCTCGGCACGGTCGCCACCAATCTGAGACGCGAAATCGTATATGGGGTAAAAGCTTGTGTAAACCAAAAGCTTATCGTTATCGGCATCGTTATTCTTGGCTGCCTGCGCACCGTTTTGCGCCGTACAAGCTGCCAGCAACAGTAAGGCTGCCGTCAATACCGCAACCAATACGCGCTTCTTTAAAAACCTCATAGTTAAACCTCCGCCGCGCCGCACGCGGATACATCGTTTCATATGATTAGTAGCATCAAGCATCGGCTCTTGACGATAATCAAAGGTTCCGGATGCTAGGTTGCAGACCATTTGTTGCAAATTATTCGCAACTGCAATTACAATTATAGTGGTGGCTTTGAAAAAAGTCAAGCAATGTTTGCGGCTTATTCGCTTAATAATCAGTATGACCTTCCAAAATCGTGCTCATACTTTGGATGAACAGGAATGAACCCGCCATTGCCGGAGCAAAATAATACTGTCCATTGAACATGCATAAACGGAGGGGAAGAAGTTGAGTATCAATCCTATGCAAGAACTGCCGCTGGGGCTTGGCATGGCTTTTGCGAAAAACCCCGAGGCGATGAACCGCTTTTCCGCCATGTCCAAGCAGCAACAGCAGCAGATTATTGAGCACACCAAGGTGATAAACTCAAAGCAGGAGATGCAGCAGTACGTCAATTCCCTGGCAGCGCAGCCGCCCGCAGGGCAATGAAGGTGATACCATGATTTATGATGTAATACCAGGGTTTAAGCAGTATTTTTACTCCCTTTCTCCGCAAATTAGAGAGCAGGTGCTCTCTTCGCGCGTCGAGTTTTCATCCATCGGCGAACTGATGCGGCTGACCGAACAGTTTACCGAGGACAATGCGCACCCCTATGCTTTGGGTGAGCCGCTTTCGTTTGAAGCATCGACTGATACCCATTATTAACGGTGATACCGATACGACAAAAGGAGACTGCAGCAAAGAGCAGTCTCCTTTTTCACGATTGCGATGAAGTGAGTCGTTATCTCTGAACGCGTCCGGTGCCGTCGCCGCCTGCAAGCGCCGCAACCTCTGCAACCGAAACATGGTTAAAGTCGGTTTCTACCGAGTGCTTCAAGCAGGACGCCGCGGTTGCGAACTCGATGGCATCCTGCGAGGAGTAGCCCTGAGACAGCGCATAGATCAAGCCGCCGCCAAAGCTGTCGCCGCCGCCTACGCGGTCTACGATGCGAACCGCATAGCTTTTGGAGAAATGGTACCCGCTGCCGTCATACAGCATGGCAGCCCAATCGTTGTCGTTTGCCGAGATGCTGGTGCGCAGCGTGATGGCGACATACTTGCAGCCAAACCGCTTATTGAGCTGGCTTGCAACGCTCTTGTACGCCTCGTGGTTGAGCTTGCCGCCGTCAACATCGGTGCCTTCCGCCTTAATGCCAAACACCTTGTCGGCGTCCTCTTCGTTTGCTATGCACACATCGACATAGGGCATCAGCTCGCCCATCGTCTTGCCAGCTTGTTCGCTTGTCCACAGGTTTTTGCGGAAGTTCAGGTCGCAACTGACGGTAATGCCCTTTTCGCGCGCCTTTTTGCAGGCGGCAAGGCAGATATCCGCAACGTTTTGTCCCAGCGCCGGGGTGATTCCCGTAAAGTGAAACCAGGTGCATCCGTCAAAGATGGCGTCCCAATCAAAATCCTCCATCGAAGCGGTCGCAATGGCAGAGCCAGCGCGGTCATAGATTACCTTGGAAGGACGCTGACTTGCCCCTTTTTCAAGATAATAGATGCCGACGCGTGAACCGCCGCGGGTAATTAGGGATGTGTCTACGCCGAATTTGCGCAGGGAATTTACGGCAGCCTGACCGATCTCGTGTTTGGGAAGCTTGGTTACAAACGCGGCATCCTGCCCGAAGTTGGAAAGGGACACCGCAACGTTTGCCTCTCCACCACCAAAGGTCGCGCCCAGCTTATCCACCTGTACAAAGCGGTAATAGCCCTCCGGGGCAAGGCGCAGCATAATCTCGCCAAAGGTAATAAACTTAGCCATATCTATGTGTTCTCCTATTCAATTATTTATAGTTACACGAAGGATAGGTATTCAAATGCTATTTTTGCAACAGATGTACGGCAAAGCCGCCCACTTCCTCTTTGAGGTAAAATGCCGCAAGCTCGCCCTTGGCATTGTATTTAGCGCTTTCTTCAATAAATTCTACGCCCATAAACTTTAAGTAGCTCACCGCGCGTACGATGGTGTTGGTACGGATGGCAATATGCCCTTTTCTTCCGTAAAACGGCGTTTTCATCACCTCTACAGCAGTACCGGCAAACACCGAGCCGTTGCCCGGTTTTTTAGAAAGACCAAACAGTGTCTCAAACCGCCCGGCTATTGCTTCCACATCGTCGCCCGGCTCGGGATTGATGCCCACATGCCCAAGCTCAAAGCCGAGCATCGTCATTACCGCTTCTTTGGCAAGGCGGGTAATCTCGTCAAAACGTCCTTCGTTGATGAGCTCCTCCTTTACCATCCAGCTTCCGCCGCACGCAAGCACCTTGGGAAACGAGAGATAATCCATCAGGTTATTTGGACCGATGCCGCCGGTGGGCATAAACTTCACATTGCCGTACGGTGCCGACATCGCCTTAATCATGTTAATACCGCCCGCCTGTTCTGCGGGAAAGAACTTAACGACGTCAAGACCCAGCTCCAATGCCTGCTCGATGTCGCTGGGGTTTGCGCAGCCGGGTACTATGGCAATCCCCTTTTGTACACAGTGGCGAACCACGTTGGGGTTAAGCCCCGGGCTTACAATAAACTTCGCGCCCGCCTCTATGGCGTCATCCGCCTGCTGAGTGGTAAGCACGGTTCCTGCGCCCACCAGCATATCGGGCAGCTCCTTAGCAATTAGAGCAATCGCCTCTTTGGCACAGGCTGTTCGGAAGGTGACCTCCGCCGCGGGAAGTCCGCCGTCATAAAGGGCCTTTGCAAGGGGCACCGCGTCCTTCGGGTCACTGATCTTGATAACCGGGACAATGCCGATGGCCGCAACGTTACTGATGATGTTGTTCATGGATAATACCATGCCTTTCCGGCTGTTTGCTTCAGCCATAGTAGTTTGTCGTGTTGCATTGCAGAGATGTATATATGAACGGGGATTGCTACAACCCAAAACCAAAGTACCGCGCGGCGTTGTAGTAGCTGATGTCCTGCACCAGCTTGCCGAGATATTCCATATCGTCGGGGTACTCACCGTTATCCACGAGCGTGCCGATAAAATTGCATAGAATGCGCCTAAAATACTCATGGCGGGTGTAGGACAAAAAGCTGCGTGAATCGGTTAGCATGCCAACAAAGTTGCCTAAAACGCCGCCCTGTGCGAGCGAGGTGAGCTGTGCTTCCATGCCACCCTTGGTGTCGTTAAACCACCAAGCGCTGCCGTGCTGAATCTTTCCCTCACCCTTGCCCTGAAAGCACCCGATGAGCGAGACAATTGCCTCGTTATCCTGCGGGTTGAGCGAATAGAGGATAGTTTTAGGCAGACTGTCCTCACGCTCAAGCGCATTTAAGAAGTTAGAAAGCTTATCAAGCCGCGTGTTTTGGAAGATGGCATCGTAGCCGGTGTCGGGTCCGATGCTGTCAAACATACGGGTATTGTTGTCGCGTTTACAGCCGAAGTGCAGCTGCATTACGAAGCCATTGTTGTAATACTCTTTGCCGAGATACAACAGCAGGTTTGTTTTGTAGCCCTCTGCCTGCTCGGGGCTGATGGGTTTGCCCGCAAGGGCCGCCGCAAAAACAGTCCCTGCCTGTTCGTCGGTGAATGGGGCATATACGCAGGACTCAAGCCCATGGTCGGACAACGCAGCGCCGTGCTGCTTAAAGTACGTAAGGCGGTCGCTAAGCGCCTTTTTGAGCGTGACTAAATCGGGTATGGCGTAGCCGACCACCCTTGCCAAACGCTCGATATACTGCGCAAAATCCGCCTTCTCCACATTAAGCGCCTTATCGGGGCGAGTTGTGGGTAGCACCTTGACATCGTAGCTGTCGTCCGCGGCAATTGCCTGGTGGTACTCGAGAGTATCGGTCGGGTCGTCGGTGGTGCAGATTACCTTGACATTGGACTGCTTTATAATACCGCGCACGCTCATATCGGGTCTTGCAAGCACCGTATTGCAGCGCTCAAAGATCTCCTTGGCGTTTTGGGCGGTCAAGGGCTCGGTAATGCCGAAATAACGCTGTAGCTCGAGATGCGACCAATGGTAAAGGGGATGTCCGACTGCGCGGGGCAAGGTTGCCGCATAGGTATAGAACTTATCATAGTCGCTTGCCGAACCCGTTACGCAGCATTCTTCTGCACCGCCGGAACGCATTAGTCGCCACTTGTAGTGGTCGCCGCCAAGCCACACCTCTGTAATAGTGGCATACTGTTTATCCCGAGCAATCTCTGCCGGATTGATGTGGCAGTGGTAGTCGATAATGGGCAGCGTTTTTGCGTAGTTGTGATACAACGTTTTTGCAGCCTGTGTGCGGAGTAAAAAATCGTGGTCCATAAAAGTTTTCATGTAATTACGTGCCTTTCTTTTGCCTGTGAAATTCGGTTAGTCGAACCTTGCTCATTGATATACAGGTATTGCGACCGCGCCTCGATTGTAAACCAAAAGCGACAGATTATTCTGGATTAGCCGGTTACGCCGGCAGATTTTTCGCGCCTGCTCGTCCTTAAAGCATCTGTTCGTGAATAGTCGTTGGGATGTGTCGGAAGCCAATCGTTGGCTTGCTGTATCATCGGACGTTAAGCCATCTTGTGTGCACCTCGCCATTTGATGCGGCCAGTTCTATTAGCCGTCCTTCCCGACGCAAAAGGTGCAAGGAAACACAGCTGAGTATATATAATAAAATTGAATATTACCCTAGGGTATAGTATATCCCTCTTTCGCCGCAATCGCAATGCTTGGCGTTACAATGTTACTGTTTTTTAACAAAACGCTGACAACCTGCGCTGCGCGAAAATGTTTATTGTGCTGATTACCGAACGACAACGATAAGCAAAAAGCAATGGGATAACAAACTGAGTCCCCCCTCTTTTATTTGCATTCCCGCAACAAGCCGTCCGTGTTTTGTTAACATTTTCGGTGTACAGTTGTATTTGTATGATTTATAAAAAAGGAGTATCACCAATGAGCTTTTTATCCCGACTGCGCTATAACCTGCAACGCTTTATGTACGGTCGAAACGGTGTTGACCTGCTGTCACGCGACCTGAACATTTTGGGGCTAATCTTTATGTTGGCGGATCTATTTTTACACAGCTACATTTTATATGTTCTTGGCTTGGTTTGCTTCTTTCTCTCTGTGTTTCGCAGTCTGTCGCGCAATATAGCTAAACGCTCAGCGGAAAACTCCCGTTACTTTAAAATGAGAAATCGGGTAAAGAACTGGTTTACTTCAAAAAGGCAGGAGTTTGCCGGCAGAAAGGTGTACCGCTATTTTCGCTGTGCCACCTGCAGCCAACGGCTACGCGTGCCCAAAGGCAGAGGGAGCATTGAGATTACCTGCCCCAAATGCAAAAGCCGATTTATAAAGAAAACCTAATTCACATATTCCTGTTATCGGGAATAGACACAGCCGAAACTTGGCAATATATACGTAACACTGTATCGTAGGCGGTTAGGCGTCCACGATAGTGTAACATAACCGGAGGGGCATAGACGAACAGAAAGACAGAACGGATGCCCGCTTTGATCATGATGAAAAGAGGTCGTTTGTATGAAACAGGTTGCAGCAATTCTTTTATGTACTGTACTTGTGCTCTCGGTTAGCGGATGCGGGATGTTTGACAAAGACACGCAATCCGACATGCCGAGCAGCTCTATCGCACCGTCATCCAGCATGCCGGTAAGCTCCGAACCAACACCTGCAATAGACATTACCGACGAGCAGATTACCATTACGCTGCCCGCATACCTGTTTCAAAGCGGGGTTGATTTAAACCTAGAGGACGTCAGTTCTGAGGACATAACCAAAAACGCAGACGGCTCGTACACCGTGGTGCTCAACAAAGAGAAGTATCTGCAGCTTGTGGAAGACTACAAAGGCGAAACCGAGCGGATTTTCGAGCAGTTTTCCGACACCTTTCCGTCAATCGAGTCGATTACAAGCAGCGATGACATGACCGAGATCACGGTGTCGGTGGATCGCGCCGCCTTCGAGCAGGGGCTTGATTCGGTCGCCATGGTCGGGCTTTCGATGGGTGCACTAACCTATCAGGCAATTACGAGTGCCGGTAACGAGCAGACCACGGTAACCGTAAATGTGAAGGACAAGGACACCAACGAGGTGTTTTTAACCAAAACCTATCCCGAAGCGTTTGGCGAAAGCTCGAAATAATTGTGCCCCGTCTCTCAACGCATATGCTGCGGGAGACGGGGCTGTTTTATCACCCATGAAAATCGTTTCCATTTGAAAAACATCCGACACATTGGGGTTGACAACGAGCGGTTATTTTCGTCTTTACTATTGGGGTTTTTAGCATCAAACCGAGAAACAACCGAGTTTTTATAGTTGTTACACGATTCATATAATTCTTTTTAAGAATCTTCGCTCACATCAAAAACCGCGGTACTTCTTTGTAGGTTTTGTTATTTGCTTGCCGTTCCCCGCACATTGCCCTTCGGCTTATCAAACGCAGGGTTAAAGGCGTAGAAGTTTTTGGAATCCAGATGATCCTGCGAAATTCTAAGCGCTTCGCCAAAGCGTTGGAAATGGACAATCTCGCGCGCACGCAGGAACTTGATGGGGTCTCTGACATCCGGATCGTCGGCAAGTCGCAGGATGTTGTCGTACGTTAGCCTTGCTTTTTGCTCGGCTGCCAAATCCTCGTGCAGGTCTGCAAGCACGTCGCCGGTAGAAGCAAAGGTGCTTGCGTCAAACGGCACACCCGATGCCGCAATGGGGTATAAGCCTGTGGTGTGATCTACAAAATAGGTATCGAATCCGCTTTCTTTTATGTCCTTTTCCGATAGGTTCCTTGTTAGCTGATACACAATGGCGCATACCATCTCGAAATGCCCGAGCTCTTCGGTGCCGATATCCGTCAGCGTGCCCACAACCTCGTCGTAAGGCATGGAATACCGCTGAGACAGATAGCGGTTGGCTGCGCCCAATTCCCCGTGGGGCCCGCCAAACTGCGTAATCACTAATCGTGCAAGGGCGGGGTTGGGGCGGGCAATCTTTACCGGATACTGCAGCTTCTTTTCATATACCCACATATACTACACCTCACTTGCCCTTTCCCATGGCCATGGTCCATCGACCCATCTCCACGTTGAGCCTCCGTCATACTGACTTGCTACCAGAGGACCGTATTTTTTTACATACTCTTTCATTGCTTTTTCCCTTAACGAAAGATGCTTACTGTAGTATGCCAGTGCGTCCTGGTCTTTGGGATGCGTATCAAGGAACAGATTCGCTTCCAGCAGCGCAAAGTCACTGACCTGGATCCGCCTGAGAAGCATTGCCTTATTTTCCACGCGGTAAGACCTCCTCGCCTAAGAACGGCTTATCAAGACTGGGGAAGATGGTCCCTCGTACAAACCCGACCTCTGGGTCGTACGGCTTCTCCCACGTCTGAAAAGCGACATATGCTATTGCATACGAGATAGGCTGGTTGGTAAACGCATCGCATGAAATCGCAGCCATTGTTCCCTCTTCGCCATAGCTGTTTTTCATCATGTTATACCTCCATCGCTTTTGATTGGATAGTTTGGGTAGGAGGTCCCCTACCCAAACCATCTTATGCTATGCAAAACCACGCGGTGACATATTAGGTCAAAGAAAGTCAAAGTCAAGCAAATGCCATACAGCGGCAAAATACCCCGAGCCGGCTTTTGCATACTGCAAACCGGCTCGGGGTATTATCGTCGTAAAAAGCGTTCTATTTTTTCTTGCTCAGAGAAAGTGCAATCCTGACAGCGACAAGCAATACAACGGCACCCAGTGATGCGTACATAACCACACGCAGCCCAAGCGGTGGGATATCGGGCAAGAACAAGGTGCGGTTAACCGTCTCGGCAAATAGAAGCGGTGCAAATGCCGCCGCAATCATCACTACTGCGAGTGCCGCTGCCAAAACCATGATTATTTTGCGTTTCATTGCAATGTAAGCACCTTTCGTCCTTCAATCGCTTTATGCTGCGTACCGCAAGACTGTCTTAATACTTCTTGTTGTTAAAAATCTTGAGCAGATCGATATAGTCCTTGTCCTCTTCCTCGGCGACCTTTTCGTTAACGGGTGGCTCAGAGATGCCGGAGAACGAGAAATCCATGACATGTTTTGCTACGGTTTGACTGTCAAACCCCGTTGCGATTACAGTAATGCGCATCTCGTCGTCAAGAGAATCGTCAAATGCGGCACCCCATATGATGTTTGCATCGGGGTGTGCGGCGTTTGAGATCATTGTGGACGCACGCTCTACCTCTTCCAGCTCAACATCCTTAGACGCCGTGATGTTAATGATAACGCCTCGCGCGCCGTTGATGGAGGTCTCGAGCAGCGGGCTTGAGATAGCAAGCGCTGCCGCTTGTTCCGCCTTATCCTTGCCTGCGGCACTGCCAACTCCCATATGCGCATAGCCTGCGTCCTTCATAACCGTGCAGATATCCGCAAAATCCAAGTTTACAAGCCCGGGAACGTTAATCAGGTCGGATATGCTCTGCACGCCCTGACGCAGCACGTCATCCGCCGCGGTGAACGCGTTAAGCAAAGTAATCTTCTGCTGAGATATCATCTTCAGTCGCTCGTTCGGGATAACGACCAGCGCATCCACACGCTCGCGAAGGTTGGCGATGCCCTCCTCCGCCTGTTCCATGCGGCGCTTGCCCTCAAAATCGAACGGCTTTGTAACAATACCAACCGTCAGTATGCCAAGGTCGCGCGCAATCTCGGCGACAACAGGAGCTGCACCCGTACCGGTACCGCCGCCCATCCCTGCGGTGATAAAAACCATCTGTGTGCCTTTGAGCGCGGCTGCAATCTCTTCACGGCTTTCTTCGGCAGCGCGCAGACCCTTTTCGGGGGAACCGCCCGCGCCCCTGCCCTTGGTGAGCTTTTCACCAATCTGTATTTTGTGAGGAGCCAGTGAGCAGGACAATACCTGCTGGTCGGTGTTGATGGACAAAAACTCCACGCTGCGCACACCGCTTTCAATCATACGGTTCACCGCATTGCCGCCGCCGCCGCCGACACCCGCCACCTTTATGTTTACAACTTTGTCGAAGTCCTCGCTGAATACAAACTTCATAGGCATTAAAACGTCCCCCTAAAATACTTATATCGAAACCCTGTGGATGGAAGCTGTTTATTATTGGATGCTCTCTTATATAATTTATCAGATTTTCAGCCAAAATACAACATCTTGACGATTAAATCTTCAAATTGCGATAGATTGTCTACCATATATACGATATTATTCTACTCTATTTGACTTGCCGCTTCACCTACGTCACTATTGTCTTCCTCCGGCTGTTCCTGCGAAGCGGATTCGTCCTGTGATGATCCGGCGTTTGAGACCTGCGTCGATGGTAATACGCTTACACTAAGGCTTGTCTCTCCGTCAATCGCCTGTGCGTTTACCACCATCCCGACATAACCCCCCTGCTCTTGATACTGCCTGATAATCTCGCTTACAAACTCGAGCTTATACTCAAGATTGCTGGGACCGCCGAGTAAGACGGTATTGTTGTTTTCACATAACAGGCGAATATTGGTTATGTCGTCAAGCTCGATTACCGTGACTCCCGGTATCGTAAACTGCTTTAGTGCCGCATACAGGTTTTTAAGAATGGTTAGGTCTTCTTCGTTTTCTGTGGCTATCTCCTCACCTGCAGTTGGCGTTATCAGCTCCAATCCTGTAACGACGGGAACATCGGCGTCTGGGGTTGGACAATCCGGTTGCAGTACCTTATAGCTGTCACTGAGTAGAACATAGCTGCCGTTGTGGTAAACCGAGGCTATTATCGCCGCTTCCTCTACCGACAGGACGATGGTGTCAGGAAGTTCAAACCGCAGCTGCGCGTTGCCTATGTAGCTGAGCGTGCGTTGTATCTCACCATTGACGGCACTCGGCTTAATTCGAAACATACTCGAGCCGATCTCAAGACCGCTTGCCGCAATGATCTCCCCCGTCTGATAACGGGTGGTTCCCTCGACAGTGATAGTCTTAATGCGGATAAGCTTGTACGAAAGTAAGGCAAGCAGGATAGTCATAACGACGATAACAGGCAGCGCGTAATGCACCGCTCTTTTTTTGTGCCTGCGCCGACTACCTGTTCTGTTTTTTGCTAAACCACCCATTGCATCGCCCTGTACCTTTCCGCTGCCTTTGTTGCCTCTAGGCAATCTTTATTCTTCCACCCTGGTTATGCGCGCTCCCAAAGCCTTTAGGGTATCCTCCATCCGCTCGTAACCGCGGTCGATATGCCGTACACCGTTAATCTCGGTTACTCCCTCGGCTGCCAATGCGGCGACCACGAGTGCCGCCCCACCGCGAAGGTCGGTACAGTCCACGCTTGCACTGTAAAGCGTGGGAACGCCCTCTACAACGGCTACCCTGCCCTCCAGCTTTATCTTTGCGCCCAGCCGTGTGAGTTCCGCGACGTGCTTAAAGCGGTTTTCAAAGATGTTCTCCACAAAGATGCTTGCCCCGTCCGCTATGGTTGCCACCGCCATAATCGGAGCCTGCGCATCGGTCGGAAACCCCGGGTACGGCATCGTCCGAACGGTTTGAATCGCCTTGGGACGGGAGCTGTTTTTGAGATAGATGCTGTTGTTTGACAGGATAATCTTGCAACCTGCCTGCTCTAAAACCGGCAGGATGGCACCAATATGGCGAGACTGCATGCCCTTTAACAATATCTCGCCCTTTGTAACGGTTGCCGCACAAAGAAAGGTGGCTGCAACAATGCGATCGGGAATCACCTCGTGGGCGGCAGCGCGCAGCTCCTGAACGCCGCTGATATAGATTGTGCTCTCGCCCGCTCCTCGAATCTTTGCACCGCAGGCATTGAGGTAGTTCGCAAGGTCAACGATCTCCGGCTCTCTGGCCGCATTGGATATGGATGTTTCGCCTTTTGCAAGGGTCGCAGCTATCATAACGTTCTCTGTCGCCCCAACACTGGGGAACGACAGGGCGATGTGCGCGCCGGTAAGCCCGTTTGGCAGTGAGCAGTCGATATACCCATGATCCTCGGTAATCTCCGCACCCAGACGTTTTAACCCGTAGATGTGCAGGTCAATCGGACGCGGACCCAGCTCGCAACCGCCGGGGAAAGAGATTCTTGCTCTGCCTGTTTTGGCTAAGATTGCACCTAAAAACACAATGGAGGAGCGCATTTCGCGCATGAGATGGGTTGGGATGTCACTTTTGGACAAGCCGGCGGTACGTATGGTCGTCACATGTCCGTCAGCCGTTGTGTTGCAGCCAAGATAATCGATGATATTACGGGCAGCGTCGATATCAGATAGGTCGGGGCAGTTGCCAATGACGCTTTCGCCGCTGCACATGATGCTTGCAGCAAGAATGGGAAGCGCACTGTTCTTAGCCCCTTGTACCTTGATTTCGCCGGTAATCTTTTCTCCGCCCTCAATCAAGTATTTATTCATGTCTTTGCACCCCTTCAAATAAGCAGAGCAAAGGGATGGGTGCCTGCACAAGCATCTGCTTTTGCAGTAACTTCTCCCTCACAAGCCATACTATGCTTACCTTATCGGGATTGTGAAAGAACGGATATTTACTATAAAAGTTGCTTAATCTCGCGGTAAATACGGTCGTTTGCGTCCACGATTGCAAGCTGTGCCGCAGCCGCGGATAGGGCAAGCAGCTTGTCCGGGTGATAAATCAGCTCCTCAACGGCATGAATTAACCGGTCGCCGGAAAGCTGTTGTTCTTCGATGACAACCGCCGCATTGCTGCGGGCAAGCACCATTGCGTTGTGGTACTGGTGGTTTTCGGTTACGTTCGGGGAAGGAATGAGGATGGATGCCTTGCCCGAAGCCTGAATCTCACTGAGCGTAATCGCGCCGGAGCGAGAGATAACAAGGTCGGCCGCCGCGTTGCAGCGGGGCATATCGTCTATGTATTCGCGCACCATAATCTGCGGATTGTCGGCAAGGGTGACGCCGCGCTCCTTCAATAACGCCATAAATGTGTCGTACCCTTTTTTGCCCGTACCGTGGATATGGTATACCGATTTGTCTTTGCTGTGCCACGCCATTAAGTCGGCGACCGACTCATTGATGGCGCGTGCCCCCAGGCTGCCCCCAAACGACAGGATGCAGGGGCGGGTATCAAAGCCAAGCTCCGTTCTTGCCTTGTCCTTTTTATAAAAGATAATCTCCTCTCGGATGGGATTACCCGTAACAACAAACTCGGCTCTGGGTGAAAGGTGCTTCTTTGCCTCCTCCACCGCGAGCAACACCTTGTTCACATGCTTTGAAACCAGCTTCGTGGTCATACCCGGGAAGGCGTTTTGCTCGTGGGTTAGTGTCTTAATACCCATTGCGGCGGCCTGTATGATAACGGGAGCACTAACGTACCCACCGGTGCCAAGCACCAAATCGGGCGCAAAGTCGGCGAGAATTTTACCCGCTTCTTTTCTTGCCGTATATAGCTGCATGATGGCATTTAAGTTTTTTCGTATCGCACCAAGCCTTGTGCTTCGTACAATACCCCGTGCATGGATACCTGCAAACTCGAAGCCCTGTGCGGGCACGAGCTGTGCCTCCATGCCGTTTTGATTGCCGATATACAGTATCTGTGCCTGCGGCTCTCTGCCGCGCAGATAGCCCGCTACGGCAAGCGCTGGGTTGATGTGTCCGGCTGTTCCTCCGCCGGTAAAGATAATGCGCATCGTTTGTGTTCCTTTCCGCTTTCGGGCTGTTCTGTTACGCCTTTTCCATCACGGAGAATCGCGAAACCGACAGCACAACGCCCATTTGGCATAACAGCATAACAAGCGACGATCCGCCGTAGCTGAAAAATGGCAGGCTGATACCCGTATTGGGGATGGTACCTGTGACCACAGCAATATTTAGGATTGCCTGCACACCGATCTGCGTGGTAAGCCCCATGGCAAGCAGCGAACCAAAGCGGTCACGCGCGCGCATTGCGATAACAAACCCACGCCAGACAAAAAGCGCAAACAGGATGATGATAAACGTTGCGCCGACAAAGCCAAGCTCCTCGCAGATGATAGAGAAGATGAAGTCGTTTTGCGGCTCGGGCACATACAGATACTTCTGGCGGGAGTTGCCCAGCCCTTGCCCGAGCAGCCCACCCGAGCCAATGGCATACAACGACTGCAAGATTTGGTGCCCCGTGTCGGTGGGGTCAATAGTGGGGTCTAGCCAAATCTGTATGCGCTCTATGGCATAACCCATCTTGTTGGTCAGCGCAATGTACGCAGCCGCAAGTGCCGCACCGGCAGAACCGAACAGAACAAACCAGCGAAGCTTTACACCGCCAATAAACATGATAACGGCACCCAAAATGGTGATTAGAATGGTGCCCGAAAGGTGCTTTTCCAAAAAAACCAGCACCACGACCGGCCCCAAAAACGCAAAGCAGAGCAGGAATCCGTTTACGAATTTATCCATCTGCTTTCCTTTGTGCGCAATGACGTGCGAGAGGATTAACACTACCCCAAACTTCGCGATCTCTGACGGTTGAAACTGGATGCCGAAGAGCACAACCCAACGATGTGTTCCCTTTATCGTGGGAGAGAAAAGCGCAAATATCAATAGCGCGATTACGATAACATACACAACTACGGCAAGGTGGTGCAACAGGTGGTAGTCAAAGTACGAGATAAAGATCATCATCGCGACACCCATGAGGGAAAACAGCACTTGACTTTTGATAAAGATATAGCTGTCGCCATAATAGTACAGCGCGTAGGCATAGCTTGAGGAGAACAGCATGATAAGCCCCATGCCGAGCAGTGCCAAGGTAAGCAGGAAGAAGGTGATGTCCATGCCGCCCTTTGGAAAGCGCAGCATCGATTTAATACTAGACTTCAATCAGGACACACCTCGATTCTCCACAAAATTACCCTGCTACACGAGTGTTAACGCCCACAATGCCAGCGCACCGCCAACCACACCGACCAGCGTAAAGGACATAACTATCTTTACTTCGCTAAAGCCGGACATTTCATAGTGATGGTGGATTGGGCTCATCTTAAACACCCTTTTTTTCGTCAGCTTAAAGCTGATAACCTGAATGACAACCGACAACGCCTCTAGGATATATACAATTCCCGCAAGTGCCAAGAATGCGGGCATGTTAATGCCAAAGCTGATGGCAACCACAGCCCCGCCCAAGAACATCGAGCCGGTATCGCCCATAAACACCTTTGCGGGGTGAAAATTCCATACAAGAAAGCCGATACACGCCGCCGCCAGTGCAACGGCAAGGATTCCCTGCTTATACTGCCCAAGCATTGCGCACATCAGCATGAGCGAGACGCCGCACACAAAGGTAAGCGATGCGCACAGCCCGTCAATGCCATCGGCAAGATTGACGGCGTTAACCATGAAGTAGATGACAAGCACCGAGAACGGGTAGTAGAACAGCCCCATATTCCATGCCCCTAAAAACGGTACAATCATGGTGGTGGTGCGGTCACCGGCAAGATAAATGGTAAGCAGATATAGTATTGCCGCAAGTATCTGCATTATTGTTTTTTGCGATGCGGTTAGCCCTAGATTTCTCTTTTTAACCACCTTAATATAGTCATCGGTAAAGCCGATGAAGCCGTTTGCAAGCGCCAGCAACACCCCTGCCGCCAGCTTGATGTTGTCAAGCCTCGCTGTGACATCCTGCGTTGCGTCGCCAGAATAAGTGAGTGCGAGCAACCCTGCCAAAAGACCCGCAAGGGTACCAATGACAAACATAATGCCACCCATGGTGGGCGTGCCCTGCTTGTTTTTGTGCCATGTGGGACCAATCTCTTTAATGGTCTGCCCGTAGCGCAGCTTAGTCAAGAACGGAATCAAACCGCGTCCTACCAATGCGGTTACAACAAAGGCAACCAATGCCGTTACAATCGTTGCTGTCGAGTTCATTTGCAATACATCCTTTAATAAAACTGGGGTTATTCCCTTGCTTTGTTACCCGTCTGGTTGTAAAAGCCTTCTATAATCTCCTCGAGGCGCATACCACGACTGCCCTTGAACAGGATGGTATCTTCGGGCTTTGCCGTTTCAATCAGCTTTTGTGCCGCTTGCCCCTTGTCGCTGAAGTAATACACCCGGGGCACCCCCTCGCACTGTGCCGTCCTTGCGATGTGCACCGCTTCGGTTCCGTATGCAATCAACACATCGGTGTCGCTTTGTGCCGCAAGGCTTCCCACCGCTTCGTGCGCTGACTGCGAGTAGTCGCCCAGCTCCAGCATGTCGGCAAGCACCGCAACGCTTCTTCCGCCTGATTCACCCTTAAGCGTTTTTAACGTGCCGAGTGCCGCTTTCATCGAGTCGGGGCTTGCGTTATAGCAGTCTTCAATTACAGTAAAGCCGCCGTACCGCACAATCTTTTGCCGCATGCCGGACGGTGTGTATGATGTAAGCGCCGCCGTGCATTTAACAAGGTCCAGGTTGAGCGCGGCGCAAACGGCAAATGCGGCCAGCGCATTGAGCACGTTGTGTGCGCCGATACAGGGTATGCGCGCAGGATACTCCCCATCTTTATATCGGATGACAAACCGCGTATCTTCACCCTCGCGGATGATGTTTTTTGCGGTAACATCGGCCTGTGAATTTTCGATACCGTATGATAGTATAGCAAGACCACGATGGGTTTTTATGTCGCAAAGAAGGTCGTTGTCATAATTGAGGATCAGTGTTCCGTCCTGCGGCAGACCCTCGGCAATCTCCAGCTTTGCTTTTAGAATGTTCTCTCTGCTGCCGAGGTTTTCGATGTGGGATACCCCGACGTTTGTGATAACCGCAACGGTTGGAAGCGCCGCAGCCGACAACAGCGAAAGGTCTCCCAGATGGGTCATGCCCATCTCGAGCACCGCACAGCCATAGCGTTCGTCTAGGTTCAGCAGGGTTAGCGGCAGTCCGATTTCGTTGTTTCGGTTGCCTTGTGTTTTCAGCGTTTGATACTCCGCACTCAGCGCACAGGCAACCATGTCTTTGGTAGTGGTCTTGCCCACACTGCCCGTCACCGCCACAACGGGAACATCGTACTTCAGGCGATATGCACAGCCTATGGTAATCAGCGCACGCTGGGTGTCCTTTACATAGATAACCGGCCTATCCGCGTCCAAAATCTCCTTGCGGCACACGGCGGCGACAGCACCTTGCGCAAACGCGTCGCGTACAAAGCTGTGCCCGTCAAACCGCTCCCCCTCCAGTGCAACAAACAGGCAGCCCGGGGTGATGGCACGAGAGTCGGTGCACACATCCAGTACCGATATCCCTTCGGGAACCTTTTGCCCAAACAAACTGGCGATGTCGTTTAACATCCATGGCTTCAAATTTCGGTTCCTCCGCTTCACAGGGTTTTATTGCTTCGCGTCGCGCGCGGCAATGAGTTTTTTCACAATTTCGTGTTCGTCAAACGATACGGTGCCAAAGCTGAGCACCTGATAGTCCTCATGCCCTTTGCCGCACAGCACAATCACATCATCCTGCTGCGCGTTGTCTATCGCCCACCGAATCGCCTCATAGCGGTCTACAATTACCGTATACTCTGCACCCGTCCCCTGAAACCCGGGTAGGGCGTCGTCAATGATCTGGTTGGGGTCTTCGCTGCGCGGATTGTCGGAGGTAAGGATGGCAAAGTCGCAGTTTTGACCCACCGCGCGGGTCATCTTGGTGCGTTTGGTTCGGTCGCGGTTGCCTGCGCAGCCAAACAGTGCAACCACGCGTTTGGGGGCGAACTCCCGCACCGCGGAAAGTACCTTCTCCAGTCCGTCCGGGCTGTGCGCATAATCGCAGATGATGGTAAAATCCTTGCCCGCATACAGAACCTCCGCCCTGCCTTTGACCCCCGTGCAGCGGTTTAGCCCCTGCACAACCACCGACGGGTCAAGACCCAGCGAAACCATGCAGGCTGCCGCAGCCATCGCGTTGGAGACCGAGAAAGCCCCCGGCATGCAGAAGGCGACCCGTTCGATAATACCCTTGCCGACGAATGCAAAGTTTACGCCGCTGCTGTGTTTTTCTATGCTTTTAGCAGTGTAATCCGCCATGTCGTCATCCGCCGAATAGCTTACCGCCTTGCACGGGATCTCTTTGAGCAGGCGTCTGCCGTATTCGTCATCGAGATTGATAATGCCGACCTTACAGCTGTCGAACAGCTTCTTTTTTGCGTTATAGTAATTCTCCATTGTCAGATGATAGTCCAGATGGTCCTGCGTGAGGTTGGTGAATACGCCCGCCTCGAACAAGCAGCCGTCCAGACGATGCTGGTCAAGCGCATGAGAGGACGCCTCCATCACAACATACTCGCAGCCCGCCGCCACCATGCGTCCAAACAACGCGTGCAGCTCGGCGGGGTCGGGGGTGGTGTGCTTTGCGGGTAAAACCATGTCGGCTATCTCTACATGGATGGTACCGATAAGACCCGTCTTTTTGCCCGCCGACTCTAATATCTGCTTGAGCAGATAGGTAATGGTCGTTTTACCGTTGGTTCCCGTTACGGCGATAAGCTTTAACTTGCCGGCGGGGTTACCGCTCATCTCGGCACACAGCAATGCATAAGCGGCCCGTGTGTTCGGTACGATAATCTGGCGGTCAAGCCCCAGTTCGCGCTCTGCGATTACCGCAACCGCACCCTGCTTGATTGCCGCTTCGGCATAATCGTGTCCGTCAAACTTTTCTCCCTTTATCGCCACAAACAGCGTGTTTGCAGCCACCTTGCGAGAATCGCCGGTGACCAGGGATATCTCGGCGTCAGGCATCTGTGCGCCAAAAAGGCAGTTTACACGTCCCAAAAGCTGTGACAATAACATTTGCCTGCCTCCCTGCTACTTGTTGCGTTTGGTTATATTAGTATAGTCGCGATCGCCCGCTTTTATATGACTTTGGTAAAAACAGCCTTGATACACAGTAAGCCCTATCCTATTCTACCGCATCATCCACACCAAATACAACATCAATTACGGTGCCATGCTCTGCCTCAACGCCAATCATCGACTGGGAGATTGCTTTTGTACCCAACTGATTGCTGCCGCCGCCTACAATGCGGATGTTAAAGCCGGCATTGGTTAGTGTTTTGTTTGCCTGCTGTGCGGAAAGCCCAATCACGCTGGGAATGACAGAGGTTTTTGGATTCTGCGACACGGTGTAGAGAATGACCTTGCCGCCCCTGGGGATGGGCTGCCCGGCAAGGGGATACTGCTTAATGACCGTTTCGCCATTGCCCACAAGCTCGGACTGCAACCCGAGCTTGTTAAGCTCTGAGGTCGCCTCGTGCGGCTTGCGTCCGACTACGTTTCCGGTGGAGACATCCATCTTTTCCAGCTCCTCGGCGGTGTATGCCGGTTCTATGCCGAGATAGGTTAAGGTCTCGGAGATAATCGCGCCCGCAACAGGGGCTGCAATGGTGGATCCGTATGCGTTGGAATCTGCCGGTTCGTCAAGAATGACCATAACGGCTATCTGCGGGTCGTCGGCGGGGGCAAAGCCAAGGAACGAGAGCACATGCTCTTTGACGCCCGTGGTGCTCTGCTTATCGAGCTTTTCGGAGGTGCCCGTCTTGCCGCCGATGCGGTAACCCTTTATGTATGCGCTGCGTCCGCTTCCCTCGCTGACGACCTTTTCAAGCATCAGCGCAAGCTCTGCGGAAACCTCTTTTGAGATTGCCTGCCGCTTTACCTCGGGCTCTATGTTTTCTATAATGTTTTTATCCGAATCGATAATCTGCTTGACTACATGGGGTTCATACAGGTACCCGCCGTTGATGGAGGCGGCAATCGCCGTAATCATCTGCATCGGGGTAACCTTAAAGCTTTGACCGAAGGATGCCACCGCAAGGGTATCCGGCTCCTTCTGCAGCACTGCAAGCGAGTGATAGATGCCACCAGTTTCGCCCGGGAGATCGATGCCCGTGGGTTCGCTGAACCCAAACGCTTTGTAGTACTGTGCGGTGCGTTCTGGTCCGAGCGCAAGTCCAACCGCCATAAATACGGGGTTACACGAATTCTTTATACCGTCCACAAAGTTTTGTGCACCATGACCCGCATGCTTCCAACAGCCGATGGAACGACCGTTGACCGTAAGGGAGCCGTTGCAGTAAAACGTGCTGTTGGCGTTTACAACGCCCTCTTCCAGCGCGGACGCCGCCGTAATAATCTTGTAAACAGAGCCCGGCTCGTAGGTGTCGGAGATTGCCTTGTTTCGCCACTGAGCCTCTCGTGCCGTTTGCAGCTGCAAAACCCGTTCGTCCTTATCCTCAATCTGGTTGATTAGGGCGGCCAGTTCTGCGTTTTCTATTGTAAACGGGTCGTTGGGGTCGTAGTCCGGCTCGGTGTCCATCGCGAGCACCTCTCCGGTGGTCACATCCATGACAATAGCGGTTGCGCGGTTCTTTACCCCGTACTCAATGACGGCGGTCTCGAGGTTTTTTTCGACGATGTGCTGAATAACCTCGTCGATGGTCAGCACAAGGGAATATCCGTCCTGTGCGTCGTTGCGAGACTCATATTCAACGGGCATATCCTTGCCCAGTGCATTCTTGATGGATACAATCTTGCCGTCTACACCCTTTAAGTACCGCTCGTAGTAGCTTTCAAGACCGTTTAGACCCTGATGGTCATCGCCCGTAAAGCCGAGGATGGTGGCGGCAAAATCGCCGTAAGGATAATAGCGTTTGTAATCCTCGTTAAGTACAATGCCGGTAATCTTATTCTCGCTGATAAATGCACGAATAGCGTCGGCTTCGGCTTGCTCTACGCGACGCTTAATCAGTTCATAATAGTTCTTTTTTTGAGATTTTTCAAGTACTCGCTGCTCAT
>JAEZQD010000002.1 GCA_023413185.1 Bacillota bacterium
GGACAAGACCACGATAAACGAGATGTTTGAGCTGGCGCACAAACTCAAGCAGGAGGTGTACGGCGACCGCATCGTGTTCTTTGCACCGCTTTACATCAGCGACGAATGTGCAAACAACTGCACCTACTGCGGCTTTCGCAGTAGCAACACCGCTATGCACCGCAAGACGCTGTCTATGGAGGAGCTAGAGCAGGAGGTTCGCATCATGATTGAAGAGGGGCAGAAGCGCTCGGTACTTGTCTACGGCGAATCGCCCGCCACCACCGCCGAGTTTATCCGCGACACCGTCAAAAAGGTTTACGGTATTAAAAGCGCGCACGGCGAGATTCGGCGGGTAAATGTCAACTGCGCGCCGATGACAGTGGAGGAAATGCGCCTGCTCAAGGACATCGGTATCGGAACGTATCAGGTGTTTCAGGAGACCTACCATCACGAAACCTACGCCAAGATGCACCCCCCTGGCACCATCAAAGGGCATTACCGTTGGCGGCTGTACGCGATGGACCGCGCACAGCAGGCAGGGGTGGATGACAGCGGCATCGGCGTGCTGTTTGGGCTGTACGACTGGCGGTTTGAGGTGATGGGGCTGTTGTACCACACCATCCATCTGGAGGAGACGTTTGGCGGCATCGGTCCGCATACCATCTCGTTCCCGCGCATCCGCCCCGCCACCGGCACGCCCTATGCAAGCAACCCCGAGTACGCGGTGTCGGATGAGGACTTTAAAAAGCTAGTTGCCGTCATCCGCCTTTCGGTGCCCTATACCGGTATGATCTGCACCGCGCGTGAGCCGGAGCATGTGCGGCGTGAGGTGCTGCCCTTGGGTGTTTCGCAGGTGGATGCGGGCACGCGCATCGGTGTGGGTGCGTACACAAAAAGCAAGGCGGCAAACTTCATGCCCGATAAGGAGCAGTTCTCAATCGGCGACACCAGCTCGCTGGACAGCACGGTGATGCAGATCTGCACACAGGATGCAATCCCCTCGTTTTGCACCGCCTGCTACCGTGCGGGGCGCACCGGCGAGGAATTTATGAAGGTGGCGAAATCGCGGTTTGTACGCAACTACTGCATGCCTAACGCCATCTTTACCTTTAAGGAATACCTGCTCGATTACGCCTCCCCCGAGGCGCGCGCCAAGGGCGAAGAAACCATCCGCCAGCGTGTGGAGCAGCTCAAAGGCACCCCGAACTACGAGGTTGTTGTTGAGAATTTAAAGCGCCTTGAAAATGGGGAACGCGACCTTCGGCTGTAATTATATGTTAACCTTCTAGGTACAGAAAGGCTTGTTTTATCATGCAGCTTCCACTTCACGACGCGCGGGCGTTTTCCGCGTACCTATACAATGCTTCCAAACAGGCGCTGACCGCGCTTCTCCGCTTTTTCTTTGAGGAGGCGGACGAGGGGACACGCTCCTTGCTGCGGCAGTGCGCCGACACCCTGCGCCGCGCACATTACGGCGGACGGGTATACTTTCGCGGGCTGATTGAGTTTTCGAGCTACTGTAAAAACGACTGCTTCTACTGCGGTATTCGAAGCGGCAATCGCAACGCCGCGCGCTACCGTCTGACGCATAAGGAGATTCTCGCCTGCTGCGAGCAAGGCTACGCACTCGGCTTTCGCACCTTTGTCCTGCAGGGCGGCGAGGACCCGTATTTTACCGACGACCGCCTATGCGCCATCGTGAGCGACATCACCGCGCGCTACCCCGACTGCGCCATTACCCTTTCGCTCGGCGAGCGCGACCGTACGTCTTATCAGAGACTCTACGACGCCGGCGCAAGACGTTACCTGCTGCGGCACGAAACGGCTAACGACGCGCACTACGCCACGCTGCATCCCGATAACCTGACCCTTGCAAACCGCAAGGAGTGCCTGTATACCCTGCGGGAGATCGGGTTCCAGGTGGGCGCGGGCTTTATGGTTCAGTCGCCCCATCAGACGATAGAGACGCTTGCGGATGATCTGGTGTTTTTGCGTGAGCTGCAGCCGCACATGACGGGGCTGGGACCGTTTGTTCCCCACCGCGATACTCCGTTTGCCCACTACCCCACCCCCACGGCTGAGCGTACGTTAATCTTGCTGTCGCTTGTTCGCTGCCTGTTGCCCAAGGTGCTGCTGCCCGCCACTACGGCGCTTGGCACCATCGACCCGCTGGGGCGGGAAAAGGGACTGCAGGCTGGTGCAAACGTGGTGATGCCAAACCTATCTCCCATCACCCACCGCAAGGACTACGCATTGTACGACAACAAGATCTGCACCGGCGAGGAGGCGGCGGAGTGCCTTGCCTGCCTCTCCAAACGCATTGCCTCGGCGGGCTTTGAGCCGGATTTCTCCCGTGGCGACCACATCGACCTGCAGGCTCACATAATGAAATGATAAGCTAGGAAGGGATGATTACACGCTATGAGCGACTTAAACGCAACCCCCACCGCAAGCCGCGTTGCCATCGGGCTGTTCGGCAGGCGAAATGCGGGCAAATCTTCGCTGCTCAACGCGATAACAGGGCAGCAGGTTGCGGTGACCTCCGAGGTCGCGGGCACTACCACCGACCCTGTTTACAAATCGATGGAGCTGCTGCCCATCGGTCCCGTGGTGCTGATAGACACCGCAGGGCTGGACGACGAGGGCGAGCTTGGCACGTTGCGTGTGGAAAAAACCTATGAGGCACTGCGTAAATGCCACCTTGCGGTTGTGGTCTGCGACGCAAGGGAGGGCATTACCGCAGAGGAAGCCGCCCTAATTCGCGAGCTGCGGCGCAGAAACATCCCCTGTGTGGGTGTGCTGAACAAAAGCGATACGGCACAGCTTACCCATGAGGATGTTGCGCGTATCGCTGAGCGCGCGGGTATCCCCATGGTATGTGCCAGCGCAACGACTGGCGAGGGCATCGGCGAGGTCAAGCAACTAATCATCGACAACGCACGGTTTGCGGAGGATGACCCGTCCCTTATAGAGGGGCTGCTCAAGGCGGGGGATGTCGCGGTGCTTGTCACGCCGATCGATACGGGGGCACCCAAGGGCAGGATGATTCTGCCCCAACAGCAGACCATCCGCGACGTACTGGAAAAGGACTGCATTGCGGTTGTTGCTAAGGAGAGCGAGCTAACGCTGACCTTAGAACGGTTGGGCGCACCGCCCGCCGTGGTGATTACCGACTCGCAGGCGTTTGCACGGGTATCCGCCGAAACGCCTGCGGACGTGCCCTTAACCTCGTTCTCCATCCTGTTTGCGCGGCAAAAGTGCGATCTTGCCGAGATGGTGCGCGGGGCAAGACGGGTAAACACGCTGCGGGCGGGCGACCGCGTGTTGATTGTGGAGGGCTGTACCCACCACCGTCAGAAGGATGACATCGGCACGGTGAAGCTGCCGCGCTGGATAACGGGCATAGCGGGACCGGACATTGCGTTTGAGTGGGCAAGCGGTGCGCATTATCCGCGCAACCTCGCAGACTATGCGCTGATTGTTCACTGCGGCGGCTGTATGCTCAACCGCAACGAGATGCGCTACCGCGTACAGACCGCGCGCGAGGCGGGGGTATGTATTACCAACTACGGGGTGCTGATTGCCCATGTGCTGGGTATCCTGCCCCGCGCGGTGGCGCCCTTTGCCGACGCATGCGGCGTGCCGGACGAAGGCGTACAGTGATACAGGGGTATGGACACACAGCATTGGTTTGCAAGCCGACTATAAAAGCAATCAGCGCGCCTTGTTTTATACCCCAAGGCGCGCTAATTGCTTGTTGTGCTCGCTAAAGGATGATGCAAATAAGACCCGAGCAGCCCTCGTTGATGATTCGTTCAATCGTTTCGCTCATCTTAATTCTGGCGTCGTTTGGCATACGGCTTAGCTTGTTGTGCAGCCCCTCGTTTACCAGCTCATGCAGGGATTTGCCGAAGATGTTTGAGCTCCATATCTTGCGGGGGTTCTCCTCAAACTCTTTGAGCAGGTACATCACCAGCTCCTCCGACTGCTTTTCGGAGCCGACTATGGGCGATACCTCGGTTACGATATCCGCCTTCATCATGTGGATGGAGGGCGCCGATGCCTTAAGACGTACGCCGTAGCGTCCCCCCTGCTTGACGATCTCCGGCTCGTCGAGCGTCAGTTCGTCAAGTCCCGGCATAACAATACCATATCCTGTTGCGTTTACCTCCTGCAAGGCGATTCGCACCTTGTCGTACTCGCGCTTCATGCCCGCAAGCTCAATCATGCAGGGCATCAGCTCGGCCTCGGAGTTAATCTCAAGCCCCGTTGCCTCGCCCAGTATCTTGTAAAACAATTCGTTCGCAACACCGATATCAACGCGGGCGGAGCCTTTGCCCATATCAATGCCTTTAACCTCTACGTTGTTTACATACTCGCACTGCTTTACATTGTCGAGTTTGCCAGTTATCTCGCTGACGTGCTTAATCTCGGCGGCGGCTGTCTTAATGCTGCCGCAGACGCCCGATTTGAGCCAGTGGTTGTTTTCCAGCGACATAATCCAACGCGGGATGTCTACCAAAATCTCCTTCACCGGAAACTCCATGAGCACCTTGCCGATGATGCCCCGGATATCCTCCTCTGCCAGGTGCAGGCAGTTGACGGCGGTGACCGGTACCCCATGCTTGTTTTCAAGTTCTTCACGCAGCTCCTGCGCCTCTATTCCATCCGGGTTGCGGCTGTTGAGCAGGACGACAAACGGCTTGTTGATTTCCTTGAGTTCGTCTATTACACGCTCCTCCGCCTCTTCGTACTCGCCGCGCGGAATCTCGCTGATGCTGCCGTCGGTGGTGATTA
>JAEZQD010000148.1 GCA_023413185.1 Bacillota bacterium
AGGCCGGTCTTGTTTTGGAGGGCGGCGGCATGCGCGGCGTGTATACGGCGGGGGTGCTCGACTATTTTGATGAGAAGGGTCTGTTTTTTCGGTTTATTGTAGGAACCTCGGCAGGGGCGTGCAACGCGATCTCGTATGTCTCGCACCAGAGGGGCAGAAGCTTTGAGACAAACTTTCGGTTTTGCCGCGACAGGCGGTATCTAAACCCCTTTAACGTACTGCGCGGCAAAGGGGTGTTTGGAATGGACTTTATGTTTTGCGATATACCCGAGATCCTGCTTCCGCTCGATTACGACACCTATGCGAGCGAGGATTGCGATAGCCACGCGGTGGTGACCTGTTTAGAATCCGGGCAGGCGGAGTACCCTGTTGTGCGGGATATGCGCGCCGATTCCCTGTATGTGCGTGCATCCAGCTCGCTGCCGCTGTTTGCCGAGACGGTGGAGTACGGGGGCAGGCACTACCTTGACGGCGGGGTAGCCGACTCCATACCCGTTCGGTTTTCGGTGCAAAGCGGCAACGACCTACATATTATCGTGCTCACCCGCCCGCAGGGGTACCAAAAAAAGGCGAGCAGACTAAACCGCCTGTGCGCGCGCAGATACCGTGACTACCCGCGGTTTGTGGAGGCGTTTGGTAACCGTCACGTCGACTACAACCAAAGTGTAGCGTGTTGCGAGCAGCTCGAGCGCGAGGGCAGAGCGGTTATCATCCGACCAAAAAGCCTTGCCATCGACAAGTTCGAGCACAACCCCGAACGCCTGCGCGCCCTGTACCTTCAGGGGTACCGCGACGCACAGCAGGCGTACGGCAAGGTGACGGCGCTGGTAGAGTGCTGTGATAACGTGCAGACAAACCGCACCCCGCAGCCGATAGCCTCACATTATACCCACCGAAGATAGCGCAGTAACAATCGGCTGTGTATATGGCGGCAGGGTACAAAGCATCCGATTTTTTTAATCGGGCGGGATAATAAATCGGCAAAAAGAGGACATCTTTATAAAGGTGACCCCGTCGGCAAACGCCTGCGGGCAAGACCTTTACAGGGATGTCTTTTTGCATGTGACTTTTAAAATACATGGGTTGACAAGCAGAGAGAGATAGATTATAATAATGATAACAATTATCAATATTACTTTAAGGAGGACTTCAAATGTCAACTTATCAAAATAACCTAAACACCTTTTTGGCAGACCAGGCTGTTCTGTACATGAAACTGCATAACCTGCATTGGTATATCAAGGGCAGCGGCTTCTTTACGCTGCACGGCGAGTTTGAAAAGCTATACGACGCAACCGCCGAGGTAATGGACGAGGTTGCCGAGCGGCTGCTGATGCTGGGGGGCGCACCTCATGCAACTCTAAAGGACGTGCTTGCCGCAAAGACCCTGAGCGAACGTGAGCCGATGCCCGTAGACGCAAAAGAGGCGGTAGCGCTTACCTTGGCCGACTTTGAGAAGCTGCGCGGCGACGCAAAAGCGATTGTAGCGCTTGCCTCCGACGCGGGCGACGACGGTACGGCAGACCAATTTACCGGTTATATGCGCAACTACGAAAAACTCATCTGGATGCTGCGTGCCTATCTGAACTAGCAGCACCCCAAAAACCAACCTACCCCGTAATCACAGCGTGAAAGGATAAGATGAGACTATGAGCCTGATTGGAACAAAACTGCCTGATTTTAAGGTAAACGCATACCGCGGCGGCGAGTTTAAAGAGGTAACCAAGGATTCGGTGCTCGGAAAGTGGAGCGTATTCTTCTTCTACCCCGCGGACTTTACCTTTGTGTGCCCCACCGAGCTGGGAGACCTTGCCGATACCTATGACGAATTTACGAGCATCGGCACCGAGATATACGCGGTCTCCACCGACAGTCACTTTGTTCACAAGGCATGGGCGGATACCTCCGAAACCATCCGAAAGATTCGGTTCCCCATGCTTGCCGACCCCACAGGGGTGCTCTCCCGCTTCTTTGACGTAATGGTAGAGCAGGAGGGACAGGCGCTGCGCGGCTCGTTTGTGATAAACCCCGAGGGCGAGATTAAGCTCTTTGAGGTGCACGACATGGGCATAGGCAGAAGCGCGGAAGAGCTTTTGCGCAAGGTGCAGGCGGCGCAGTTTGTCGCCGAGCACGGCGATCAGGTCTGCCCCGCCCGCTGGAAGCCGGGCGCCGCCACCCTTAAGCCCGGGCTAGACCTTGTAGGCAAGCTGTAATCTGATACTACCGGTGTTTCATCCGGCATACTGTTTATTATTGCCGAACCCGCCGGAGGAACACGAACCAAATATCGTTTTTCTTTTTCTTCCTCCTAATTTCTTTAAAACGCCGTGGGAGCCTATTGTTTGATAGGCTCCCACGGCGTTTTTGCAGGCATAACCCAGACCGGGCGGTGGCAAGGGCGAAACCGCGCCTTATGCAAGAAAACGATTACAACTTTTGACTGGATTGCGATCAAACAGAACAGTGACATACAATGTTCAAAGCACTATCATATCAAAATACAAACCAAAAAGTTCAAAATGTATCAGATGTAGCGAAATTCTGCTTTACAAAAGGACGGGAATCTATTATGATAAACAATAAATCAACAATTTGCGACTTGATAAGTAATCGTTTACATTGGTTCATTGCGTTTTGTGCCTGCGGGGTACCGGACGCCGGAAAGGAAGGGCCATAATAATGACAAAACAACAGGCAAAAGAACTCGTTATGCAGATGACACTGGAGGAAAAAGCGTCCCTGTGCTCGGGCAACGATGCTTGGACAACACAACCCATTGACCGTCTCAATCTGCCTCGGACTATGATGACGGACGGTCCCCACGGCCTGCGGAAGAAGGCGAACGACAGCAGCGGGGTGGATCTCAGCGGCAGCGTGCCCGCTACCTGTTTCCCCACTTCCTGCGCCACCGGCGCAAGCTTTGACCGTGCCCTGCTGCATGAGATAGGCAAGGCGCTCGCAGAGGAATGCCTGCAGGAGCAGGTGTCGGTTCTGCTGGGTCCTGGCATCAACCTCAAACGCTCCCCCCTGTGCGGGCGCAATTTTGAGTATTTCAGCGAAGACCCATACCTTGCGGGAGAGCTGGCGGCAAGCCATGTTTCGGGTGTGCAGAGCAAAGGCGTGGGCACGTCGCTCAAGCACTTTGCCGTCAACAGTCAGGAGACCCGCCGCCTAACCGTAAACGCGGTTGTGGATGAAAGAGCGCTGCGAGAGATGTACCTTGCGGCGTTTGAAACGGTCGTCAAGCGCGCGCAGCCGTGGACGATAATGGGAGCGTACAATCAGATAAACGGAGCGTTTGCGTCCGAAAACAAGCGTCTGCTTACCACCGTGCTCCGTGAGGAGTGGGGTTTTGAAGGGGTTGTGGTTTCGGATTGGGGCGCTTGCAACGACAGGGTGGAGGGCGTGCGCGCTGGGCTTGACCTGGAGATGCCCGGACCCGCCCGGTTCAACGACGCGGCAATTGTCAAAGCGGTGCAGGACGGCTTACTGGATGAGTCGGAGCTGGATGCCGTGGCAATCCGAAACGTGGAGCTGATATTAAAGGGTGCTGCCAGCCTCAACTCGGGATTTACGTATGATGTTGACGCACACCATGCCTTAGCGCGCAGGGCGGCGGCACAGTCTGCCGTACTGCTCAAGAACGAAGGGGGCATTCTGCCCCTTGCAAAGGGAGCGGATGCGGCGGTCATCGGTGCGTTTGCCCAGAAACCCCGCTATCAGGGCGCGGGCTCCAGCCTAATCAACCCCACACGGGTGGATACCCCCATCGCCGAGCTTGAGATGGCTGGGCTTATGGTTACCTATGCCGAGGGGTATGACCACGCAAGCGGTAATACAAGCGACGAGCTCATAGCCGCTGCCTGCCAAGCGGCAAAAGGCAAGGACGTTGCGATTGTATATGCGGGCTTGCCCGACTGCTACGAAAGCGAGGGCTTTGACCGCGAGACGCTCGATATGCCCGAGGGGCATAACCGCCTGATTGAGGAGGTCGCAAAGGTAAACCCCAACACCGTGGTTGTGCTGATGTGTGGTGCGCCTGTTGTAATGCCGTGGGCTGCGCGGGTAAAGGCGATTCTTCTCGCCTACTTAGGCGGTCAGGCGGTGGGCAGTGCAATTGCCGACCTGCTTTGCGGCAATGCAAACCCATGCGGAAAGCTTGCGGAGACACTGCCGACATCGCTCTCGGACACCCCTTGTACACGCTATTTTCCGGGGCAAGCCAAGACGGTGGAATACCGCGAGAGCATCTTTGTGGGGTATCGGTATTACGATGCCGCGGGTGCGGAGGTTGCGTATCCGTTCGGCTACGGGCTGAGCTACACCACCTTTGAATATAAGGATTTAAAGCTGTCCGCCGGTCGCTTTGCCAAAGGGGACACAATGACAGCCGAGGTGACCGTGACCAACACCGGAGCACGCGACGGCGCGGAGATTGTGCAGCTGTATATCGGCAAAGAGCAGTCAGTCGTTTATCGCGCACCCAAAGAGCTGCGCGGGGTAGAGAAGGTGTTTTTAAAAGCAGGGGAGAGTAAGACCGTCTGCTTTACGCTTTGTGACCGCAGCTTTTCGTACTACAATACCAAAGCGGCAGACTGGGCGATAGAGGGCGGAGACTATACCGTGCAGATTGGCGCCTCCAGCAGGGATATCCGGCTCACGGCTAACGTTGTTGTACAAGGCGACGGCAGAGAGTGTCTTTTGGAGAATGCCTATCACGCACTGCCGTCTTACTTTGCGCCCGCAAAGGGCGGCTTTATGGCAGGCGATGCGGAGTTTGAAACGCTGTATGGCGCGCCTGTTCCGGCGGGAGCGAGGCAGCCGGGGGAGCCGTATACAATGAACACCACAGTAGACGAACTAACCGACACCCCAGCGGGCAGAGAGCTGTACAACCGCCTGAAGGAGCAGTTTTTGAAAACGTTTGAGGGGGTCGAAATTGACCTGATGACGATGGCGAATTTTTATCAGTTCCCGTTGCGGTCCATCCATATGATGACGGGCGAAGACTTCGGGCGCGATAAGATGAAGCATGAAATTGAGCGGCTCAACGCTCAGCTAAGGTAAATAGCCGTTTATAAGACATAGACCGAACGCCCTGCTTATTAAAAAGCGGGGCGTTTTGCCGTATGAGCTATATGCATTGCCCGTTGTAGTGTAAGCGCATTATAGTCAATAAACTTGAAAACAGTCCCTGTTTTCAAGCGGCAGGTACTACCCACCGCACGCCTGATGGCGTGTTTATTGACTATAGACTCCACAAACCGTCCACATTTGTGGGCGCCGTACGGTTTTTCGTGCGGTTCAAAACGGTTTCGTTTTGAAGTTTGCTGAGTATACTACAGCGGGCATTTGTTATTCATGATGGAATGATGTGCTCCAGATTGCGCTCCTTCAGCCGATTGATAAAAAAATGACCGCGCGATTCAACCGCTATGAGCCTGGCAATTAGAATCGATTCTTTTTTTGGCAAAATGCAGTTACTGAAAATGGATAATTAAAATATGTAAAAATTATAAAATCCTGTACGATAATGAAAATTGTTATTGATTATATTTTCTAATTATTATATAATCTAGTTCACCAATATTCTTAGGTATTTTACTGGCATGGCAACAGCCGGGGTACTTAGAGATTGATTATCTCTTGCAACCATTGCAATATTTTTAACTTTAGAGAGTCGAGGAAATTGACATGAGACGGTTTGTTGCAGTACTGATTACACTGGCATTACTGATTGGATGCGTTTTTGGCGCAACATATCACTTGTTTGCGCAGGAGGAGCAGAGCGGACTGCCGCCTCTGGATTGGGCGCAGCAGGAGGTGGATGGCAGCTCGGATATAGTCACGGAGGATGGGGATGTATCGTCTGTGCCGCCTGCGGAGGAGGCATCCAGCGAGCCGGCACCCGAGGCCTCCTCAAGCGAAAGCAGCGAAGAGCAACAGCATGAACTCCCTATGCTTTTACAGGAACCCGCCTTTGCACCAATGGACGCAAGCGGCTCAGGGCTTGCCGTGCAGCAGAGTGTCAGCCTTAACCCCGAGGGTGCGTCTGCCACCGCCAATACCAATGTGGATGTCAACCTTTAGGTGTCCGCCGCAATCAACCACTTTTACAGCGTAACGCTTACATATGACATACCCGCCGTGATGGATTTTGTCTCCATTCAGCGGTTCTCGCGGCAGCACCTGGGGACCGTACCTGATTTCCGCCATCGAGGGGGGCGACCTTGAGATTGTGGAGGACGTGTACGGAAACCGCAGTGAGGCTACCCTGCAGGTGTACTACAGCACGGCAACAGACCCCATTAGAAAAAGTCAAAGCGGTGCGCTGATCGGCACGCAGGAACCGAACTGGTCCCCCCAGCCGCCCGCCGACATAAGCTCGGTGCGTTCGGTGCGCTTTGTCATCAGTGGGTTTACCGAGAACGGGCAAAACGGGTCTCACGATATGTTGCTCAAGCCGGGCAGCAAGCTTACCCTCGCGTGGAAGATGCGTACCCCCGTAGACACGCCGCCCGACGAGAAGGCGTGGAACTCGATCTCGCAGATTACCACCTATATCAATTCAAACGGCAATACGATTGAAATGATGCCCGCAGAACCGCAGCGGGTAGGCATTGAGGTGCACACAAGCACCAAGGGCGAAATCGGCAGCAGGGTATGGCTGGACGAGAATAAGAACGGCATACGTGACGAGGGAGAGCAGGGCGTAAACGGCGTGCCGACAACCCTGTATCAGCGCGTAGGCAGCTCTTGGCAGGTGGTTGCCACCACGATGACCGGAGATGCCGCCGAAGGCGCGGGTTACTACCTGTTCCCGCACCTTGACCCGGGGCAGTACTATGTTGCGTTTCGTCTCGCGGGGCTTGGTTACGAAGAGACACTGCCGCTTGTGGGCAACGACCCCACCGTGGATTCCAACGGCAGGATGATAGCGGGTGTGCTGCGCACCGACACGATTACGCTCGCCGAGGGGCAGAGCATTCGTACCATCGACCAGGGGGTTAACGCGGCGCGCTTTTTCCTCACAAAAACCGCCAATCGCACATTCTTTACCTACGCGGGTTCGGTCATTGAGTACAGAATCACCGTTTTTAACAACGGACCCACCCCGCTGACCGCTGTGACCGTACGCGATGCTTTGATTGAGCTGGATGAGGAGATCGCCGTTCTGCCCGTAGGAGAAAGCAGAACCTTAACCGGCAGCTATACCGCCACCCCAGCCGATGTGCAGAACAGGCGTGTTGACAATATCGCCACCGCGGATTCCGACGAAACGGACGAAATTTCTGCGTCGCGCACAGTGAACTACCACCGACCATCCTCCGGCGGCGAGCCGACAGGGGAAACGGGCAGCGAGCGCCCGCTGATTCCAGAGACCGGAGGGTCACAAGCGCGACCCGGTGAGGATGAATTAGCCTTGCGTTATTTTGGCCGCTCACAACACGCATGGCTTGCGATGCTTTTGCATAGACTCACCGACTTGATTGTTTGATTCCTACGTTAAGTATCTTTAAGGCACTTGCTGAAGCAATACGATAATAAATATAGGCAAAGCAAAAGACCGTCGATGTTAAAATCGACGGTCTTTTATTATGGTCGGAGTGGCGGGACTTGAACCCGCGGCCTCTTGGTCCCGAACCAAGCACGCTACCATCTGCGCTACACCCCGATGATGGATATAAGCATATCTTCGCCCGCCAAAAGGGCGGTGCCAAAACATGTCGCTGAATTATTATATGCCATAATAATTTTATTGTCAAGACACGGTCTGCGTCTTGATTTATTTATTGCGGTCTGCGTCTTGATTTATTTATTGCATAAAAGGTTGTTAGGAGGGCAGAAAGGTATCGGTAAATCCTTTATAGTCACGTCTAACCGTATAGATACTCGTTTGAGCTTTCTTATAACATTTTTCACCCTTTACACCAGCTTTTGCATCATGGCGGCATAATCAAAACTACTGTTCGTGCAAAAAAAATGCTGGTTCATGTAGTTAACGGTATTATTTTAAGTGGTTCTGCTAAGCTATAGCTGCTATACATAGCACATGAAACATTAATGGAGGAAGAAACAATGAAACGATTAATCGCCCTGGTCATGACACTTATTTTGGCACTCAGCCTAGCAGCGTGCAATTCCAAACCCGATAAGCAGCCGTTAATAGATGCATATAACGCAGCCAGCTCATCTTTCGACGAGGTTGCCAATCTTGTTAATGAGAATGCGGACGTTGTGGCGCCTGAGTTGATTGAGGTGCTCAATCAGACGGCAGACATGCTGTTAGAGTATAAAACTCTGACGGAAGAAGATTTGACACAGGAGCAGATTGATATTGCAATCGAGTTTTTAAAGACGGTACCCGATTCTATGCAGACAATTAAGGGCAGCATCGAGCAGGATTTAGAGAATATGGGTAGCACTGAACTGGACGGCGGCGCAGAGGGCTAAAAGGCTTACTGAACTAGCAATCCAAAAGCAAATAAAACATGAAGGCTTGTCCTATTGCGCATTGTAATAGGGCAAGCCTCTTATATTATACCCTGCAAAATATACACCAGTCGAATTTTGGATTATTGGAGTGCTTGATAAACCGCACCTATGTTCAGCAAACCGATCCAATCGGTCATCAATCGATTCTGCGGCAGGTCTTTCCTTCCTTTAAGATCATCTCAAGAGAAGGAGAGCCGGACTCCGGGAACTTTCCGTTGATTAAATCCATCAGCTGCCTCACTGCGACCTGACCAAGCTGTTCAACAGGTTGGCACATGGTGGTGAGATCCGGCAGTAGGGCGGCATACTCAATCTCCTGATAAAGACCATCGAAACCCATCACCGAGATATCCTCGGGTACGCGTATGTTCATATCCCGCGCCGCGGCAATGCCTCCGAACGCCCCTAAGTCGCAACCAAACAGTACGGCTGTCGGTCGCTTGTCGCGCTGAAAAATCTGTTTCATCACGTCGTAGCCATCACTAAACTTAAAACTGCCGCTCATAATTGAATTATCGTCCACCAACAGTCCCGCCGCAGCCATCGCTTGCGTAAAGCCCTCGACACGTTTTTGCGAAACACCACTGATCATAGGTCCGGTTACGTGGATAATAGAACGGTGCCCCAGACTGATTAAGTGGTTTGTCGCATCAAAGGCCGCTTTGACGTTATCAATGTTAACGCTTACTACATTTTGCGACCGCAGATTGCTTTGCAGAACGGTAAAGGGCATGCGGATGCTTTCTAAAAACTCAATGTCCTCCGAATCGAGATCGTTGAGCAGTGCGATAATAATACCGTCAACACCCTGGCTTACCATCTTTCTTAGATTCTGCTTGTATGCTTTTTGATAGTCCCAGCTGGTGGTGCGGTTTTTACTGTTTGCTATAAAGATGCTGTAATTGGTTTGAGATACGCCATCCTCAACACCCGAAGCGATACCGCCCCAGAATGGTTGAGTGATGTTGTAGATTAACAAACCAATAATATTGCTTGTTTTAGATACCAACGAACGAGCCGCGGCACTGGGGATATAGTTTTCCTGATTAATTACTTCCATTACCCTGAGGCGAGTCGCTTCCTTTACCCCGGGTGAATTGTTGATCACACGGGACACCGTTGCGCGCGACACATTCGCTTTCCGTGCAATTTCATAGATATTCATACCGATCTCCATTGGTTTTATTTTTATTATAGCAATTTTACATTGTGTGTACAACCAAATTAAGCGCATCTCTACATAGTTCGACCTGTTTTTGGCTACTTCAAGTGTGTGCAAACAACTATTTGCGAATGATTTTATCGTTATTTATTGTAACCGCTCTCATAAAAAATACTTGACCTTACGACCCACAATCGCAAGCAAATCAATACAATAAACTAAAAAAATACTTGAAAAATCGGGATTCTTTCGCCATTATACCTGCTGTGCTCAGGAGTATAGTATTATTATATCACTCTTTTTGTAAAAAGTCTTGATTTTCTGTCAACACTTTTAATAGTAAGCAATTGGTACGGATACAGCATGTTAACCAATGTGAAGTGAACATTGCTATAAACAAAAAAGAATTTTTGATATTTTTCGATTAGTATTGACAAAAAGAAAAATATGAGTACAATAAAAAACACAGCAAATATTCGAAACCAAAAATGTGAACGCTCTCATTATTGCATTATTTGTGCATATATACAAAGTCAATTTTGACTTCATTGGTTCCGCTTTGATTTATTTGACGAATAGAATCCGTGATACTGCATGGTTTTTGTTTATAAAGCAGGCTGTGCAACGGATAAATACTTATTACAACAAAAGCGGAATATCGGTTACAATATCAAATTTCACACAAAAATGAGAGCGTTCACATTTAATACAATCGGGTTTTAAGGAAAGAATAAAGTCGGAGATTCTATATGTTCCGCAACGCTTTGCGGAATAAAAGGGAGATCTGCTTTATTGTATAAATAAAACACAAGGAGAATAACAATGAAAAAAGCATTGGTTGCAACTATTTTAGCATTCACCATGCTCGCTACGACGGCTTGTAATGCCGGCGCTGGCACCGCTTCAAGTGACCCAGCTGGGCAGCCATCGTCATCGGCAGCTACC
>JAEZQD010000061.1 GCA_023413185.1 Bacillota bacterium
TGTATTTCCGTTTATCACATCTTCACCCATTCCGCCGCTGTGCACCGGCAGTTATTTAATAAAGAGCATGTTGCTTTGCGCACAGCTGCCCCGTCCGCGCTAAAGTGTTCGCAAAAACGGGAGCGCCCCGACCACACGAGGCAAATCAAAAACACACGAAGCTATTGCTCCAGTTTCATTTCGTCTACATAAACGTTAACCCTGCTCACAATCAAACCGGTTGTTTCTTCGCATGTATAGCTGACTTTGTTGATGATGCTTTTTACAATGGCGGCTATGTTGACACCATAGGTAACCACGATGTGCAGGTCGATCTCAAGCCTGCCATCGCGATTGCGGATGCGCACCCCTTTATCCGGCAGATCGGGGGATACGATAAGCGAGCGCAGCCCCTGTACCGTGCCACTGGTCGCCATACCCGCCACACCAAAGCAGCTTGAGGCGGCAGAACCAACCAGATTCGCAAAGTAATCGGCGGAAATCTCAATATATCCCATTGGGTTTTCGATTCTGATCATACTAACCTCCATTCCACCGGACAGCTTCCGGCTGATAAAGTAATGTCTACCAAACAATCGGCTTTTCGGGTTAAATCAGGATTATTATAACACATTAATAAGAAAAACTTAATACCAATCGTCCGTTTTATTAATTTTTTTAAGCTAACGTGCATAAGTCCAGTCCTCAATATTAAAAAACGGGTCGCTCATCGAAGACTTGACGTTGTATGACATGGTCTGCGTAAAAAAGGATACACCGTTACGGAACACCAGCGGGATAAAGGGAGACTGTTCAAAGAACACATCGTTAAAATAGCTGTAGTCCATTTCGCCCCGCCGCAAGGAAAAATAGGAGGATGCGACAGACCCGTTTGCCGTACCGCCGTAGGAAAGTGCCCCGTCGCCTGTAAAAAACGCGCTGAGGTCGTTATTGGCATAAAGCCTGGTCTCTCCAATATACAGCGAAAAGTCCGACGCCCTGACGGCTAAGAGGTAGTCGTCTGGGTTGCGCTCGTTTATTTCGCAGTCGATCCCCACCTGTGACAGATTCTCTTTTATCACGCGCGCCGCCTGTGTTCGGTAAAAGTTGTCGGTGTTTACGAGAACAGACAAGGTCAGGCGGTTGTTACCGTACATGCGGTAGCCCTGTTCGTCGCGCGCGGTATAGCCGAGGGCATCGAGTATGGAGTTTGCACCCGCTACGTCTGCGTACAGCTGATTGTCCAGCTCCTTTGTCGCGTACATGTTGGGGTTAAAGGGGGTGGACGCTGGGGTTGCGCGGGACAAAAACGCCTCGGACACAATCTGGCTGCGGTCTAAGCACAGCGAGAGCGCCTTGCGAAACGACGCCGCTGACGTTACCCCGCTTGTGTTGTTCACCCCGACGTAAACAAGGTTTGTTAACGGCACTTGAACCGGGCTGCTGCCCATGTTGGTGGAGCTTTGCGCCTGAGCAAGGTCGGTAAAGGCATAGTCGATGGCGCCGGATTTTAAGGTGTAAATGAGCGACTGACCGTAATCGTATGCAGTGAGATACAGCTCGCTAAACGTCTGGATGGAACCGCCGTGCCACTCGGGGTTTGCCACAAGACGAATGTCGGCGGCGTCGGTATCCGTCTCATCGCCGCTTTGGGGTTGCGGGGGGTCGTCCGCATACCGGTATCTGCCGCTGCCGACGGGATAGTCGCTTTGGTTTGTTCCGCTTTGGATGACGGGAAAATCGAGCAGGTTGACAAACAGGCTGTCGGGAGACTGGAGGGTGATCACCAGCGTCCTGTCATCCTGAACCGCATAGCTTGATACGTTACTCAACCTGCTCGCATACAGCGAGCCGGACGACCGAATGCAGTCGATGGAATACCGCACGTCAATGGCGGTAAGCAAAGAGCCATCCGAAAACCGAATGCCGTTTTTTAGCGTAACGGTACAAACCGCACCGTCTATTTGAATATCCGATGCAATGCTCATAACCGGGGTGAAGTCGTTATCAAGCTTCACCAGACTGTCGTACACCAAGGTGTGCAGCACGTTGTTGAGCGCGGATGAGGAGCGGTACGGGTGCAGCGAGTCGCTGCTGTCGTAGGGTATTTTAAACCGTCCGTCCTGTTGTTTTACGGGCTGCGAGGGTACGACCTGCTGCGGCAGCGAGGAGGTCTGCGCAGGCGGGACGGAGGATGAGGACGAATCCCCTGCCGCTTGTGTACATGATGTCAGTATGAGTACGGCGCAAAGAAAAACCAAGGCTATCTTAAAATAATACGGCTGCATACCGCACCTCCGAGTTTAATCTGTATATTACAAACTTGGGCAGACTCAGTATACCACAAATCCGGCGGCGGTACGAGCCGAATTGCACTATTTTAATGGGATTTCGGTGGCTGCAAAACAGAAAACGACGGGAGCACTATGCTCTCCCGCCGTTTGAAGTAATCTTTGCGTGATTGTCTGCGCGTGTATGTATTCGGGCGGCTATCGCGGCTCCACAATCAGCTTAATTGCGGTGCGATCCTCGCCGTCAATTACTACATTGGCAAACGCAGGGATGCACACCAGGTCGATGCCCGACGGGGCAAGATACCCTCTGGCAATCGCCACTGCCTTAACCGCTTGATTGGATGCGCCCGCGCCTACCGCCTGAACCTCAACGATGCCTTTTTCTCGGATGACCCCCGCGATTGCCCCTGCAACCGAATTGGGAATCGATTTTGCTGAAACCTTTAATACTTCCATAACAATTTCAATCCTTCCAGTTCAAAACTATCAGAGTTACATTTTCAGACTTACTTTTGATGCGAGGTTTGCGCTCTTCGTCTTACCAAAAACAGAAGATGCCAAACTATAGCGGACATAGGACTGGTTGCCGAGGTCGTATGCCTTACTGTTGCGTATAACGGATGGGGGTTACCGAGGTTGTTTTTCCGGTGCGCTCATCAATGTCAAACACCGCCGCATTAATCATACAGTCTCCGGCGGCCGGTTCATAACCGACGGGCATTAAGGTTTTTAGCCTTCGAATCGCAAGCTCGGGCTTCATTCCCAAGACCGAGTGGATGGGACCGGTCATACCGACATCGGTAATGTACCCCGTACCCTTTGGCAGAATACAAGCGTCGGCGGTCTGCACATGGGTGTGAGTACCAAACATCGCCGAGATACGTCCGTCCAGATAATGCGCAAGTGCAAGCTTCTCGCTGGTGGCCTCTGCATGAAAATCGACTATCACAATACTGGTCTGTACCTGTTTTAGCAGTTCGTCCATACACTCAAACGGGTTCTTGAGGTTGTTTAAAAACACGACGCCAAGCAGGTTGACCACAGTGACGCGTACACGTCCAAGGTCAAGCACAAAAAGCCCATTACCGAAGGTTCCCTCAGGGTAGTTTGCCGGTCGCAGAACATCGGGGTGTTCTTCCAAATAAGCCCCGATATCGCGGTGACGAAAGACATGGTTGCCGGTGGTGATGACATCGGCTCCTGCGTCAAACAGCCTCCCTGCGCTGCTGGGCGAGATGCCGTTGCGTTGGGATGAATTCTCGCCGTTGACGATCACCGCGTCTGCTTCGGTCTTTCGTTTGAGCTCGGGAAGGTGGCGTAACAGAAAATCGCAGCCGGTTCTTCCAACCACGTCGCCGACGCAAAGTACCCTCAATTGGATAATCCTCCTCATATTGCCATGCAGGCTCTGTAAACAGCACATTACCATTATAGCGCAGTTGTGTAGTAAATAACAATATACAAAAGGCAAAAAAAGCCTTG
>JAEZQD010000032.1 GCA_023413185.1 Bacillota bacterium
CGGTGTTCAGCTCGCGCGGGCGTTTTGCCTGTGCCGATATCTGCTTAATCGCAACCGATACGGGGCTGTCCGCCACAAACGGCAGCTGCCCGGTAAGCATCTCAAACATCATAACGCCGACCGAGTAGATGTCTGTTTTGGCGTCGGTAACATCGCCCCTTGCCTGCTCGGGGCTGATATAATGCACCGAGCCCAGTGCCTTATCCGTCATGGTACGGGTCTCGCTGCGCGCAAACCGCGCAATGCCGAAATCCATTACCTTAATGGTGCCGTCGGGCAAAAGCATAATGTTCTGCGGCTTGATATCGCGATGCACGATACCCCTGTCGTGGGCATGAGAAAGCGCGCGCAGCACCTGTGTGGTGAAATGCACGCATTCTTTCCATTTTATAATGTGCTGTTGCTCGATATAATCCTTAAGCGTGATGCCTTCCACCAACTCCATGACAATAAACTGCACACGGTCGGTAAAGCTCACGTCATACACCTTGACGATGTTGGGGTGCGAAAGCACGGCAATCGCCTTGGATTCGTTCTTAAAACGGCGTACGAACTCTTCGTTTTCAAGAAACTCATCGCGCAGTATCTTTACCGCGTATTCCTTGTGCTCCAGCACATCCATGGCACGGTACACGTTCGCCATGCCTCCTGCGCCAATCAGCTCAAGGATCTCGTATCGTCCGTCCAGGCGTTTTCCGATATATCTGTCCATCAATCTGTTCACTCCCGATCATCCTCGCTCACATACCAATGTGTACGCATTACCCAAAGATCGCCACTATGGTGATGTTGTCGGTGCCGCCCCTGTTGTTTGCGGCATTTATCAGTTTGTCAAGACACTTGTCTTGTCCGTATTCTCTTACTATCTCTGCCATTTCCCCTGCTTCGACGTAGTTTGTCAGACCATCGGTGCAGATCATCAGCACCGAGCCGGGTTCTGTCTTTGCCTCAAAATAGTCTATCTCAATCCCCTGCTCTACACCGAGCGCGCGGGTAATTACATGCTTTTGCGGATGGTTCTTCGCTTGGTCGGAGGTAATCTCCCCCCGCTCCACCAACGCTTGAACCATGGTGTGGTCACGGGTGAGCTGCTCGACCTTATCCTCGGTAATCAGATACACACGGCTGTCGCCCGCATAGGCGATGTGCGCAATCTCGCCCTTCACCACCGACGCTACGACCGTCGTACCCATCTTGCTGAGCGTAGTATCGCTTTTCGCTTTATCGTAAACGCGGATATTCGCCGCGCTGATAGCAGACAGCAACATGGTTCGGATGGAGTTTGCCGTCATCTCGCTGCGATACGCGCGCATAATGCTGCCGCCAATGCTGTCCACCGCAAGGGTGCTGGCAACCTCGCCGCCGCTTTCGCCGCCCATACCGTCGCACACGACCGCCCAAACAGCGCTGTCCGTCAGCAAACCGCATTGGAAGCTATCCTGATTTTGTTTTCTAATCATACCGATGTCTGTTTTTCCAACAACCTTTGGCAAGACCTTGCACCTTCTCTCGATACCTGCACAGCAGCCCATACCGACCGGGGAATGGGGCTGCCCATATATGGTTACCGCTTCGCACCGGCAAAACGGCTGTAAGCTTGATAATTAGTATAAAGCGCCACACGTCATCATGATTGTGTTGCCACAATTGGTTTCGGGCTATATTATAACATATTATTGAGATAATTAAAAATTAATATTGGCAAAAATCGCGCATTTTATATCACATGCCTTGGCAAAAGTTGCTTGTTACTGACAGACCGTTAGGGTTGTGCCGCTAATCGTCGGTTTTTGTCTGCCCCTCGCGGCGCAGCTGACCGCACGCTGCATTGATGTCGGTACCCAGTTTTCTGCGCACGGTGACGGAGATTTTCTCGCGCTCGAGCACAGCCGTAAAGCGTTCTATCGCGCCGCGAGTGCTCGTCTTATGGTCCAGCTCGGTCACGGGGTTGACGGCAATCAGGTTGACGTGGCACAGCATACCCTTGAGCCGCCGTGCGAGTTCGCGGGCGTTTTGCTCGCTGTCGTTTACGCCGTCAATCAGCGCGTATTCAAACGAGATGCGCCGGGAGGTCGCTTCGGCATAATGGCGGCAGGCGGTTAGCAGCTCGTCGATGTTGTAGCGTCGGTTCACCGGCATGGTGTGACTGCGAATCTGATCGTTTGGCGCATGCAGCGAAACCGATAGGGTAAGCCCAAAACGCAGCTTTGCCAGGTCGTAGATGCGCGGCACCAGCCCGCAGGTGGAAAGGGACACATGCCGCAGGCTCATGTTCATGCCGTTTTTATCGGACAGCAGCTGCAAAAACCGCACCACGTTGTCGTAGTTGTCAAGCGGCTCGCCGATGCCCATAAGCACAAGGCTCGACACCTTCTCTCCCGTGTCCTGCTCTGCTGTATAAACCTCGCCGAGCATCTCGGCGGCCGTCAGGTTGCGCACACAGCCGCCTAAGGTGGATGCGCAGAAGGTACACCCCATGCGGCAGCCGACCTGTGTGGAGATGCACAGGCTGTTGCCGTGGTGGTAGCGCATAAACACCGCCTCCACCGTCTCGCCGTCCTCAAGCTCATACAGGTACTTGACGGTGCCGTCAAGCTCCGAAACCAACTTCTGCTTTATGGTGACCTGCGGGATAAAAAAGCCCGCGCCGAGCGTTTCGCGCAGCGATTTTGAGAGATTGGTCATCTTGTCAAACGACTGTGCGCGTCGCTGGTGCAGCCATGAAAACACCTGCCCCGCGCGAAAGGCGGGCTCCCCCAGCCGGATAAAGCGTTCCCGAAGTTCTTCTATAGATAGAGACTTGATATCTATTTTTTCAGTCATTGTGGTTTCATTCTCCCGTTCTGGCAAATGCGGCGATAAAAAAGCCGTCCGAGTCGAAATCGTCGGGCAGGATGGTTGCCATATGCGCGCCCTCACTGTGGCAGCGTGTTACTGCCCCCGTAAGCGGGCTGGGCGAGAACGCCGGATTGTTTTGTAAAAACGCCTTCGCTACGGCTTCGTTCTCCTCGATACGCAACGTACAGGTGGAATAGACGAGCAGCCCTCCCGGCTTTACATAGCGCGAAGCGTTTTGAATAAGCACCGTTTGAAGCTGCTCAAGCTCCGTAAACCCGTCAAGCGGCTTGTATTTGATCTCGGGCTTGCGGCGCATTACCCCAAAGCCCGAGCAGGGTGCGTCGCACAGTACGCGGTCTGCCATGGGAAGGGCTTGGTTGTAAACGCCCGCATCCCCAACCGCTGCGGTCAACACCGAGATGCCAAGCCGTGCGGCCCCCTTTCGGATTAAATCCGCCTTGAAATCGTACAGGTCAAAGGACAACAACGTCCCGGAGTTTTGCATTGTTTGGGCAATGGTAAAGGATTTACCGCCCGGCGCGGCGCAGAGGTCGAGCACCGTCATGCCGGGGGCTGCCGCCACCGCCTGCGCGCAAAGCTGGGAGGACGCGTCCTGTATATGAAACAGCCCTTCGGCAAACGCAGCAAGGCGGGCAATGTCCCCCGTATGATATAACGACAGACAGTCGGGTATCACTTCGTGCTTTTTTGCGCCGACGCCTTCCTGCCGCAGTCGCGCAATCAGTTCGTCCGCCGTGGTTTTGAGCGTGTTCACCCTGGCGTAGATGGGCGCGGCACCCACCGAGCTTGCCAGTATGCCGCGCGCGCGCCCTGCGCCAAACCGCGATATCAGCATGCGAACAAGGGGCGGCGGGCAGGAAAACTCTGCGCTCATACGCGCGGGATCGTCGGGTGCGCCGGAAAACGTCGGGGTCTTGCCCGTGCGGATAACCGCGCGCAGCACCGCGTTTACAAAGCCCGCGGCGCTTACCTTTTTGTTCTTTTTACATAGCATCACGCTTTCGTTTACCGCGGCGCTGTCGGGAACCGAGTCCATATACGCAAGCTGATACACCCCCATGCGCAGGATGACCCGTACCGTGTCGTCCATCTTGTGCAAGGGGGTTTTGCTGTGTTGCTTTATCATTTGGTCGAGTGTTAAGGCTCGTTCGATTACGCCGTAAAAAAGTGCCGTGGCAAACGCCGCGTCGCGCGGCTCAAGCGCGGAGCGTTCCAAAAGCTCCTTGATGACAAGCCCCGAGTATGCGCCGTCTGTCTCCACGCGCACAAGCGCACCGAGTGCCGTTTGTCTTGCCGATGCCAACCGCATTCCTCCCTGTGTGATGTATTAAAGCTTCCTGCCCTTTTGCAGGCGGTGCCCACGCAAAAACAGCTCGGCGCTCATACGCTTTGCGCCCTCGTACTGCACCTCCAGCAGCTCCACCGCGCCGTGTGCGCAGGCGATGATGAGCTGCGTATCGCTTAACAGCGTACCCGCTTGCCCGCTAGCCTCAACCACCCGCGCCTTGTGAATCTTGAGTGCTTTTCCGTCAATCTGGGTAAACGCCACCGGCCACGGCGACAGCCCTCGAATCAGGTTGTGCACCTGCTCGGCGCGCTTTGTAAAATCCACCTGAGCCATCGCCTTGCTGAGCATCGGCGCCAGGGAGCACAGCGCATCATCCTGCTTCGCGCGGGGCGCGTTGCCCTGTTGTATCAGCGCAAGGGTGTCGCTCAGTGCCTGCGCGCCGATATCCTTTAGCCGGTCGTGCAGCTCGCCCGCCGTTTCATCTGGGGCGATGGGGGTTTCCTTTTTTATAATCATATCGCCGGTATCGATACCGGGCGCCATATACATGGTGGTAACGCCCGTCACCTGTTCGCCATTTATCACGCTCCACTGAATGGGCGCGGCGCCCCGATAGGCGGGCAGCAGAGAGGCGTGAACGTTGATGCAGCCGTAGCGCGGGATGTCGAGCACCGATTTTGGCAGTATCTTTCCGTAGGCGGTTACGGCTATCACATCGGGCGCTTGTGACCGGATAAGGGACACAATCTCGTCGTTTCTCAGCGTAACGGGCTGATGCACCGCTATGCCATGCGCAAGTGCAAGCTGTTTGACGGGCGGGGCGGTGAGCACCTGCTTGCGTCCCACCGGCTTGTCCGGTTGGGTAAACACCGAGGTAACGGTGTGCCCGTCGCGGAGGAGCGACTCGAGGCAGGGTACGGCAAACTCCGGTGTGCCCATAAAGATGACGTTCATTGGCTCAATCCCCCGTTGCGTTATCGTTAGGTCGATTTACTGCTCTTTTTGTACAAACACTACTTGTTCTTGCCGCGCTTTTCTTCCTTGCTTTCAAGCTCTTCATCGTCGAGCATGCGCACGGCGATATCGGTAAACAGCTGACCGTTGAGGTGGTCCACCTCATGGCAGATGGCACGGGCGAGCAGACCCGTACCCGTGAGGGTGTATTGCTTACCGCTTCGGTCATAGCCCTCCACCGTCACCTCATTGGGGCGTTCGACAATCCCAAACTCGCCGGGAACGGACAGGCAACCCTCGGGTCCCGACTGCATGCCGTCGGTTTTAGTTATAACGGGGTTGACAAGTTCGTAATAGTTTTCGTCTCCGATATCTATGACTACCACGCGGCGTAGCACACCCACCTGGGGTGCGGCAAGCCCCGCTCCGTCGTTTTTGTACAGGGTCTCTTTCATATCATCAAGCAGTGTCGCCAGCTTATCATCAAAGGCGGTGACCTCTTTGCTTTTTTTACGTAGGATCTCTTCGCCGTCTAGAACAATCTTTCTGGTAGCCATCTTTATAACCCATTCCTTTCTCCGGATAAATCCTGTGCGTCGGCGCGGCGTGGTGGATGCAAAAGCCGACAGTTGCGTTGTGTTACGATTTGTTTAATGTAACCATTATAATACGAAGTATATGTATTTCACAAGTGCAAAGGCTCTTTGGGGCACAAAATACACCACAAGCAGTGTTTTGTGCGATACCCTACACAATGCCGTCAAAGCTAATATCGATGAATACTCCGGCGGAGCGGGATATGGGTAATGCCGAATAGACACACAACGCTTCGTTGAGCATCCTACGGGTTTGTGCGTCTGCGCGGCATTTGATGATAAGCCGGTACCGGTAGCGTCCCGAAACCTTGAGCATAACCGAGGGCACCGGTCCCAGCACCTTAAGCGGCAGGTCGGGGTAGCTGCATTTGACCAGCTCCTGCAGCAGGCGCAAAAACTCCTGCGCACCGCGAAGGGTAGCGGGCTCGCTTTCGCCCGAAAAGCCGGCGATGCAGAAGCTGCAAAACGGTGGGTATAGCAGATTCTTTCGGCATAAAATCTCACCCTCGTAAAAGCCGGGGTAATCCTGCTGCGCCGCAAGGGCGATTACCTCATGCTCGGGCGTATAGGTTTGGATGTATGCCCTGCCCAGCTTGCTGCCACGCCCGCTGCGCCCCACAACCTGCGTGAGCAGAGAAAACGCGCGCTCGGTGCCGCGAAAATCGGCGGTGTACAGCATTTTATCCGCACTCAGCACGCCGACAAGGCTGACGTTTTCAAAATCAAGCCCCTTGGCGACCATCTGGGTGCCGACAAGAATATCGTACTCGCCACGCGCAAAGCGGGTGAAGTAGTCGTCGTAGGAGTAACGCGCCATGGTGGTGTCGGCGTCCATCCTTAGGATACGCGCGGTGGGAAACAGGACAGAAAGCTCATCCTCCACCTTCTGCGTACCCAGACCAAGGTACTTGATGTGCTCGCTGCCACAGTGTACGCACCGAGCCTCGGGGGTGTGCAGGTACCCGCAGTAGTGGCACATCAGCTTATCGTTCGCCTTGTGGTAGGTCATGGCGATCGAGCAGTTTTTGCAGATGATTACCTCGCCGCAATCGGCGCACGAGATTAATGTGTGGAATCCGCGGCGGTTGAGAAACAGGATGCTCTGCTCGCCGTTTTGCAGGTTCTGTGCAAGCTCGTGCGCAAGGGGTGCGCTGATAGAGCCGGTGTTTCCCCTCATTGCTTCATCGCTCATGTTTACCACAACCACCTGGGGCAACCCCGCGCTGCCAAACCGCTCGTTTAGCTCGAACAGGTGGTAGTGACCCGCCTTCGCGTGGTAATAGCTCTCCACGTCCGGCGTGGCGGAGGCGAGCAGCAGCAGTGCGCTATGCTGCTTGCATCGAAACCGCGCGACATCCCGCGTATGGTAGCGGGGCGCACCCTCCGACTTGTAGGTGTGCTCCTGCTCCTCATCCATGATGATAAGACCGAGGTTGTCAAACGGCGCAAATACAGCCGAACGGGTACCCACCGCGATAGATACCTTTCCCGAACGGATGCGTTTATATTCATCCAGCCGCTCGCCCAGTGACAGTGCGCTGTGCAGCACCGCAACCTTATCGCCGAACACGGCGTAAAACCGCGAGAGCATCTGCGGGGTAAGCGAGATTTCGGGAACGAGCATGATTACCTGTTTGCCGCTTTTAAGCACGTCGGAAATCAGGCGCAAAAAGACGTGGGTTTTGCCGCTGCCCGTAATCCCGAACAGCAACGCCGTCTCGGGCTTGTTTGCATTCATGAGTGTCGCAATGCCCTCATACGCCGCCTGCTGGTTACCACTGAGGCAAGGGGGTTCGGACAGCTCCTTGGGCACGTGATCATAGGGCGTGCGCAGTGCCTCCCGCTCGAAGTACTCGACCATGCGCCGCTTTCGCATTGCGTCAAGGGTCGCCTTGGACGCATCGGTGTAATACCCGATTTCTTTGAGCGAGGCACTGCCGCAGGACATAAGCAGCTCGATAACCGCAGCCTGCTTGGGGGTCGCCTTATCGGTCTGTGCGTCCTGGGCCATGCGCGCCATGGTGATGCGCTCGTCCTGTGTTTTACGTCTGGCACGCTCGGACTTGAGGACAACCCCGTCGGATATCAGGCTTTTGAGCGCGGCGGAGCGCGGTGAGATGCCCGTGCCCGTGCGCAGCACCTTATCGCTGACGGCACCGCGTCGGGATAGTATAAACGAAACGATGCGCATCTGTTCCTCGCCCGCAAGCTCCCTGCCCGATGCGTTATACTCAGGGCTTATGCTGTACTCGGACGAAATCTCGATATTCAGCCCCGCCGGCAGCACAAGGCGCGCCGCCTCATACCACGTGCACAGCGTTCGGCGTCTTAGAAACGACACCAGCTCCAGCTGTTCGGGGCAGAGGAGCGGAGCTTCGTCCACCAGCTCGGCTATCGGTTTGAGCGGCGATGGGCAATCCTCCTTGCACAGCGAGAGCACAAGCCCCTGCCGCCTGCGGTTGGCGCCCCCAAAGGGCACGAGCACCCGTGCCCCGACCCGTATGGCGCTGCGTAGCGCCTCGGGCACCAGATAGCTGTACTCCTTATCAAAATGCAGCGCGACCTTATCCACCGCAACGTGCGCAACCATCTGTGTAGGCATCGTTTACTCCCCCCTTAAACACGGGTATAATGATAGACACCCAACCCGCAACATGGCATCGGGTTGGGCGTGTTTGAGTGTATTAGGTTTCGATCTGCTCGCCGATGTGCGGATTTTCAAACAGGCGGTACTTTTCGTCCTTTAGCTCTTCTACGGCAAGCTTTACGGGCTTTGCCTGCAAAAAGTAACGGTTGCTTCCAAGGTCGGCGGGCAGCTTTCCATTGTTGCGCTCAATCAAATCCTTTTTGATTGACTCAACCTCGTCGGTTATCTCTCTTGCGCGTTTTGCAACGCCGATGACAAGAGAAAAATAGCTGGCGTCGCCCTTTAGTATCTCTGATATGGCCGGTCTAAGCATCGGTAAGCACCTCTTCTATCATATACTTCATAGTAACAGTCTTGCACTTATGGCACAAAATAATCGCCTTTAGCTTCTCAATTGCTGAATCTATTACGTCATTTACCACTATGTAGTCGTATTTATCCGCCATGCGAATCTCATCAATCGCAGCCTCCAAGCGTTTGCGGAGCACTTCCTCATCCTCGGTGTTTCTACCCACAAGCCGTTTTTTTAGCTCCTGCATAGACGGCGGCATAATAAAGATGTACACCGCCTGCTCGCCCAGCTCCATCAGCTTAATTGCGCCCACCACGTCAATCTCAAGAATCACGTCGTAGCCCTCGTCCAGGGTTTTGCACACATAGTCCCGCGGGGTGCCGTAGTAGTTGCCGCAGTAGGAGGTAAACTCGAGCATCTCGCCCTGTTCAATCTTTTTCTTAAACTCCTGCTTTGTTGTAAAAAAGTAGTTTACACCGTCCACCTCGCCCTCGCGCGGGGGGCGCGTCGTGGCGGAAACGGAATAGCGCACACGCTCGTTTTCGCTATGCAGCTCGCGTAGCAGCGTGCCCTTTCCACTGCCCGATGGACCGGAAACGACAATTAAAACGCCACGGTTATTCATCCTCATCCAGCTCCTCGTCTTCATCGTCCCGGTAGGTTAGGCGGTTTGCAACCGTCTCGGGCTGTATGGCGGAAAGAATGACATGGTCGCTGTCTGTAACGATAACGGCGCGTGTTCTTCTGCCATAGGTTGCGTCGATGAGCGAACCGCGGTCGCGCGCATCTTGTATAATGCGCTTAATGGGCGCGGATTCCGGGCTTACAATGGCAACCAAACGGTTTGCCGAAACCATATTTCCAAACCCAATGTTTATCAGCTTCATACACTTATTCTCCTTATTCTCCTGCAGCGTAAACCCAGATGGATATGCACCGCACGGAAAAGCCCCCTGCGTTTGGGGCGGGCTACTCTATGTTCTGAATCTGCTCGCGAATCTTTTCAATCTCCGCCTTCATATCCACAACCACGCGAGCAATATCCACGTCCTGTGCCTTGGAACCGATGGTGTTGGTCTCGCGGTTAATCTCCTGTACCAAAAAATCAAGCTTGCGTCCCGTTTGACCGCCCTCATCCAAGAGCTGCGCAAACTGGTCAAGATGGCTTTTCAGGCGAACGGTTTCTTCATCTACCGCCACACGGTCCGCATAAACGGCCGCCTCGGTAAGCAGGCGCGCCGGTTCGATGTTCTTATCCTGCAAAACCTCGCTCATCTTTGCAAACAGACGCTCACGGTATTGGGCAACGGTCTGCGGCGAGCGCTGCTCCACCGTTTTTACGGCATCGCCGATAAAGGCAAGGCGGGAGAGGATGTCCTCCTTTAGGCGAAGCCCTTCGGTTTCGCGCATGGAGACAAACGAAGCAAGCGCCTGTTCCGCCACGGTTTTAACGCCCTGCCAGATGGTCTCTTCCTCGGGTATCTCCTTGCGTACGGTGAAGATATCGCCAAACTGCGCAAGCACCGAAAGGGACAGGTCATCCGTCACCGTAAGCCCTTCGCGGACAGTAAGCTCCCCCGCAAGGGCGCGCAGTCCCTTTACATAGGAGGCGGCAAGCTCATGGTTAATCTCTATCTTTGCATCGCTGCCCTCAAGGGTGAAGATGGTCACACTCACTTCAACCTTGCCGCGGGAGATCCCCCCCTGCACAAAGGTTTTTAGTTTTTCCTCCAGATACCCGTAGGCGCGCGGCGCACGCACCGAGAACTCGAAAAAGCGGTGGTTTACCGCCTTAATTTCAACCAAAATGTCCCTGCCGTCGATAATCTGCTGTGCGCGGCCATAGCCCGTCATGCTTCGTATCACGTTATCGTCCATGTCCTTTCTTTGGCGGATTATATGCCCCAACAAAACGGACATAAAACCAGAGTGATATGTGGGAAAGGGGCGTTACGCCCCTTTTGCTTACGATAAAACCTTGTGCAAAACGCAACAAGTTACTACCCTATATTTTACTATCATTGCAGTGCGGTTGTCAACACAAAAACGATTTACATAAAAAGGACTGACAGCACTTTGTGCGCAACGCTGTTGGCGCTCGTTGCTTTTTACTGTTACGACAAAAGAACAGGGCATTGTCTGCCCTGTTCTTGTAATCAGCAAATCGTGCTTATACGGGATGTACCGCAGTCTTCGCGTCGGCGTGCTTTGCATCCACACCGTATTTGGTGGCGGCGCGCTGCTCAAAGAACTTGATAGCGACCTGACCAAACTGTGCGTAGCTGAGCACATCCTCTTCCTGCTCAAGCAGTGCGGGAGGAATCTCTCCGCGCAGCTTATCCAGCTCGTCTGCAAGCAGGTCGGCGGGACGGCAGTCGATCGGCTCTTCGTCGCCGATAATCTTTTTGCGGAACTCGGGGTCGATGGGCAGCGGGGTTTTGCCATACTCGCCGCGTACCATGCCCTTAAACTCCTTGGTAACCATCTTGTAACGCTCGCCGTTGAGCACGTTGAACACCGCCTGTGTGCCCACTATCTGCGATGTGGGGGTAACCAGGGGGGGCATTCCCGACTCTTGACGCACTCTGGGAACCTCGGCAAGCACCTCTTCAAACAGGTCGATCTTGCCTGCCTGCTTGAGCTGCGAGTTGAGGTTTGAAAGCATGCCGCCCGGCACCTGATAGA
>JAEZQD010000146.1 GCA_023413185.1 Bacillota bacterium
ACGTGATAAAGGGGCAACTCTTGACACCTACTCGTTTGAGTTTGCCGACAACAGCCGCTATTTTAAGCCATCCTCCTTCCAACCCTCAGAGGATGGTCCGTTTGCCGCACTGATGGCACAGCACATCGGCTCTAAGCACCGCGTTTTGGTGTGTGAAACCAGCGCGCTTATTACAGGGCTGTACGGCGCAGTACGCGCAAAGGATCTGCCTGGCATGGCGGATGTCGATTCCTCGCTGCTGTACTTCTGTGAGCATATCAAGAAAAACCACACCGTCTGCCTATCTGGCGAGTGCGCGGATGAAATCTTCGGCGGCTACCCGTGGTTTCGGGACCCTGCGGCGTACGAAACCCATGCCTTTCCGTGGTCAAAGCAGCTGGATCTGCGCAAGGAGGTACTGTCACCCGGTATCCGCGAGCGCCTGCCGCTTGACGAATACGTGATGGCGCAGTACGAGAACAGCATCGCCATCGCACCAAAGCTTGACGGAGAGGACGCGCTGCACGCGCGTCAGCGCGAGATAGCATACCTGAACATTGCGTGGTTTATGGCAACATTGCTTGACCGAAAAGACCGCATGACCATGGCAAACGGGCTGGAGGTGCGTGTTCCGTTTGCCGACCACCGTCTGGTCGAGTACCTGTATAACATCCCGTGGGAGATGAAGTACCAAAACGGACGGGTAAAATCCCTGCTCAAGGATGCGGCAAAGGATATCCTTCCGACCGAAATCCTGGAACGCAAGAAAAGCCCCTACCCCAAAACCCATCATCCGGGCTATGAGAAGGAACTGATTGCGGAGCTCAAAACCATTCTGTCCGACCGCTACGCCCCACTGCATGAGCTGGTGGATACCAAGGCGCTGCACGCGCTGATGGAGTCGCAATCCGACCTTGGCAGACCGTGGTTTGGGCAGCTTATGGCGGTGCCGCAGATGTACGCCTACCTGATAGAGGTCAACTACTGGCTGGAGCGTTATGGCGTAGAGATTCGCCTGTAACATCCCTTAATTCATACAAAGTGTAATATGGTTTGAACCGACCGCAGAACCGTCAGGGTGCTGCGGTCGTTCTGCAGCCAAACAGCTGTAGGATGAATGTGAACACAGCGTGTAATAGGTGATTCTGGGGTTGGAGTGAGGGGTACGGAAACTTGGTTTTTGCGCCATATTATGGTATGATAACGATGCGGTGGAGCTGTTCCCGAAAAAGTTTTAAGCTTGTCCGTTTTTTACTATTGTTATTATCAGCTTTTGAGTATTATAAGAAAGCAATAAAGTAAGAAAGGATCTAAAACATATGATTATGCCCTACTTACAGTTTAGCGGTAGCTGCGAAGAAGCACTCAATTTTTATGCGGATGCCTTCGGCGGCGAAATCACCTTTTTATCACGACGCGATAATAACCCGAACAACCCGGTCATGCACGCCACGGTTGCACTCACAGAATCAGGCGGATGCGTCAGCGCTGGCGACACAGATGAGCCTGTTCTGGTTTCGGGTATGGCTATCCTGGTTTTCCTTCCGTCACGTGAGAAAATCGACGAAATAGCGCCTAAGCTTGCCCAAGGCGGTGCGCTTGTTCATGGTTTTGTGCCCCACCCGCCCCCCGATGATAACGGAGGCGGTGCAGAGGTGGTTGATCAGTATGGCTATACATGGTTTTTATGTGCATAAAGGCAGCAGGTTCATCCTCCTCAGACAGGCGTTAACGGGGCAGAATTTGACGGGGACAACGAATGGCGGTGCACTAGACGTTCAACTACCTGTTTCTCACTTCAACCTCATCACCGTTAACCAATATTACCTGTGAATTGCTGATGGGGACAAGCGCCAATTCTGACGTATATTGTTTTATAATTTTCTCCACGATTTTTTTGAATGGAAAGTTTGTATAATGTGGCAACGGATAAAACTCTATCGCGTGTAATGAATCATAACTGGTTAATTCAAGAGCTTCCATGCAATTATCCATATCCTTTACATACTCGATATCAGGAGATACAACAATCGACCCCGCAGATTCTCCGATATAGGGCTTTCCCGCATTGATTTGCTCAGAAATGATTTTATCTGTTCCGGTTTTTTTTAGTTCTTGTAACAGAAAGAAGGTATTGCCGCCGCTTATATAAATAAAATCATTGGTTTCGATTGCGCGTTTTATTTCCAAAACATCGTCCGAGGAGACATCCACCTCTTCAACTACTATACCCAACTTTTCTAGCGCAGTTTTTCCTGATTTTACATAAAAATTAGCCTTCTCATGTTTTGCGGCGGTGGGAATAAAGGTTGCTTTTTTACCTGATATCTCCTCACCAATAAAGCTCGGAAAAAGCCCGGAAACATCCTTAAATGAAGATGATAAGAATAGTTTTTTCATGAAATCCCCTTTCTGTCACTAAAAAGTGTTCGTGTATCTATATACTATACCACGAAATAGTTGACAACTATATGTCAGCAATATAGGATGATTATGGGGGGGATTTTTATGAGATTGGGACGGATTATCGCAATCATCATGTTGTTGCTGAGAAAAGAAACGGTTACCGCTAAAGAAATGTCGGAATTGTTTGAAGTATCAATCAGAACAATTTATCGGGATATCGATAGTATAAACGCGGCAGGCATTCCTATTGTGAGTGTTGCGGGGGTTGGTGGCGGCATTTCAATTATGGAACAGTATAAGATTGAGAAAGGGCCCTTTACAACCAACGATATTACAGCGATGTTAAGAGGTTTGGGCGTTATTTCGGGTGCGATTGGGAGTGAAGAAAATTCAAATGCACTCGTAAAGCTTAAAAGCTTTATCACGGACGAACAGATTGGTGAAGTGAATAAAAAGCTTACTCAAATCACGTTCGATCTATCTTCTTGGATGGGAGCGGACGACTTAAAAACCACACTGCATCCCATAGAAAAGGCACTTGAAAACAGAAGGATGATATCATTTCTTTATTATGGACATCATGGTCAGGAACGATTTGATTTTGTAGAACCACACCGTTTGGCGTACAAAGGCAACAATTGGTACCTGCAAGCGTATGTTCCCTGTAAAGAGTCCTTTCGCCTATTCAAGCTTCGCAGAATAACACAAATACAGCAAAAAGAGGAAAGCTATGCTCCTCGCAAACTACACCATCCTTTTTCAAGCTTCACAAGTACAATGAGCAGCAAAACAATCCCTATAAAGCTTAAAATCCATCAATCTGTGCTGGATAAGATGTTGGATTATTGCACGATGAGCAGTGTTTACCCCTTTGATAAGGACTATTTCCTTGTCCACTTTGACTTTATAGAGGACGATTACGCCTATGGCATTCTGCTCAGTTTTGGCAAACATCTCACGGTTTTAGAACCCGAATTTGTAAAGGTCGAGATGCAAAAACGATTAGTACATATGCTGGCGGCATACCAGGATTGACTGACCGCCGTATCGTAAAAGCACACTTTAGTCAGTGGTATTGTTATAAGGCGACCGCAACACCCATCCGGGTGTTGCGGTCGCTTTGCGCTCTAATGGTTATGCGGTTGCGTTATGCGGGCTTCGCACTACAGGCTGAAGCTGCCGACCCTCCAATGCGTGTTCCAGCGTAGGGATAATCAGCGGCATATGCGCTATCATCGAGTTTGGCTTTCCGGCGGGGTTATCCTGCCCAAACGGAACAAAATAGATGTTTTTGGTGCTCATCAGCAATCCGATATTTTTAAAGCCAAGCCCCAGCGCGTCGTTGGTTGCTACAGCAAGCACCAGTGGCTTACCCACACGCAGATGACCCTTTGCCGCCATCAGCACAGGGGTGTCGGTCACCGCATTTGCGAGTTTTGCGGCGGTGTTTCCGGTACACGGGGCAATCAGCAGAATATCAAGCATCCC
>JAEZQD010000003.1 GCA_023413185.1 Bacillota bacterium
GGTTTGAGCGCCTGCTGTCGGCAACGCGGTTTCCCGAAGTCATGCGCGAGATGCTTGCGCTGCTGAGCGGCATATACGACTACCCCGTGGACATTGAGTTTACCGCAAACTTTGACGAGCAGGGCGGGTTTCACATCAATCTGGTGCAGTGCCGCCCGCTGCAAACCAGAGGGCTGGGTAAAACCGTCGAGATGCCCCAAATCACCGACAGCGACGACTGCATCCTATGGTCTGACGGCTCGTTTATGGGCGGCAATGTGCGGCTTGCGCTCGATTACGCGGTATCCATTGATGCCGGCAAGTACCTTGCGCTGCCCGAGCGGGAGAAGTATGCGGTCGCAAGGCTGATAGGCGTGCTCAACACCGTGCTCAAGGGCAAGGGCTTTATCCTGATCGGTCCGGGACGATGGGGAACCACCACGCCGTCCCTCGGCGTTCCCGTTCGGTTTTCGGAGATAAGCAACTGCGCCGTGCTGTGCGAGGTGGCGTCCCCCGCCGAGGGCATGATGCCCGAGCTTTCGTACGGCAGCCACTTCTTTCAGGACCTGGTGGAGACAGGCATCTTCTACGCGGCGGTGTTCGGCGGTACGGGGCAGTCGGGGCTGAATACGGAGAAGCTGACCCAAGGCAATAACCTGCTCACCGAGCTGGTGCCCGATGCCGCAGACTACGCGGGTGTGGTGCACGTCGCCCACACAATGGGCACGCAGATCTACTCGGATACCGTCACCCAGCGGCTGGTGTGGCGCTGACAATACAGCGGACAACAAAGGAAAGGAAGCAAAACGGATGTATGAACTGATACAGGCAGGCGAGCGCACCTGGTATATCGACTGTCCCGCCAAGATGGGATTGTATACCCCCGACGGCACGCATGCTTATCTGATTGACAGCGGCAACGACAAGGAGGCGGCAAAAAAGGCGCTGCGCCATATCGAGACACTGGGTCTTACGCTTGCGGGCATTGCAAACACCCATTCCAACGCTGACCATGCGGGCGGCAACGCGTTTTTGCAGCAAAAGACGGGCTGCAAAATCATCTGCACGGCGCTTGAGAACGCGTTTATGGGGTTTCCCGAGCTGGAGCCGTCCTTCTTATATGGCGGCTACCCCTGCAAGGGGCTGCGCAATAAATTCTTAATGGCGCCGCCCTGCAAGCCCGACGCTGTGCCCGAGGACGCGCTGCCCGAAGGGCTTACCTGCATACGCCTGCCGGGGCATTTCTTTGACATGGTGGGCTACCAAACGGCGGACGGGGTGTTTTTTGCGGCGGACAGCCTGTTTGGCGAGCACACCCTAAACAAGTACCATCTGGCGTTTCTGTACGATGTCCGCGCGTTTTTTCAGACGCTGGACCTGCTGGGAACGATACAAGCGACGCTGTTTGTGCCGTCCCACGCGCCTGCGTGTACCGACCTTGCGCCGCTTATCGAGGCAAACCGCGCCAAGGTACTTGGGATTATCGGGGTAATCCTTGCAATCTGCAAAACGCCGCTGATGTTTGAGGACGTTATGAAACAGGTGCTTGACCATTTTTGTCTGACGCTTGATTTTAACCAGTACGTGCTTGTGGGCAGCACCCTGCGCTCCTACCTATCTTATCTGCACGACGAGGGCAGGCTCGATTGTGTGTTTGAGCAAAACCGCCTGTTGTGGAAAACGAAAGCATAACAAAAAATGCGGTTAAAAATCCGCACCCTCGGGTGATGATTTTTGACCGCATCTGTTTTTGCATACACATGGCGCGTCTGCACATACTATAACCAAACAGGGCGTTTGCAAAGTTTTATTAACAGGAGAGATGCTATGGCGACGCAGAGCGCATATTTTCAGGTAGAGAACCTCAGCGGCAGGCGGGATGTAAGCAGAATCAAGCAGGGGCTTGACACCATCTCGGGGGTTACCTCGGTCAGCGTCAACGCACACAGCGGACGCGTAGCGGTGGATTTTGACGACACCGCCACCGGCACCGATGCCATTAAGGGTACGCTCGAGGACATGGGCTATGCCTATTGCATCGGGTCCGCGCCGCGCAGCACCAATTAAAACACCCCCCACAGGAGGAGTACGCAATGCCAAAGGATAGCCAGCCCGATAAAAAGCGCGTAAGGGTGCGCAAGGCAAACGGGCAGACCCCCATAACACGCGAAAACCAAAACCAGAACAAAAACGCGAAGAAGCAGTCGGTGCCAAACAACGATGTGTAGAATAAAAAGCGCGACCAAAGGGAAAGGATAAAGAGTGCAATGGCAAAGGCAGGCATGAGAAGACCCGACCCCAAAGAGCCCCACGGCACCGAAAGCAACCATAAAACCCATATCCCAAAGAATGATGTCCGACCGGTGCCCGAACTGCAGGGCGGGGCGAAGCACACCAAAAAGAAGGCGCCGCCCGGGTAGTGCGAGCCTTGGTTAGAAACGGCGACAAGCAATTGTTATACTCAGCAAACTTCAAAACGAAACCGTTTTGAACCGCACGAAAAACCGTGCGGCGCCCACAAATGTGGGCGGTTTGTGGAGTCTATAGTCAATAAACACGCCACCCGGCGTGCGGTGGAAAGTACCTGCCGCTTGAAAACAGGGACTGTTTTCAAGTTTATTGACTATAAAACAAAGATAGGCGCATAAAGCAAAACCCCCGATACCGCGTATCAGGGGTTTTGTTATGTGCTTCTTACTTAATAAAATTCGCTCATCAAAGCTGCCATGGCGCCGCCTGCAACAATGGTAATTAGAATGGTGAGGACAGAGACGATGATGCTGATAATCAGCACCGCTCTGGCGTAGTTCTTCTTGTTGGGGTTTTCGGTGGAGCCAAACGCCCATACCAAAAGCATGATAAAGCCCACTAAGGGGATGCAGGCAATCAGCATCATGCCGATATAGCTGCCTGTGGATAAAACCGGCGCGACTCCCGCGGCGGCTGTGGGGGCGCGGTAGGCGGGCTGTTGGTAGACCGGCTGCTGGTAAGCGGGCTGCTGATACTGGGGCTGCGGTGGGGGAGCGGGGGGCATAGGCGCGGCAACGGCCGAGACCGACGCGCCGCAGCCGGGGCAGAACATTCCATCGGGGTCAAGCGGTGCGCCGCAGGATGTACATACGCTGTTTGACATTTGTGTGTTCCTCCTCATCGTACTTTTTGCAACTGAGATATTACAGATAAAACGGCAAAAAAGCGTCACTGAAATTCCCTTAAAGTGTAGCACACAATGCTAAATATTACAACAAATTTGCAAGGCATCCTGCAGGTTTACGGCGTGTACCGCAGGCGTGCGGCTTGTACTACGATAGATATGGTTTAAGCCGCGCGGTTATACTCATTTTTATCGCTTGTGAACGATTATTTTACGTGGGGTAAACAGGCAGGGGCGCAAACCAAGCTGTTTATTGGTCGGATGTACTTCTGTAACGAGAGATTGCAAGAGAAACACTGATAAACGCGACGGCAAAGCCAAACTGAACCAGCATCGCAATGACGCCCTGCCGGGTAAAGCCATCTGACATCTCTTTGACGGCACTTACATACCAGTAGGTGGGGGTAAAGCTTGCGATGCGCATAACCGTTGTGCCCAGCAGCTCTTGCGGAACGAACACGCCGGAGATAAAGCACAGCCCCAGTGCCATCACGTTGGCAAGCGCCGATTGCGCGTTCTTGGATTTAATAAGGTTCCCGCAGAACAGGCTCAGGGCAAGGCATACCAAGGTGTAAACAAACGAGTTAAGCAGCAGCGGCACAATGGTTTTTGCGCTGATCTCATCCGGGTACAGTATAAACCCAAATCCGCTCATTACAGCCCAGGTTACCGCGGCAAACACCAGGTTGCCCAGCACAAGCTGCAGGTTGATGCTGAGGTTTTTTACGGGGGAGGCATAGTTGCGCCGCTTGATGTCCTTTTGCCCAAACACCATCATAATTGAGGTTACGCCAAGAACCATAATCGCCATAATCGAGTACGCATAATAACGGAAGTAGTACAGCAGACTGTCGGATCGTTTAATCTCCTGATTTGTGGATAACCCAATGTCGGCTCCCTTTGCAAGGTCGCCCGTGATATACTGCGCAAGCTCCTGCGCGCTAAGCTCGGGCAGCGCCTTGTTGTAAAGCGTGGCAAGGGATAGATAGCGGCTAACCAGATAATCCACCTGTACCGAGGAGCTGGAGTCGGGGGAGACGGATTTTTGTAATGGTCTTGCGTTGTCGCCGCTTAAAAAGGAGTCGGAGAACCCTTTGGGGATGCGCAGAATATAGCTGACCTCGCGAAAGAAGAGCGCGTCCATCAGTTGGCTCTTTTCGGTTCCCACATCCTTTACAACAGCGTGCTTGCCCAGATAATCGGCAAACTGTTCGGCAAACTCTGCGCCGGTGTCTTCGTTGATGATGGCAATGCTGATTTTTGTCTCGGTAAAGTCTTCGATGGCCGCTGTGGGAGAAAAGTTGGTAAACATGGCGGCAAGTGCGACAAACACAACGAGATAAATTAGCATCTGAGGCAGGTTCTTTTGTATGATCTTAAAATACACCTTAAAGACTTGCATACTTCTGCCTCCTCATTACAACAAATACGATTAAGAAGAACACACCCGAAAAGCCGAATAGCAGCCCGATGTTTAACAAGAACCGGTCAAGGGTGTCGTAGTAGTACAGCGCATAAAACGCGTCCGCCACAAGGTTTGCCGGGTTAAGATAAGAAAGCAGCGGCAGGTTTTTTGCTATGATGTACTTCATATCCGGATACATTAAACCAGCAAGGAACGTGCTTACCATCGAGATTCCGATTAAAATCGCAACCTTTATGCCCTCGCGTCGTTTGAGCAGTGCGCCCACCATGGCACCAAATGAAACACCCAGCGTAGTGCCTGCCGTGCACGCCAGCAGGATATATCCAAGACGGTCGCCAAACTGTATACCAATCACAAGTGCTAGGTACACAATCAAAAGCAGGACGGAAATCAGTTGAACAA
>JAEZQD010000008.1 GCA_023413185.1 Bacillota bacterium
AAAGCGGAATGTGCCATGTAATGGTGCGCCGAAACAACAGAAAGAACAGGCAGCTGATAATTACAAGGATAGCGGTGGCACCCATCGCGCCCGAAAAGTTGCCGAGAAACATCAAAAGCAGGTCGCCTGATGGCTCGCCGTGCATCTTCAGTACACTTGCGGGCGACAACGCCTGCGGGAGTGCCTGGGTAATACGCAGCGGTATCTCATCAAACGGTTTGGGGAAGCCAAACACTGTGGTCGGCCAACACACCGTTACAAACGCGACGCCTGCGCATGCCGGGTTAAACATATTTGCGCCAAGACCGCCAAACGGGTGCTTTGCAATGAATACGGCAAAAACACACGCCGTAACCACCACGTAAAACGGCACCGTAACCGGCAGAAGCATCACGATGGCAAGACCGGTTATTACCGCAGAGAAGTCGTTGAGCTTAATCTTCTTGTGCGCAAGCCTACGGCAGAGCAGATCAAACGCAAAGCAAAGTGCCGAAGCCGAAAGCGCTAAAAACAGCGAACGCGGACCATAATAGAAGTACGCCATGGCAATAAGCGGTACCATAGCGATAATCACATCGGTAAACAGGGTATGTACGTTCTCTTTATAACGGATATTGGGGGCTTTTGCAGCCTGTAAGACCATTATTCCAAAACCCCTTTCACAACCCGCTTCGCCTTTTTAACATTGTGGGTTAGTTCAAGATTTGCGGGGCAGACATAGGAGCACACGCCGCATTCAATGCACTTATCCGCGCGTAGTTTTGTCAGTGCCCCCACATTGCCTGTTTGAAAGTTTTTGTATAGATAGTTGGGCGCAAGCTTTCTGGGGCAGCTCTCCACGCAGCGTCCGCATAGGATGCAGTCCAGAACGGGGTTCTGAATGGGTCTTGAAAATGACAGCACCGCCCGTGTGGTATGTAAAACGGGAAGATCGAGGTCGACAATCGCAACCCCGCGCATACTGCCGCCCATTACAACCCTTGACGGGTTTTTAATCAGACCGCAAAACTCCAAAACCTCGCGTGCCGTTGTGCCCACCCGTACCTCTACGTTACAGGGGTTGCCCACACAGTCGCCCGCCACCGTCACAATGGTTGTGTTTTGCGCCTGCCCGGTTTGAACCGCGCGCCAAAGGTGCAAAAGCGCCTGCGCGCCGATGATATACCCGCGACCGAACTTCGCAAGCGTCTTCTTTACCCTGTCACGCACCGGGTAGCGCCCGTAAATGCGCCGTATGGGAATGTCATACATCTTATGTGGGATTACTGTTTCGGCATCGTCAATATCCGCGTAGCTCAGTGCAAAGAAGTTCTTAATGCCACATGCGGTCGCCAGCATCTTCAGCGCGCCAAGCACCTCGCTGCTATGTTGCAGCAACGTGTTGATGTTAGAGGACACGTAGGGCTGCTCATCAACCGCATCGCATACCAGTGCCGAATATCCGCCGTCGTACAGCACCTTAAGCTTGTCGCTTAAAAACCTGCCGTCGGTCTCGTCTACAATACACGCCTTGTTGGCAATCTCTATGAGTTCCTCGAGTTCAAAATAATCGACGTCGAGGGTTTCTTTTACCTTTGCAAACGGATGACGCTCGCGTTTAATCTTATGTTTGTCCTTGTTATGGGAAAATACCTGGGCATCCGTTTCGGGGTCCGGACTCCCCTTTAACGAAAAGCGCATAAACGAGTCGCATTCAAGGCGCGGGTAATACAGCTCGTACCTCCCAAGCAAAACCGCGTCTGCGGTAAGTGGTCTGGGAGGGGGCGCGCCAAATTCGTTGTAGTCGGGCAGATACAGAACCTTCGGATGTAAAAGCCGCTTTTGTTCGCGGGAAAACGCGGGTTCCTTTGCCTGATACAGATTTTCTCCGCTCAACCAGCCTGCTGCCATATTCCTTCACCTCTTATACTTATCTCCATGTAAAACCGAGGGGGTGATATTGTACGAATGATGTTCTTTGCATGTTAGCAACCATAAGCCCTTGTCATTGCGTCGGCATATACTGTTACGGGATGCATTTATCGTCTTGCCCGCAACCAGTATAAACGCCATCGAACCGCATATCATTTCGCATAGTGTGTAAACATGCGAAATGCTTTAGCGGTAAATCCCTGTTGTTGGAGGGTGATTGTTTTTGATAATCAAAGCAATAAACAGCGATAAAATTAAGATATTGCTGACCATATCTGATATGGAGCGGCTAAAGTTGACCTATGAGGAGCTTGATTATCAAAGCCCCTCCAGCAAACGTGCAATATCCGAGCTATTAAGCTTTGCAAAAGCAAAAACAGGGTTTGATTTTACCGGTGCAAGACTTTATATCGAGGCCTTCTCAAACACAGACGGCAGCTGTACGCTGCTGTTCACCAAGCTTGATAAGGCGCCTTTGGGCGAGACAAGAAAAAAGCCGTTTGTTACCGAAGCGCTGCCGGTTATCTTTGAGTTTGAACACATCGACGACGCCGCGCGGTTTGCGCGTGCGTGTCTTGAAAACATTACCCCGCTTGCCTTGTATTCGCTAAACGGACGCTATCGTCTGGTGCTGGGTGCAAAGAGTGCACAGCGATTAACGCCCCTACTGTGCGAGTTTGGAAAGCAATGCGGCAGCGGGCTCACCGATCTTTCCTACCTTGACGAGCACGGCAGCCTACTGCTGACCAAAAACACGCTGAAGATACTAAAAACGTTGTAATTATCCCTGCCGAATGGCGCTGATTGCGGCTGTATAATCCTTCGTGCCAAATACGGCACTGCCTGCCACCAGCACATTGGCTCCGGCTTTTTTGCAGAGTGGCGCGGTAACGGCATCCACACCGCCGTCCACCTCGATGTCAAGGGCAATGCCCAGACGGTCGCACTGTGTACGGATTGCGCTGACCTTCGTAAGCATATCGCCCATAAACCTCTGACCGCCAAAGCCCGGTTCCACCGTCATAACAAGCACCATATCGATGTCAGGCAGATAGGGCAGAATCTCCTCGACCGGGGTAGCGGGCTTGATACACAGTCCGACGCGAACACCCAGCGTGTGAAGCTGTTTTGCCGCCTCTTTTACATCGTCAACGACTTCCTTGTGGATGGTAATGATGTTTGCGCCCGCATCGGCAAACGCCTTTGCGTAGCGCAGCGGCTCGGATATCATGAGATGTACGTCAAAAACCAGTTTGGTTGTTTTTCTCAGGCTCGCCACAATAGGCGGTCCGAGTGTAATATTTGGTACAAAGTGACCGTCCATCACGTCTATGTGCACCCAGTCGGCACCCGCTTGCTCTACGCGGGTAATTTCCTGAGCAAGGTTGGCAAAGTCGCTGGCAAGGATGGACGGGGAAACGGTAATCGGACGCATGATAAAACTCCCTCCCACACAGCGGCATTAAACAGGCGGTGCAACCGCCGTGGCGAAAATGTAGATTGATTCATAATAATATTAGTAACTTGTCGCTTACTGTACTATTTTAAACTACGCAAAGTAAAACGTCAACCGAACATCGCTTTAATAAGTGAACATATCGTAAATTTTAGGGAATATCTTTCTTCCATCAGCAATAGATTACAGTTTATGTTCACGGAGATTTCTAGTTATTTGATACAAATATTAGTGCGATCCATACGGCATGCCAAAGCCCGCATCACATAGATGCGGGCTTTGGCATACGTATTTGCAGCATTTCAAACGAAGTAGCTGCGTTGAGTATACTGCCACCGAACCGCCGGCAGTAAGCCGGCGGCAAAGGCTGGCGGCAAATCCCGACGGCATTTTCCGCCGGCATTTTCCGTTAAGCTCTTGGAACACACAGTCCTTCGGAGGCATTATATTCAAAGAACCGATGGGCAGCATGCGTTGTGACGCAAAGGCTCCCCTGCGGGCGGTTTTGTGACGTCAAGGCAGGTCGGCTTTCATACCAACTACCCTGTTTGGAAGTCGATTTGTGCCCCGACGACCTCCGGCAATATCCGCCACCTCTGCTAAACGCATAAGCCCTCAGCCCTTACGCTTTATCTTATGCACATCGGCAAACTGCCGCGACATCTACCCTAGCCTTGCCGCATGGGTATTGCATTGACTTTATTGCAAAATGCGCATTCCGCTTTGGTTTTTCTTCTGAACGGGTCTGATAATATGGTAATCTATTCGAGAATTTATTTTGCCTTATCTCGCCGCTTTGGAAGCAGTGGTGCGGTTCGGTCATCATTTATCCCGTATACGAGCAAGCTTTTTTATCCACGCCCTGCCAAACAGTGCGAGAAAGAACACGTTTGCCGCCGCATGGATCGTGCTAAACAGCAGTCCGCCCGCTACCGCCGTCCATATCGCTTCCCTTGTCGGCGCAACATAGCCCAGCAGATAGAAGGAGTCTACCACAACCCCGTACGCAAACCCCGAAAACGCACCGTACACACAGATTGCTGTACGCCTTTGCAAAAACCCCTGCTTGCCTAAGATGCCTGCCCCTGCGCCGACCAGACCAAAGCCGAGCATCTGCCATGGTGTCCATGCCCCCTGCCCAAACAGCATGTTGGAGCACAGGGTACTCACCGCACCCGTCACAAAGCCGGCGAACGGTCCATACACAGCCCCCGCGACAATGACCACTGCGCCAAGCGGCTTAAAATTAGCAAGCGGTGCAAACAGCACCCTGCCCGCAACCCCAACCGCCGAAAGCACCGCAATTGAGGACAGGGTCTTTGCATCGGGTCTTCTCAGCTCAAACCCTACAAAACCAAACAGCAGAACCAGCAGTGCCCCTGATGCCGACAGCAGCGGAAGGCTGATTCTCTGCGTCGCATATGCCCACACAGCAGCCAGTACCCCCAAAGCAAAGAGCACCGCACACAGTACCCACGCCATGCGTTGCGTTATTCTTGCCACAGCCCGCGCACCTCCTCGCAGGTTACCGCGTGATGACGGTAGCCGGATGCAATCAGGCTGGCGGGGGTGGTGTAAAACGCATTCCCCCCAAAAAAGGAGCGCGGAGGCGCGGCACATGCGACCGCTCCATCAAACAACAATACACATCGGTCGCAATACTGCGCGCAAAACGTGGTATCGTGGCTTGCCATAATTACGGTGACACCCTGCCGTGTGAGCTGTTTTAATACCGCCGCAAGCTGTTGCTTTGCCACAGGGTCAAGTGCTTTGGTGGGTTCGTCCAGCAAAAGCAGGTCGGGGCAGGAAAGCAATACCTTCGCAAGTGCCGCGCGCTGACGCTCCCCCGCGCTGATATCGTAGGGGTGACAATCTAAAAGGTTTGTGATGCCAAGCAACCGCGCAAGGTCTAAAGCCTTCTGTCCGGCGTCTTGGTTGCTGCTAACGCCCGCAATATCGAGCAGATCCTCTCGGACGGTATCGCGCACAAACAACAGCTTGGTGTTGGCGGGCAGGTATGCCGCCTTCATCCCCTTTAGGTAAACGGAGACCTTACCTCTGACCGGCTTTAACAGTCCGCACAAAAGCTTTAACAGGGTGGTTTTTCCCGCGCCATTGTCCCCCAGTATCGCTGTAATCTCCTGCCGGTACGCACAAAGCTCTAACCCCCGAAAGAGTGGCTGCCCAACTGAGTGATAGCCGAACGCTACCCCGTTTGCCCGTACCGCAACATCCTTTTGCGGTGCGTGCTGCTGTGGCGGAGGTAGCTCGGGGTGTTTCACCTTTACCCTGCCCTCAAACAACGCACGCCCTTCCGCTACGGTTAGTGGAATCGGCTCTTGCGTGTCAAAGATTCGGGCAGCAGCGGGCAAGAGCGCCGCAAACGGATCGCCCTGCCGCGCCATCCAGGTTGCGCAGTCCCTGGTACCACCGTCGAAGCACAGCTTACCGTTGTCCATAGTTATGACGCGGCTGCACAACGAAAACAAAGCCTCGGTGTTGTGCTCTGCAACAATGACGGTAATGCCCAGCTCGCGGTTTAGGCGCAGCAGCATAGACAAGAAGTCGCGCGAGGCGACCGGGTCTAGCTGCGAGGTCGGCTCATCGAGCAGCAGAAGGCGCGGAGACAACGCCAAAACCGAAGCGAGGTTGACCGTCTGCTTTTGTCCGCCGGACAGGGTGGCGACCTTTTGGTCGAGCAGCCGTCCCAGCCCAAAGAAGCTTGCCATCTCGGCGACGCGGCGTCGAATGATCTCAGGCGGAAAGCCGAGGGACTCCAGCCCAAAACAAAGCTCGGCGCGGACGGTGTCGGTGACCAGCTGGCTGTCGACATCCTGCATGACAAACCCGATATCACACGCCGACTGTAATGCGTCAAGGTCGTTTCGCTCCGTGCCCGCGAAGGAAATGCGCCCTTTTCGCCTGCCGGTTGGGCTAAGCTCGGGCTTTAGGTTTGCGAGCAGGGTGGACTTGCCGCTGCCCGACGCCCCGCAAAGCAGAATGAACTCCCCCGCACTGACGGTAAAGTTGATGCAGTCCAGCGCGTTTTGGGAAGCTTGCCCATAAGAAAACGAAAAATCGACTACCTCAACCAGTTCCACCGAACCACCTCCCATCCGTCGCATGTTAGCGGTATCATCAATAGCACAAAAAGCAAAAGAGCGTAAACGCCCTGCCATCCTACCACTGTGACCGTGCTCATGACAGGATAAAACACAAACGAAAGACCAAAAGTCGTATAGATTACTATGGATATTACAAATAGAATAAACACAGCCACGCAGACCGTGATATCCCGCCCCGTAATTCGCTCGGTTTGGTACCGTGTTCTTCTTGCCGCACCATAGCCCCGCGCCTGCATCGACCGCGCGGTGTCTACGGAATCCTCCAGCGAGCTTGCGATTAAGACGGTTATGGTTTGGGCAAAGGTCTTTGCCCGTGCCATAACGCCCTGCGCCTTTGTAATCGGCGGGGACAGTAAGGACAGCGTGTCCGAAATCTCCTGCTGGCGGCCAATGAGCATGGGAATCAGGCGCATTGTCATCGTAATCACCAATACCGTTGACGAAAGTCTGCCGCCAAACAGCGCGCGCAACCGTTCGCCGGATAATAGGGCAGTAAAAACGCCGAACCACAGTATCACACTCAACAGCATAAGCCCCGACACCAGCCCGAAAAGCAGCGCCTCGAGCGTTATGGGTTTTGAAAACAGGGTGAAAAGCACCACTCTGCCCCGATGATTATACAGCGGGTTAACTATTGTAACTAGTATACCCAGCGGGAGCCCCAGGCGCAGCAAACGAATCAACTCGGTTTTTCCGTTGTAACGCAGTATATACACAATAGAAAACAATAGGCTTGCACATACAATAACGGGGTTCATGGAAAGGAAGGAAAGGATAAAAACAGCCGCGAAATAAACGAGCTGCGTGATCGGGTGGAAGGTATAAAATCCAAGCCTGTTCATAGCGCGTTCCTTTCGGTTATCATGAGTATATAGTTAATTCTTATATAGTCGATAAACTTGAAAACAGTCCCTGTTTTCAAGCGGCAGGTACCTGCCGCACGCCGAATGGCGTGTTTATTGACTATAGACTCCACAAACCGCCCACATTTGTGGGCGCCGCACGGTTTTTTGTGCGGTTCAAAACGGATTCGTTTTGAAGTTTGTTGAGTATATCATACCGCCCCGTTGAAGGGTTGTCAAACCGAAGGGGGGAGGCGCGAAAAAGGGAAGCGTTTGCACGCTTCCCTTTTATGTGACGGATAACCGCCTTAATTATTTGTCGGTAACAGCACTAACAACGCCGGAACCAACGGTACGTCCACCCTCGCGGATAGCGAAGCGAAGTCCGGGCTCGATAGCGATGGGGGTAATCAGCTCAACATCCATCGTTACGTTGTCGCCGGGCATGCACATCTCGGTGCCCTCGGGCAGGGTGATGATACCGGTAACGTCGGTGGTGCGGAAGTAGAACTGAGGACGATAGTTGTTGAAGAACGGGGTATGACGGCCGCCCTCTTCCTTCTTCAGGACGTAAACGTGGCCATCGAAGGTGGTGTGGGGATGAACAGAACCGGGCTGGCACAGGCACTGGCCACGCTCGATCTGGTCACGGTCAACGCCACGCAGCAGGGCGCCGATGTTATCGCCAGCCTGAGCGAACTCCAGGCTCTTGCGGAACATCTCGAGGCCGGTGATGGTGGTGGTCATCTTCTCTTCCTTGATACCGACGATCTCCATCTGGTCGCCGACGTGGGCAGTACCACGCTCGACACGACCGGTGGCGACGGTGCCACGGCCAGAAATGGTCATGACGTCCTCAACGGGCATCAGGAAGGGCTTGTCAGCAGCACGATCAGGAGTGGGGATGTAGCTGTCAACAGCGTCCATCAGCTCCCAAATGCACTTGTACTCGGGGGCGTTGGGATCGGTGCTGGTGGACTCCAGAGCCTTCAGAGCAGAACCACGGATGATGGGGGTGTTGTCGCCATCGAAGTCGTACTCGTTCAGCAGCTCACGGATCTCCATCTCGACCAGATCCAGCAGCTCGTCGTCGTCGACCATGTCGCTCTTGTACATGAAGACAACGATCTTGGGCACGCCAACCTGACGGGCGAGCAGGATGTGCTCACGGGTCTGGGGCATGGGACCATCGGTAGCAGCAACGACCAGGATAGCGCCGTCCATCTGAGCAGCACCGGTGATCATGTTCTTAACGTAGTCAGCATGGCCCGGGCAGTCAACGTGAGCGTAGTGACGAGCATCGGTCTGGTACTCGACGAGAGCTGAGTTGATCGTGATACCACGAGCGCGCTCCTCGGGAGCCTTATCGATGTTGGCATAGTCCATGAAGTCTGCGTCGCCCTTCAGTGCCAGATACTTGGTGATAGCGGCGGTCAGAGTGGTCTTGCCGTGGTCAACGTGACCGATGGTGCCGATGTTAACATGCGGCTTAGAACGGTCAAATTTTGCCTTTTCAGCCATTGGAATATCCTCCCTTAAACGGATTGAATTTGGTTACAACAGTCCTGCAAACACAGAATTGCATTGCAAAACTATTCTACTAAATTTGTCCTGTAAAATCAAGTGCTTTTACAGGAAATTTTGCCGGAGCTACACTACCCCGGCAAAATTTTACTTTGTTTCAGGCAATCAAGCCTTGGTGCGGCCAGCAATGATCTGGTCGGCAATGTTCTTGGGAACCGGCTCGTAGTGAGAAGGCTCCATGACATACTGGCCACGGCCCTGGGTCTTGGAACGCAGGTCGGTGGCATAACCGAACATCTGAGCCAGAGGAACGAAAGCGTTGACACGCTGAGTGCCTGCCATTGCCTCCATGCCCTGGATCTGGCCACGGCGAGAGTTCAGGTCGCCGATGACATCGCCCAGATACTCATCAGGAACGATAACAGCAACCTTCATGATGGGCTCGGTGATGATGGGGTCAGCCTTGCGCATAGCGTCCTTGAAGGCCATAGAACCTGCAATGGAGAAGGCCATTTCAGAGGAGTCGACCTCATGATAAGAACCATCCCACAGGGTGACCTTGACGTCAACAACAGGATAGCCTGCCAGAACGCCGGACTTCATAGCACCCTGGATACCATTGTCGATAGCCGGGATGTATTCCTTCGGGATGGCACCGCCAACGATGGCGTTGACGAACTCGTAACCCTTACCGGGCTCGTTGGGCTCGACAGTGATGCGGCAGTGGCCGTACTGACCCTTACCACCGGACTGACGGGCATACTTCATATCGACGTCTGCCTTGCCCTTCACGGTTTCCTTGTAAGCGACCTGCGGTGCGCCGACATTGGCCTCGACCTTGAACTCGCGCAGCAGGCGATCGACGATGATCTCCAGATGCAGCTCGCCCATACCGGCA
>JAEZQD010000053.1 GCA_023413185.1 Bacillota bacterium
GCAGACACAGGGTTCGACAAGATGCCCCCACTCGTGTGCCTGAGCACATAGGGGTGCCGCATACCGTTTACTACAAGTTTCGACGCGATTGTCTTTGCTGCGCGTTGTGCAATGTGTGCGGGCACATGGTAACGCAACCGCACCGGTTCTTTTGGTGTTTCACCCATATTGGCATAGAAGGATGTGACGCGTAACATGTCTGTTACGATAAAACAGATTAGCGAAATCTGCGGGGTGTCCCGCGGCACGGTGGACCGTGTGCTGAACAACCGCGGCAGGGTTAAGCCGCAAACCGAGCAGCTGGTTCGCAACGCGGCGGCACAGCTCGGCTATGTGCCCAACATCGCGGGCAAGGCGCTTGCCGCAAAGAAAAAGGCGTTTACCATCGGCTGCCTGATGAACTCGGAGGGCAACGTGTTCTTTGACGACGTGCTGCGCGGCATCCGCCGCGCGGAAGGCGAGCTTGCCGACTACGATACCAGAATACTGCTAAAGACCATGAAGGGCTATGACGTGGCGCGTCAGCTGGAGCTGATTGACGAGATGGCGCCGCAGGTTAACGCACTGGTAATCACCCCCATCAGCGACCCGCAGATTGAGGCAAGGCTCAACGCCCTGTGCCAAACGGGGCTGTGCGTGGTGGCGGTGAACAACGACATTGAAAACACGGGACGCCTGTGCTATGTGGGCAGCGATTACTATAAGGGCGGCGAAACGGCGTGCGGCATGCTGGGCATGATGACGGGCGGCAGCGCGAAGGTGGGTATTTTAACCGGCTCGGTTCGGGTGCTTGGTCACGCACGGCGCATTGCGGGGTTTAAAAACGTAATGACCAGCAAGTTCCCCGACCTTCGGGTGGTCGATATTGCCGAGACCAACGACGATGAGATCATCGCCTACGACGTAACCAGAACCATGCTCGAAACCCACAGCGACATCAACGCGCTGTACGTTGTGGCGGGCGGCGTGTACGGTGTGTGCCGCGCCGTACTCTCGATGCGCATGAACAAAAAGGTCAAGATCATCTGCTTTGACAAGACCCCCACCACCGTGGAGATGATGAAAAAGGGCATGATTGCCGCCACCATCTGTCAGCAGCCCTATACCCAGGGCTACCGCTCGGTGCGCATCGCGTTTGATTATCTGGTGTCGGGCATTAAGCCAAACCCCGAGTACATCATGAAAACCGAGATTAAGATTTTGGAAAACCTGTAGCACCAACATACATCAAAGCAGACAAGGCGCAAAGGGATTGTCACCCCAATGCGCCTTGTCTGTTTTGTTGTGTTACGCATACACAAACACGGCGACAAGCCCCGCCAAAGCGGCACCGACGATGTTAAACAGCATGTCGGTGTCGGTGTCCTTTAGCCCGTGCTGGGTGGGCAGGCGCGGCTTGTGCTGTGTCGCCTTGTCGTGAAAGTACTCAAACACCTCAAACGCCGAGCCGAGCGCGGTACCAAGCGCCGCCACGAACACAAACAGGTACGCCTTGGGCAGTGGGGGCGGCTTTATGGTGTTGTCGATGATGGAGTTAACAAACAGGGCAAAGGTAAACGTGCCAGTAAGGTGTAGCCATCGGTCAAAGGTAGTGGATTTGTGGTATACCGCCAGATGCTCGCCCACCAGCGTGTGCAGCAGCACACACAAAAACACAAGCCCCAGCACAAACGCAGGGGTGCGAAAAAAGCCCATACCCTCAAAGAATACGAAGACCGAAAGCAGCACATAGCCAAAAACCAGAAGCGGAAGGAACTTGCGCCTTTTTGCCGTAAGCATCGACACCGCGCCGACGACAACAAACAAGGTGTACACCGAAAACAAGATTAGAACAACGGTAAAATGCGTCATGGCGTTCTCCTTTTTTGAACCGTTTGCTTTGGACTAGTGTTGCCAATCTTGCTGCGCGCATACAAGGATGCGTGACGATTGCCGTGGGGTCTGTACGGCTTTTGCTCAATAAAAGTATAGAAAACGGCATAAATGCAATGGCGTATTTAGAATTTTATGGTATACTGTTGTTAGAATGGGTGAGAGGAGCGACAGAGGATGCACCTTTGCTTTCTTGATACCGGGCAGTAGCAGTACCGCCGGCTAACCCGAAAAAGACTGCGCCGTGAAGACCCGCTCTTGACGGCTGTTTGTGTTGCCCATACTGCCCGAGCACCTCCGTATTGGCGGCAAAGAAACCGACACCAAAACACAATACTGGAGGACTGTTTGATGAAAGGGCTTAAATTTTTTATATTGCTGTTTTACACCCACTGCTTTTTCCTGGAGTTTGTACTGCTTTACCCCGTGTACATGCTGCTGTTTGAAGAAAAGGGGCTAAGCATCCCCCTTATTTCGCTGCTGATGATTATCTGGAGCGTGCCTGTGTTTGTGCTGGAGTTTCCCTCCGGCGTGCTGGCGGATAAATGGAGCCGCAAGCAGCTTATTGTGATTGGCACGCTGTTTAAGCTGGCGGCATACCTTTTGTGGCTGTTTGCCGACGGGTTTTTTCTGTTTGCCGCAGGCTTTGTGCTGTGGGGTGTGCAGATCGCTCTGTGCTCCGGCGCCACCGAGGCGCTTCTATACGATGTACTGGTACAATACGGCGAGCAGGAGCGGTACGAACGGTTTGCGGGCAGGGCGCGTTTTTACGGCGGACTGGGGCTTGCGCTAGCCATGCTGCTGGGCGGCTTTGCCACAACCTTTGGCTTTGCGCTTGTCACGGTGCTGTCTATGGTGTCGGTGGGTATCGCGTTTGCCGCCGCGCTGTTGTTTGAGCAGCCCGAGAAGGCGGAAAACCAGAGCGAGGGCGGCTTTCGGGAGTACCTGAGCGGGTTTTCTCAAGGGCTTCGGGCATGCAAGCAGAGCAAAACGGTGCTCACACTTTTGCTGTTTGGCACACTGGTTGCCATTGCCCCCGGCATTTTGGAGGAGTACGACCAGCTGTACGCGAGGCAGGCGCTCGAGGCGCGCCACATCCTACTGCCCTTGGGCTGGGTGGGTGTATGGGGCGCGGTACGCACGGGCATAGAGGCGCTGAGCGCGCGATTTGCGTATAGGGTGAAACACCTGTTTGGCAGTGTGCGCCGCCTTGCGTTGCTTGGGCTTGCGGGGGGCTTCGCGCTTATGGTGTCCGCGCTGTTTTTCTCGCTGTGGCTGCTGCCGCTGTACCTCTTGTTCTATGCGCTTCTTTCGGGTGCTGTGGTGCTTGCAGAGGGCAGCCTGCAGCGGGAGGTGCCCTCCGCGCTGCGCGCCACTGTGCTTTCGGTTGCATCGCTTGCTTCAAACCTGTACGCCATACTGCCCTATCTTGCGTTTTCGGCAGTGAGCGAGCCGCTGGGGTTGCGGGCGGGCTTTGTGTTCATGGGCGGCTACACCGTTGCCACCGCGCTGTTGTTTGTTGCGGTAAAGCAGGGTGGTCTTCGTCGGCTGACGGAGGACGAAGCGTGCTAAGGCGGTCGGCGGGTTGTATGGACTTTGTTGTTGGGTGTACAATAATCATAGTTAAAACTGTCGCTGTTACGCTATTGATATATAATTTTTAGGAGGCAGAGTTGATGAGTGTAACCTTCATACTGTTTACTATTAATCTATCCCTTTTAATACTGCATGAAATGGACGCCATACGAGCAAAAGAGTGGAAAATGTTCATTGTGTTAAAAGACATGAAAGAGAAAACGGCGTATCTAATTTTTGCGCTTGCTCATCTTCCGCTGTACATATGGGTCATCCTCTTAATCCCTCGACTCGTGATGGGCGAATGTATTGCTCTATATCTTGGGGTTAATCTCTTTCTTGTTTTTCACACAATTATTCACTTTTTGTTTCGTAAAAAGCTCGATAATGGTTTTACCTCGGTCTATTCTAACCTGCTTATATATAGCATGGGGGCGTTAGCTGTGATTGATCTGTTGCTGCTGCTTTAGTCGGAACGGATACCGCTGTGGTTCACGTTTTATGGGCTGATGATTGCGAAGAATACACGGGCATGATATAATGACCGAGTATATATAGCTATCAAAGCCACAGCTTACAGCAGGAGGAATGGTATTTGGGCCGCGACCGTGAGCATATTCGCAACTTTTGTATCATCGCGCACATCGACCACGGTAAGAGTACGCTTGCCGACCGCATCTTAGAAAAAACCAGTGCCGTGGCGCAACGGGACATGAGCGAGCAGCTGCTTGACAACATGGACCTGGAGCGCGAACGGGGCATTACGATTAAGGCGCGCGCCGTGCGCATTGCGTATACCGCGCAAAACGGCGAGACCTATGATTTTAACCTGATAGACACCCCGGGGCACGTGGACTTTAACTACGAGGTGTCGCGTTCCCTTGCCGCGTGCGAAGGCGCGATACTGGTGGTGGACGCGTCCCAGGGCATCGAGGCGCAGACGCTTGCCAACACCTACCTTGCCATCGACCACGACCTAGAGGTGGTGCCGGTCATCAACAAGATTGACCTGCCCGCCGCCGACCCCGAGCGTGTGAGCAAGGAGATCGAGGACATCATCGGTCTGCCTGCTATGGACGCGCCCCGCATCTCGGCAAAGACGGGTGTGAACATCGAAGAGGTGCTCGAGCGCGTTGTCGCACAGATCCCCCCGCCCGAGGGTGACGATACCGCGCCGCTTAAGGCGTTGATCTTTGACTCGGTGTACGACGCGTACAAGGGCGTTATCGTGTATGTGCGCATTATGCAGGGCACGGTACGTGCAGGGCAGACCATTCGCATGATGGCGACGGGTGCTGAGTTTGACGTGGTGGAGGTGGGCGCGATGGGTCCCACCAGCCTGATTCCGTGTGCCGAGCTGCGCGCGGGCGAGGTGGGCTACATCACCGCCAGCATCAAAAACGTAAAGGATACCAGTGTGGGCGATACCGTGACCGACGCCGACCGCCCCGCCAAGGAGGCGTTGCCCGGCTACCGCAAGGTAAACCCCATGGTGTTCTGCGGCATCTACCCCTCCGACGGCGCGCGCTACCCCGACCTGCGCGAGGCGCTGGAGAAGCTGCAGCTCAACGACGCGGCGCTGTCCTTCGAGCCCGAGACCTCGGTCGCGCTGGGCTTTGGCTTTCGCTGCGGCTTTTTAGGGCTGTTGCATATGGAGATTGTGCAGGAACGCTTAGAGCGCGAGTATAACCTCGACCTTGTCACCACGGCACCCAGCGTAATCTACCTGCTGCACATGACAAACGGCGAGGACATCTACATCGACAACCCCACCAACTACCCCGACCCGTCGCTGATAGCGGGTGCCGAGGAGCCGGTGGTAAACGCCCACATCTACACCCCCAGCGAGTATGTGGGCAATATCATGGAGCTGTGCCAGGAGCGGCGCGGTACCTTTAAGGATATGAAGTATCTGGACACCGACCGCGTAGACCTGCACTATGAGCTGCCCCTAAACGAGATTGTGTACGACTTCTTCGACGCGCTCAAGAGCCGTTCCCGCGGCTACGCGTCGTTTGACTACGAGCTGGCGGGCTACGCCCAGTCCAAGCTCATTAAGCTCGACATCCTGCTCAACGGCGATGTCATCGACGCGCTTTCGTTTATCGTACACGCCGATAAGGCGTACGCCCGCGCCCGCCGCATGGCGGAAAAGCTTAAGGACAACATCCCCCGCCAGATGTTCGAGATCCCCATTCAGGCGGCGGTGGGCGGCAAGGTAATTGCCCGCGAGACGGTAAAGGCGATGCGTAAGGACGTGCTTGCCAAGTGCTACGGCGGCGACATCACCCGTAAAAAGAAGCTGCTCGAAAAGCAGAAGGAAGGCAAAAAGCGCATGCGCCAGTTCGGCAGCGTAGAGGTGCCGCAGGACGCGTTCATGAGCGTGCTCAAGCTGGACGAATAGAAAACAAAGTTACACCGGCGTACCGAGAAGAATCATCGGTACGCCGGTTATTTTGTCGGATAAAGCCCTGTCTCTATTTACAACCACGGCATTAGATGCAATACTGTAGTTACTCGCAATAAAAATCGATTGTATGACTTAAATGAGGTGGACTGTTTGAAAAGAGCCCTTACCCTTTGCATTGTTACCGCTGTTTTACTGTGTGCCTGCACAAAACCCGACACGATGTGCCGATACGGCATTCATAAAGACTGGGAGGAGACTATCACCCCTGCCCTGATTGCCCATGTGGGGCAGCAGGCGCACCAGGAGTATGTGAGCAGCCGTTCTGCCGCAGAGCAGTGTGCGGATATCTACGGTTTTCTGCGGGAGTTCGACATCCCGTACGAAACCTTTAGCGAGCTAAATGAAGGTCGTGCGGTGTATGACCTCAAAGAGCTGACGGCAAGAGCGTACCCGTGGGTTAAGGATAACATCAATACGATGAACTTTTTCGCAACCCTTACCTCCGAGCGCAAGCAGGAGCTGACCGAAGCGGTCAAGCAGGTGGTGGACGCGTATAAGGCGGGCACCGTACCCGAGGGCGGCGACTATCCCCCCTATCCTGACGGGTTTCCCCCTGCACAAAGCTTACCCGAGATGACACAGTCGAAGGATTACACCCTATACCTGGTCAAGCACGAGGGCGTGGGCGCGCGGGGATACCACAAAGGCGGCATCTATGTTGTGGTTTGGGCGGATAAAACACACCAGCTGGTGCTGACGGTAGACAATGAAACGGGGGATGACGGCAAGCAGTCCATCGTCTTTATCCACCCCGAATTTCGGTCGGGTACGCTCGCGATTGGCGCGGACAGAGCCGTAACACCAAACAGCGACGAATCTGAGGGGTAAATACCACAATATGTAAATATAAAGGAGGCAGTAAGCTGTCTCCTTTTCTATATCTAGTGGGTGAATAGATGTTCGCCCCGAACGATTACCCCTCGTTATATTTTAGGTTTCGATTTACACTTTCCACACTTTCCACATAGTTTTCAACAATTGCGGTGAAAAGGGGTTATTTTAAGGTTTTTTATGAGAGGAATATATGAATATTCTCCATTATTCGACAAAAATAGAGACGAGCGTCATATGCCCGTCCCAAACGCACCAAACGATTCGATATTGCAATAACTCTGAAATAATTCGACGAAGTAGAGTGCAAGGCTTGGGTTATCTTTGCAAGGTGGCTTCGTACACAACGTAGGCGAATAAGCTGCTATTCTATTCGCCGCGCTGCTCGCGCTTTTTGCGCAGCCCCGCAAAAAAGTCGGACAAGATCTGCCCGCACTGCTGCTCCAAAAGCCCGCAGGTGACAAGCGGACGGTGGTTAAACGGCATCTCAAACAGGCTTGCGACACTGCGCACCGCACCCGCCTTAGCGTCGAGCGCTCCGATGTACACCCTGCGCACCCGCGCGTTGATGATCGCACCCGCGCACATGGGGCAGGGCTCGAGCGTAACATACAGGTCGCAATCCGAAAGCCGCCAGCTGTTTAGGGCGCGGCATGCGTTCTCTATGGCGGTCAGCTCCGCGTGAAGGGTTGCGCATCGCCCCGTTTCGCGCTCGTTAAAGCCGCTGCCCATAATCTTACCATCCTTGACCACAATAGCACCCACCGGCACCTCGCCGCGCTCATATGCCATCTCTGCAAGGCGCAGGGCAAGCGACATAAAGTATTCTGGTGACCCTTGCTCATACTGCATCGGTATTGCCCCTTCCTTAGTCGGTTATCGTTACCACGGGATGTATGTTGTTGAGAGGCTGCTTGCCATAATCACCGATGCTGCGATGTACAAAAGAATCATCGCACCCGAGCCCATGAGCGTCTGCAGCCGCGCCTTAAACGGAAGCACCGCCCTTGCGGGCGCAAGCGTAAACAGGTCCTTATCCCGCCTTGCGGCAACGATAAGCGCGACCAAACCGCACAGGATAAATACAATCGATATCCCCTCGCGGACAATACCGCTCCACTCGGGAACAAGTCGCTTGGAGGCAACATCGTAAACCACCCAGAACAGGTTGTTTACCGAGTGAATTACAATGCCCGTTACAACCGAACCCGACCGCAGCACGAAGTAGCCCAGAACAAGCCCCGACAAAAAGGCGTAGGGCAAAATCAAAAGGTCGGTGTGAATGAGCGCAAACATCGCGGACGAGCACACAAGCGCCAGCCCGTCGCCAAAGCACCGCAACGATTGCAGCACCAGCCCGCGAAACACAAGCTCCTCTACCACGGAGGAAAGCACGATATACAGCAGCACGTACAGCACAATACCAAACGCGTCGGAAGGCATGACGGCGTTGTTTTGCCGCGCATACAGACCCACCCAGCCCAGCACGGTGTCCAGCACCTCGGAGGAAAAGCTTGCGA
>JAEZQD010000085.1 GCA_023413185.1 Bacillota bacterium
TATCCAAAATGTACGACCGACACTTCATAATTTGTCCATAAAAAGTATCGGAGAACGGCATAAAAGCATGGGATTACGTTAAAAATACATTCGGAGGTGTTGTTTACTATGGGAAATCTTCATTTTGGCAAAAATAAGGTCGGAAAATTCATAAAGGGAAACGGCTTCTACATCGCGCTGGCAATCTGCCTTGCCGGTGCAGGCTTTGCGTCGTGGGCGGCGATTAACGGCACACTAAACAAGCTTACGACACAGGAGCCCATAACGGCAGAAAGTGAAGGTGAAAATGATTGGGCGTTCCCCGAGATAGAGGAGGCAGGACGCAACGAAGCGTCGCTGCCGATCGAGAACAACGTGCCCTCCGCATCATCCGAATTGTCGGAGGAGTTGTTGCCATCGCAGGATTCTGTTACTACCTTAGACGATGCACAAGATTCCTTGCAAACTGTGGTACCGCAGATGCCGCAGCAAGACTTATTGTTCGTGCTACCAATCTCCGGTGAGCTGATTAACAGCTACTCCGGCGGTGAATTGGTTTTGGATAAGACGATGAAGGATTGGCGTACCCACAACGGCGTTGACTTTTCAGCCAAGGCGGGTACCCCCATTAAGTCGGTAACCGACGGAACCGTAACCAAGGTATATACCGACAGCATGTGGGGTACGGTGGTGGAGATTACGCACGCAAACGGCATGATAAGCCGTTACTGCTCGCTGACCGACGCCGTGACGGTCTCCGAGGGCGATGCCGTAGAGATTGGCGAAGTAATCGGCTGTGTTGGCGATACCGCACTGGCCGAGGTTGGACTGCCTACCCACCTGCACTTTGAGGTGCTGGTTGACGGCAAGTATGTCAGCCCGATGGAAGCGATAAAAAAGAGCGAAAGCTAAGCAGACGATAATAAAACAGCCCGAATCCGTTAAAAGGGATTCGGGCTGTTTTGCGCTGTTGTTATGTTGGCAACCTTAATAATGAGAAAACACCTGTGGCGACCCCTTGTTGCCAAGATACTTTTCTCGTGTCGCCTGCCCGCCACGAATGTGACGCTCTGCTTTGTTTTGCTCAAGCAGATCCTTTACCTGAAGGTACAACGCCTTGTTAACTTTGCGAAGACGTTCGGTAACGTCCTTATGTACCGTACTCTTAGATATTCCAAACGTCTTTGCGGCGCCCCGGACCGTCTGTTTGTTTTCTATCATATATAATGCGAGCTGTGTAGCGCGCTCCTCCGGCTTCCCCTTCACTGTACCGTGTCCCCTTCCACGTTTATTCTCATAGGTAATAATATATATGCGAATAAAACAAGGTGTTATGACTTTGTTTTTGGATAATATGACACGGCGCTCGTTTTGCGTATGAAAGCCAACAGAATAACACAACAATAAGCAAAAACCCGTTATCCAACGACCAAGACCCGCTGCGCGCAACGGTACCGGTTGAGTTTTACATTTGGTCGGGGTATAATACCTAATGGGGAAGCATTGCGAACTCCCCAGCCGCAAACGAACAGTTGTCTATGATGGTGCAGGGTACAGTTGACCATTGCACACAACCACTACTAACTATTGCATCAGGATTGAAAGCGGGGTAACTTTGCATTGGAACAAGAAAAACAGCAACCATCCTTATGGGAGATTTTCTATGTGTTTTGTAAGATTAGCGCATTGACCTTCGGCGGGGGGTACGCAATGCTGCCAATCATCAATAAGGAAGCCGTCGAACGCCGAGGCTGGTTGACACAGGAAGAGGTTATGGATTACTATGCGGTAAGTCAGTGCCTGCCGGGGATGATTGCCATTAACACGGCGGTGTTTGTAGGCGATAAGCTTCGCGGTAAGCGCGGCGGTATAATCGCTGCTCTGGGAGTAGCGTTCCCTTCCTTGATTATTATTATGGCGATCGCGGCGGTTCTGGCACCCTACATGACCCACCCCATTGTGCAAAAGGCGTTTATTGGGGTGCGAGTCGCTGTGGCGGCACTGATTATCCAGACCATTGCAACCATGTGGAGCAAGGGCATCAAGGACATCGTTACCGTAATCATCTTCATAGTAGCGTTTGCACTGTCCGCCTTTACAAGCATCTCAACCGTGCTGATTATTGTGTGTGCAGTGGCAGTTGGCATAGTTGTAAAGGTCTTTGCAAGGAAGGTGAAGTAGCATGACGTATCTGTTGCTGTTCTATGAGTTCTTTCAAATTGGTCTGTTTGCCGTAGGTGGTGGGCTGGCGACCATCCCGTTTCTGTACGACCTTGCAACCAAATACCCATGGTATACCAACGAGCAGGTTGTGGACATGATTGCCATCTCCGAATCCACCCCCGGTGCCATCGGTCTGAATATGGCGACCTATGTCGGATATTCCACCGCTGGCGTTTTGGGCAGTATCATCAGCACCATTGCAATCATTCTCCCCGCTATTATTATTGTGCTGCTCGTTTCCAGGGTGCTTTCGCAGTTTAGCACCAACAAATACGTTGTCTCGGCGTTTTATGGCATCCGCCCCACGGTAACAGCGCTGATTAGTGTTGCGTGCCTAGAGGTACTTAAGGTCTCGATATTTAGATGGGAGTCGTTTTCACAATCCTTTGACTGGAGTGCCCTTATCAACTACAGGGCAGCGGTTTTGTTTGCGCTCGCACTTTTTTTGGTGTTCAAATTTAAAAAGCACCCGGTGTTTTATATTGCCGGATGTGCACTTGTGGGTATCTTTCTGTTCTAGGTAAAAAAGGCGAAGGAAGGCTTACCATACTGCCTATCCCGTAAACGTTTCGTTTTCTTTGCCGTCCTGTCACATTTCGCTGCTTTGATTCGTTTAATAGTTTAGGTGGACTTGCTCACGCATACCGTCCATTGCATTGATAGCATGGGCAACGATAGACGCGTAACCCGTCGGGATGTTTTGTTACCGAGCGGGGCGTACGAACACCGAAAAAGCTGAGGAGGATGGCAATGAGAAGAGCGCTAACGTATGGGGGTATGGCTGTGCTGATGTGTACGGTCTTACTTGCCTGTGCGCCCACAGACACCGAAATTTACACCGCCAGCACCGAGATCCCCGATGTCAGTGAACCCTATTCCGAGCCGCAGCCCGTTTCCTCCGAAAATAAGGAGTGGAACGGGCCGATGCAGGTGGATATGTCGCTTGGATGCACCGCGGTTATTTCTAGACTTGACGACAATGCATTGCCAGCCATCGACCAGGTATTCAGGGCGTATCAGTTTGACTACCCGGGTAAGTATCAACTAACCGAATCTATCCTATACCTGTTAGAGGGCGAGGTTTGGCGCGCCGTTGATACCAATAACAGAATACAGGTGTCGTTTGAGCCGAGTGTATCAAACGACAATATTACGGACGGTGATAGCGACTTTGATGTAATTGTATGCAACAGTGTAACGCAATACGTCAAGTACTACGGCGAAGAAACCGCGCTTGTGCCAGAGCTGCTTTTTCCTGCGCTAAACGGGCAGATGTTTGACCTGTACAGCGGGTTTAAGCATATCGGGGCATATCAAAGTAACATGATTCCCGGCACTACGAAGACGAGATTTTAATGGATTTCGATTTGGGGATGGAGGGGGTCAATACCGTCGCCGTATTTGGCGACATTGACCCCGTCGTACTAACTCCGCGGGACGAAATACTGGTCGCGGAGCGTTACCCGCACACACAGAGCGAAAGTGTTAACAAGAGCTTTCCGCAGCGCTCGTTTCAGCTGGGCGATACAGAGAGTTTGCTCTTGGAGTTCTATGTCACCGACATAAATAACACCGTTTACCATATCTTCGCCCTGTCCACACCCGAGCAACCATACCGAGAGGTGTACCGCCAGCAAAAGCCGATAGAACACTTTCCAGAGCCGCCGCAGGGCTATGACCCGACCTACAGCGAGGTGCTGTTTGCGGGTACAGACCGAAACGGCGCGTATCATATCGTGTTTTTGGTGGCAGGCAAAGGGCTTGCGTATTGGACGGAACTGTTTCGGTTTACGGTATAACCAGCAGATTATACATGCTCGTTTAGGGCACATAGGTACAAGGAGCTCGCCGGATAACAGGCGAGCTCCTTGTATTATTCAGTGTTATTATAACAAATGGTACGATTGCAGGGCGCCGAGTTGAAATAAGAGATAGAAGCTACTTGTAATGATGTTCATCCGCTAAGGCATCCTTTTTTGTCGCGTGAACGGTACCAAAGGGATGCTCGGGCGGCGCGTAGATGGAATACAGCTTGAGCGGAGAGCACCCTGCGTTGATGAGATTGTGCCAGGTGCCCGCAGGCACGATGATTGTGCAGCCCGGATAAACCCGCCCGCATACCGCAACGCTGTCGCTGCTCTCACCCATCATTACGATACCCTGCCCTTGCTCGACGCGCAGAAACTGGTCGACATCATCGTGCTCCTCCAGCCCGATGTCCTCCCCTGCGGGAATGCTCATCAGGGTAAGCTGCAGATACTCTCCGGTCCATAACGTGGTGCGAAAGCACTTGTTGCCCAGTGTGGCGTTTTGAATGTTTGCGACAAACGGCTTTGGTCCGCAATCCGTAAGCGAATTTTTATGTATATTGTTTTCTTTCCCCGACTCGGCACGAACGTTGCCGTATAGGTTTTGATTCAAGCGGTCGTAATTGTCCATCGTAAGTTCCCTTTCCTATGTGCGTGATGCTATCTTGATGCAATACTACACACTATGAATCGGCAGCACTTTATGTGAATGGGAAAACACTCGTAAAACAACAAAAAAGGACGGTTTATCCCGTCCTTTGGTTTTGAGTTGTAGGGTTTGATTAAAACCCCGTCTTTTTTGGGTTGACAATGTTTCTCCAATCCAGATCGCCGCGTTCGAGACCGTGGATAAGAACCTCAGCGGTAGCGATGTTGGTCGCAACGGGGATGTTGTGCACATCGCAAAGGCGGAGCATATCCGCTTCGCGGGGCTCAAACTCCTTCGCGGTCAGCGGGTCGCGGAAAAACAAAAGCACGTCAATCTCATTACACGCAATGCGTGCGGAGATCTGTTGGTCGCCTCCCTGTGTACCGCTGAGATACTTTGCGATTTCAAGTCCCGTTGCTTCTGCAACAAGCCTGCCGGTAATGCCAGTTGCGCACAGGGTGTGGCGGCTTAAAATACCGCAATATGCGATGCAAAACTGCACCATTAGTTCCTTCTTTGCGTCGTGCGCAATTAGTGCTATGTTCATAGGAACAATTCCTCCATTATCGTAATCCGTTTGGGGATAAGGGTAGTTCAGCCAATCAACAGGCTGACGTTTTCTCCGTCTAGCCTGCGAGATATGTTATCAAAGGCGCGGGAGTACGCTGTTTTTGGCGGTACGGGCTTTGCGCATTGCAGGTAGCCGTCCAGCCCGGCAAACAAAGGCACAACGCCCAAAAGCGGAACACCCACCTCGTCGATGATGCTGTCGTAATCATTTACGGCGGGCGGTGGCAGCTCCTTGTCGGGAGCGCGGTTAATGATAAGCCTTTGGGTCTCGATACCCGCCTTCGCAGAAAGCCGCGCACACAGCGCGGCGGAGCGGATGCTCATACGGTCAGGTACCGTCACCACACACACACTGTCTGCAAGGGAGATGGCGGCAATAAACCCCCGTGATACGGATGGAGGCGTGTCCAGAATGACAACGTCAAAGCGGGTGCGCAATGCCGAAAATACCAGTGAAAGACGTTCATAATCAAGCCTTGCAAACGGCTCGGCGGGAGCGGGGAGTAAAAACAACCCCGATTGAAATACGCAGGGCTTAAGCGCGGTGTCAAGGTCAAACGAATCTGATGACAGCATGTCGAAAAGGTCAAAAACAATGTCGCTTTCTGTGCCGAAAAACATCGATTGACATCGAAAGCCAAGATCCAGATCAACAACAACAGCGCGTTTGCCCCGTCGTGCGTAGGCAAGCGCCAGATTAAATGCAATCGCAGATTTCCCCACGCCGCCCTTGGAACCGACAACCGCGAGAATGTTAGCGGACATGGCAGATCCCCCGATACGGATATTAATATAACTTCACATTCTAATATTAACACAAAAAAGGAAAAAATCAATGCAAATATATAAGTGATTATTCACAAAATAATGGGATTTCATTCGGATAATGAGAAAAAACCCTGTTATGACAATAAAACAGATTCTTGAGATACCTTTGTGCCGGCACTTTTTTGTGCGTAATACGCGTCAAAGATGTCTCGCGCAACCGGCGCGCCGGTATAGCCCTGACCACCCTTTTCTATAACCACCGCGACGGCGATCTCGCTGTCTTGTACGGGGGTAAACGCAATAAATACCGAGGTCAGGCTGTCAACCGTCTCCGGGGTACCGGTCTTGGCTGCAATGGTTTGGGGGTAATCGGCCAGGTAGTACCGCGCGGAACCCGACACAACGCAGGCAACCATGCCGTCAATGACCGTGTCAAACGCGTTGTTGTTCCCCTCAATGGTGGCGGCGGCGACCGGCTGGGTCTCTCGAATGGTTCGGTCGAGGTTGTAGGAGTAAACGCCCCGCACGATGTGCGACTGGAGCCGCACGCCTTTGCGCGCGATGGTTGCGACATACTGCGCAAGCTGAAGGGGGGTCGCAAGCGTGTCGGACTGACCAATCGACGCCTGCAGCACGTCGCCATGGTACCACTTGCGATTGTTCTGTTCGCGCAGGGCAGGGCTTGCCATCTGCCCAATCGCCTCGGGGATCTCAATGCCGGTGCTCTGCCCAAACCCAAACAGTGCGGCATAGTCGGCGATTGTGTCAATGCCCGTAAGACGCCCCGTCTCGTAGAAGAACACGTTGCAGGATACGGCAAGGGCGGTCACGACATTGATGCTGCCGTGCGCACTCATGCAGCGCGGCTGATAATCGGTAAAGAAGGTGTAAACTTGGTTGCAGGTAATGCGTGTATTACCGGTGATGATGCCTTCGGAAATTGCCGTGGTTGCCACCATGGGCTTAAACGTAGAGCCGGGAGCATACCGCCCCGTCAATGCGCGGTTAATCAGCGGCTTGCGCGTATCCTCCAGCAGGGTATCGTAGTTTTTTTGGTAGTCGTTGATGTTATAGGACGGGTGGGTGACAAGCGAAAGGATATCGCCCGTCTTAACGTCCACAACAACCACCGCGCCCGCTTCCGCCTCCTTGCCCTTGCCTTCGGTGCCATGTTCATTCAGGTAGGCAATCTGATTGGCAAGTGCCTCTTGGGCAACCTTCTGCAGACGGGCGTCCATCGTCAGCTTCACTGTGTTACCGGGCTGGGGGGCTTCAAGCGTTGTAACGCTCACAACGGCGCCGGAGCTGTCATATTCTATTAAGCTTGAACCGGCGGCGCCGCGCAGGTCGTCCTCAAATGCCTTCTCTATCCCTTCCTTGCCCACAACATCGTTAAGGCTGTAGCCCTTTTCTTTTAACGCTGCGTACTCTTCGGCATAGATGGGACCGATTCGCCCGATGATATGGGGCGCAATGTCCTCGCTGACATATTCGCGTACCGTGCTCTCCTGCACGTCCACGCCAACAAGGGTTAGGCTGTTCTCTTTAATCTTGGTAACGATGTCCATGTTAACGTCCACCGCAAAGGTGTATGGCGTAACCGCCGAGAACTCCTTGCGCTGCATCTCGTACCGCACGGCGGCAACGGTCAGCTGCTGGGCGGGGGTATATTCCGGTGAGATGGTGTACCGCGCGAGAAGCTCGGTCATCACATGCTCGGCGGTTGCGTAGGTTTGCAGCCCAAGATTGGTTTTTACCGCTTCAATCTCGCGCTCAGACGCATCGGTAAAGGCGTAGCTGCTGCCCGAAAGCTGTAGAGGAAGGTTACTATTCCACTGGCTTTCTTCCTCCGAAAAAACCTCGGTCAGCGAAAGGATAATCTCGTTTTGCAGCTTTTTTGGCATGGTTGCTCCGTCAAACACCACGTTGTAGCAGCTGCGGTTCACCACAAGGGGGCGACCGTTTCGGTCCACGATCTCGCCGCGTGCCGCGGGTATGGTGACGGTGCGCTGGGTGCGCTTTTGTGTCTGGGCAAAATAGCGGTCGCCTTCAACAAGCTGCAGCTGCATTAACCGAAGCCCGTATGCTACAAAGATAGTCAAAGCAAGCAAAAATAGCGCAAGCGTCCGGATGAACGCAGAGTGTTGTTTCATATCAGACGCAGCCTCCTTTGAAAAATCGGTATAGCACAAAGCGGCGCGCCGATAAAAGAACCGGCCGCCCTCTTAGTATAGTTTATTTGGTAAGCATGGTGGTAAATAGCACGTTTCGGTTTTGTTACGCCACCGTGAACAAGGCGCCGTCATTTAGGCGGGCGCAGCTTGTTGTGAATGAGGCGCGTAATGTAATAGTACGGCACTACGCTGATGGCGGTAAGCCCTATGGTGGGCAATATACGTGTAACTAAAAACTGTAAAAGCTCGCTGTAATCCCATAATACATAAAAGAAGAAGAAGTCCAAAAGACCGATTATGAGCGAAAAACCGCCTGCCAGCAGCAACGAGGTAAACAGGGTAGGGCTCATGGCATAAGAGCAGATAAGCCCCGTCGTGACGCCTACAACAAGCAGCAGTATGGCATAGTAGCCAAACACCGCGTCGGAGGAACAGCCCCAGAGAATACCCGCCACCGCGGCAAATACCCCGCCCGAAAACTCGTGCTCAAACATCGCGACGCACACAGCAACGGGTATAATCAATACCGGTCGCAACCCCCACACCGCAAACAGGTAAGGGTTTTGACCAAGCGTATAGGATAGCAGCAAGACAGCGGTATATAATGTCCACTTAAAAACCAGCCTGAGATTCTTTTTAAATAATGAGCTTTCCGAAGACATAGCGGTACTCCGTTTCAATCCAGTGATAAGTTTGTGCCGTCGCAGTCAGCACGCAGGGGGTGCTATTCCTGCGGGGCGACCTCCTCCGCGTCCTCGCGGGTTTGACCGCGGAACGAGGTGATGACAAATATTTCGCGCACCTTAGCAATATCGGCAGAGGGTACAACCTCGGCAAACAGCGAGATGCCGCTCTGCTCCGCCTTTACATCCGCAATGGTGCCGATGATAAGCCCTTTGGGGAAGGTTCCCCCGATGCCCGAGGTGGTGATGATGTCGCCTGCCGAAGCGGAACTGTCGCGCGATAGGTAGGTAAGCTTGCACCTGCCCAGCATCGCCAGTGCCAGGTCGCCTGTAATGATGCCGGTATCCCTGGTGCGCGCGTCAAACGCACCCACATCGATGCCGGGGTTTAGTAACGTCACTACCTTGCTGTCGGTGTACGACACCTCCGAGATTCTGCCCACCAACCCGTCGGGGGTGATAACGGGGTCAAAGACCTTGATGCCGTCTAAAGAGCCTTTGTCTATGGTAAAGGAATAAAAGAAGTCGGTGGGGTCGCGTCCGATGACCATGGCGGCCTCGAACACAAAGTCGGGGTTTTGTTCCTTCAGCTCAAGGAACTGGCGGTACTGCTCGTTTTCCGCCTTATAGTTCTCGAAGCTTACCATCTGCTCGCGCAGCTTGCGAATCTCGTCGCGCAGCTGCTCGTTTTCTTCCGAGATCTCGTCCGCCAACAGGATGCGCTCAAAAAAGCCCGTGGCAGACTCGGAGATCGAGACCGAGAACCTCTGTATAGGACCCAGCAGCGCGCCGACAGAGCCGGACAAAAAGTTCGCCATACCGCTGTTTACGGCAGTATAAACCATAAACCCAAACAGCAGCGCGGCAATGCCCAGCAGAATTTTAAACTTTTTGCTTGCAAAAAATTCCTTCAAGGAAGTTCCCTCCGGCAGATATGCGGTAACGGGTGGCATACCTGCTATCGCTAATTCACTTTGGTAAACAGATGTCGGCAAGCCAAAACGGACCGCAGCAGCAAACACAGCAGCGGACCGTAGGATAAACAATGTCGGTGTATCAACCCGTTATTCTCTATCGGATATCAACATACAAAGGATGTACCATAATACATAAAAGGATTCGGGTTGGCAAAGCGATTATCTGAACGCACCCATGCGCTCATCGTCGCTGAGTATCTGGTTGAATCTCGGCGAGCTGTCAAGCACCATGCCGGTGCCAAGCGCAACGCAATCCAGGGGGTTGTCCGCGATGTATACGGGTATGCCCGTCTCCCTGTGCACCAGCTCGTCGAGCCCGCGCAGCAGCGCGCCGCCGCCCGTTAGCGTAATGCCGTGGTCGATAATATCCGCCGAAAGCTCGGGCGGGGTCTTTTCAAGGGTGGTCTTAATGACCTCAATAATGGTCTCGAGCGGCTCGCGCAGCGCCTCGCGAATCTCCTCGGAGGATACAATCACATTCTTGGGCAGCCCGTCCACCAGGTTGCGCCCCTTAATCTCGACGCTTTCCTCACCTTCGTAGGGGAAGGCAGAACCGATTTCAATCTTCAAATCCTCGGCGGTTCGCTCGCCAATCAGGACGTTGTAGCGTTTTTTTATGTAGGAGACGATGCATCCGTCAAACATATCGCCGCCGATGCGCGCGCTCTTTGCGGCGACAATGCCGCCCAACGAGATAACCGCCACCTCGGTGGTTCCGCCGCCGATATCCACCACCATGTTACCGGTAGCCTCGGCAATGGGCAGACCGGCACCGATTGCTGCCGCCATCGGCTCCTCGATGATGTAGACATGCCGTGCGCCCGCCTTCAGCGTCGCTTCCTTTACGGCGCGGCGTTCCACGGGGGTAACACCCGACGGAATGCAGATGACAACGCGCGGTTTTGCAAACAGCTTGCCCGCAAACACCTTTTTAATAAAGATCTGCAGCATGCTTGCCGTGATGTCAAAGTCGGCGATGACGCCGTCCTTGAGCGGACGAATGGCAATGATGGAACCGGGCGTGCGTCCGATTACCTCCTTGGCCTCGGCACCCACGTATTTGACGGTATCGGTACGGGTATCCACCGCAACCACAGAAGGCTCGCGCATAATAATGCCCTTACCCTTCATAAATACCAGCGTATTTGCCGTGCCCAAATCAATTCCAATATCTTTTGAAAACATGTTTTTCCCCTTTCGGCCCAAAATTGGCCAACCCTCATGGATGTATATTCTCGTTATCTCAAAAAGCGAAGTTGTCAAACTTAAAAGAAGGAGCAAGCAGGACCGTTGCAGATACTATTATAACGCCTTGGGTCTTTTTACTCAATAGATATTTTAAACAATTCCAATTTTCTGGAAACCTCCGCCACCGGCAGCCCCATTACGGTGAAAAAATCTCCATCGATGCGTCGGCACAACAGGCTACCGTACCCCTGTATGCCGTAGGCGCCCGCCTTGTCAAACGGCTCGCCGGTGTCCACGTAGCGGGTGATGTCCTCGTCGCTTAGGTGGTAAAAGAACACCTCGGTACGGCTGTAAAACTGCTCGATGCCCCCTCTTGCCGCAAAGCACACACCGGTGTAAACAAAGTGGCTGCGCCCCGAGAGCATACGCAGCATATCGCAGGCATCCTCGCGATCGCGCGGCTTGCCTAGGATGTGATCATCCACCGCAACCACCGTGTCGCTGCCTATTATAACCGCGTCGGGATGGTTTGCAAGCACCGAGCACGCCTTGATCCGCGCCAGCTCCATTACAAGCTCATGGTGCGCAAGCAGCTCGTCCACAACCTCCTCCTCGCAGGAGGGGATGACGGAAAAGTCTGAGGTTACGTAGCGCAAAAGTTCAGCCCTTCTGGGCGAGGCGGAGGCAAGTATCAGCTTCATAGAGCAACGTTCCTTTTTACGATATCATAGTATATAACGAGCAAGACCTGCCCTGCACGTCATTACAGCCGCTTGAGCAAAGGCTTGTACAAAAAGAGTGCTGCCACAAGCAGAATAATCTGCGCGATGTTGATGCTAAGGGTAAGCCCCAGCGCCACGCTCACAACAGATAGGTCGAGGATAAACGGCTGCGAAACGGGGATGCCCATCGAAACGGTGTACGCGAGCCACGAAAGCGCCGAGATGCCCTCAAACACCCTGCCCGCAAAATCCCCGAGCAGCACCGCGCACAAGAACAGCAGTAAGGCGATAAAGATACGCTTTGCCTTCATGGGTACCTCCGTCTGTCCTTTTGAAAGGACGTCTAAATTAGTCAGAGCGTGCGCCTGCGTGGGGCAGGCTTATCTGCCGGTGGAGCCAAAGCCCCCGGAACCGCGTGGGGTGTCGCCCAGCGTGTCGCACTCCACAATCTCGGGCAGAACAACGGGCGCGATAATCATCTGCGCGATGCGCTCGCCGTTTTGGATGGTGTAGGGCTCGCTGCTGTGGTTTGTCAGCCCCACAATCACCTCGCCCCTGTAATCGCTGTCGATTACCCCAACGCAGTTGCTGGGCGCAATGCCGAACTTAATGGCAAGCCCGCTGCGCGCGTACACAAACGCGGCGTAGTCGGGGCAGGGCAGCGCAACCGCAATGCCGGTGGGGATGCGCACCAGCCCGCCCGGTCGCACGGTAACAGGCTCATCGAGCAGGGCGTACAGGTCATGTCCGGCGCTGCCTTCGGTTGCACGACGGGGCAGTACCGCACCGTCACGCAGTCGTTTTACACATAGCTTCAATACGCTCACTCTCCCTTGGTCGGTTCATAGTGGTAGACGTGGGGCGGGGTTGACCGGTACTCGCAAACCGAGGCGATTTTATCCTCGTCGTCAAACACAAACCACGAAACCCCGTCAAAGCCGTCGATAATTTTGTTGTATTCACATTCAAAATACCAGCGGCATAAACGATTGCTACAATACGCCGCGGTAATACAGCCCGCGGGTAAACTCCTCCGGCGGCGCGCCGCCCGTTTGGTAGCTGTCAATCACCCCTGCGGCCTCGTCCGCCGCCTCGTCGGTAAACAGCAAGGTGATAAAGTCAAGCCCCCGCAGCTCGGGCAGGCGGTCGGTGAGATACAACGTGCGGCAGTTAAAGATCTCGCTTGCGGCACCCTCGCACGCAACCCAAAAGCGGTTGTTTAGGCGGTCGAACAGATAGCCGCCCCGTGAGCCGCACGACTTGCAGGTTCTTGTGTGGTTGAGCGGGCAGCAGCGCACCAGCATAAGCGGCAGCCTGCCGTACGCGATAATGCCACGCGGCAGCTCACCCGTCAGGGCGCGTACGTGCCCAAGGTCAAGCTCGACAGAAAGCTCGGTATCCTTAAGCCCAAACCCGCGCAGCTCCTCCAGAGAAAGCGAGTTTGTGGTGTTTAACGAGTACCCGCCGAACAGCTGCATCCCCAGACGATGTCCAAGCTCTATCGCGCCAAGGCCCGGGGTGTACAGCTTGTCTACACCAAGGTCTTTAACCTTTTGCAGCTGCTGCGCTAGGGCAGCCTCCTGCCCGAACAGCCCGCGCGGGGGGCAAGCAATCACCTTATGCAGCACCGGCGCAAGCTGATCTGAATGCGACAGAATCTCGTCCACCGACAGGTACAGCGCCTCGAGCGCGTCCAAACGGTCAAGCGGAATCTGGTCAAAGCGGCGAAACCGCGCGCGCAGGGCAGGCTGGGGTTGGTCGTCGCGCTTTTTCAACCGAACAGTGGTGGGTACCGGCAGCACATCCCGGTTCATTGGTTGGGTGCGCAGGGCGGTCAGCTGCTCGGCGCAGTCGCGGCGCAGGGCGTTAATCCAGGCGTTTGGCACCATCAGCGTCTCGTCGATGTCAAACGAAATATCCCGCGGGTAAAACGGTGTTCCGCCCAGCTTTTCTATCGCGCCACGCGCCCGCACCGCGTCGGTGGGGCTGTTTACCGCAATCTCGGGTATCTCCCCGAGCGCGACGGCGCGGTTGCCGTCTTCATCTGCGGCGGTAAGCGATACCCGCTGCCCCGCCTTTTGGGTATATAAAAAATCCACCGCGACGCGGGGTGTTTGTCGGTCATACAGGCGCGCAAGGTCTTTTAGTACGCCCTGCGCCGCCGTGACGTCCTCTTTTTCGCGGGTGCCGAACATATCGGCGCCGCGCTTTGCCTCATAGTAGCCCGCGGTAAAGCCGCTGCGCGAAAACACCGCCTGAAGCTGAGACAGCTGCGCGTCCATGAGTGTGCCGCTACGGGAGGACACACACGCGCTGACCGACGCGGCTACATATTCGGGTCGCTTGAGCCTGCCCTCAATCTTAACGGAGCTAACCCCGATTGCGGCAAGGGCGGGGATCTCCTTTACAATCGAAAGGTCCTTTAACGAAAGCCCACACGCACCGTCGCCGCGGTTCGCGCCAAAGGGTAGGCGGCAGGGCTGGGCGCACTGTCCGCGGTTGCCGCTGCGCCTGCCTGCCACAGCACTCATATAGCACTGACCGGACACCGACATGCACAGCGCGCCATGTACAAACACCTCGGTTTCGATGGTGCAGCCCGACGTGATGTCACGCAGCTCGTCATACGAAAGCTCCCGCGCGAGAATCACGCGCGAAAACCCAAGTTTTTGCAAAAAAAGAGCGCCCGAAAGCGTGTGCACCGACATCTGGGTAGAGCCGTGCAGGGGCATGGAGGGGCAGATCTCCTTTACAAGCGACGCAACCCCCAGGTCCTGAACAATCATGGCGTCCACACCCGCCTCCGCTGCCTTTGCTATGAGTGCGGCGGCGGCAGAAAGCTCGCGGTCAAACAGCAGGGTATTCAGGGCAAGGTAAAGCTTTGCGCCGTGCAGGTGGCAGCTCGCCGCTGCATCGCGCAGGGCGTCTGCGGTAAAGTTCTCGGCCGAGCCGCGTGCGGAAAAAGAGGTTGCGCCGACGTATACCGCGTCTGCGCCGCACCGCAGTGCCGCATTGAGCGCATCGGGACCGCCCGCCGGGGCGAGTATCTCAGGTTTATTCATATTCATTCAGTAGCCGACCGTTTGGTCGTGCCTGCTAAGCTCCTTTTTTAATCGATCCAGTTCTTTTCGCAGCTCGGTTACCTCATTGCGGCTGCGCGATGCGTCCTCAAGGTAATCCTTAATCTGGCTACGCAGGTTTTCCGCTCCGGTGTTGGTGTGGTTTAGCTCATCGAGCGTATCCATGCAGCACAAAAGCAATGCCTTGGTCATGGACAGGTTGGAGTTTTGCTGCATCATACGCTCCACAATGTTGCTGATATACTCACCAAGGCTGGCAACATATGCGGGGTCTTCCGCCGTCGAGATATAGTAGTTGGTACCGCAGATGCAAAGCTTCACCGTATTTACAGGTTCCATACAGTCCACTTCCTCCAATCGCCGTTTGTCGCGTTTCGTTTTTTATTCATTGCAACAGAAACACTCACAATGAAGACATATATTATAGTATAATTCATTTTGGTGTATTATGAAAGAGCTAAAGCGGACAATTGCGGTTATTTTTACAGAAAGTTATGAAGAATCAAAGGATTATTTTACGTCGGCAGTATGCGCTTGCGTTTGCAAAGGGTACCGAAAATATTGTATAATGGTACTGTTTAAAAAACTACATTTCTGTTAATTTGAAGTAGCGGAATGTCGCGCGCCGTCGAATGGGTGCACCGCGATTGGGCTTACGCTTCGTTGTTCGGTCGCACCCGATACATAACCCTGACCATATCGAAAGGATAGTGTAATATACTATGGATGCTCTATTTACTCCAACTCAACTTCGCTCTATGATTGAACTAAAACTGCAAAACGAGTTTTCGGTCACCCCCGCCCAGGCTTCGGATGAACTGTTTTACAAGGCACTGGCTCTGGTTGTGCGGGAGACCCTTGCCGACAAACGCCGCCATTTTGCGGCAAAGGTAGACGGCAAGGGCGCAAAGCGGGTGTACTACCTGTGCATGGAGTTCCTGCTCGGGCGCTCGCTGAAAAACAACCTCTATAACCTCGGCATCGAAACGGTGGCGGGCGAGGTGCTTGCGCAGATGGGCGTGGAGCTGGAAAACCTGTATGAGCACGAGCCGGATGCGGGGCTTGGCAACGGGGGTCTAGGCAGGCTTGCCGCCTGCTTTTTGGACTCGCTCGCGTCGCTGGACTACCCCGCCACGGGGTACTCGATCTTGTATGAATACGGCATATTCAAGCAGCGCATCATCGACGGCTGGCAGACCGAGCTGCCCGACAACTGGCTGCCCGGCGGTGATATCTGGCTGGTAGAACGCCGCGACCAGGCGGTGGACGTCCGCTTTGACGGCGAGATTAAGGATAGCTGGCAGGACGGCTACCACGAGGTTCGCCATGTAAACTATGTTACCGTTAAGGCAATACCTTGTGATATGTACCTTTCGGGCTTTCACTCCGAGGGCGTTAGCAAGCTGCGCCTATGGAAGGCGGTAAGCCCCGGGCTTGATATGGAGCTGTTTAACAAGGGCGACTACCTGCGCGCCATGGGGCAGAACTCGATGGCGGAGGTCATCAGCAAGGTGCTGTACCCCAACGACAACCACCTAGAGGGCAAAAGCCTGCGCCTGCGTCAGCAGTATTTTATGTGCGCGGCGTCGGTCGCGGACATCTGCCGTAAGCACCTTATGACTTACGGCACGCTCGAGAACCTGCCCGAGAAGGTCGCCATACACATCAACGACACGCACCCCGCCCTCGCCATCCCCGAGCTGATGCGCATTCTGCTCGACGAATGCGGCTACTCGTGGGAGAAGGCATGGAAGCTTGTGACGGGCACGTTTGCCTACACCAACCACACCGTAATGAGCGAGGCGCTCGAGGTATGGGGCGAGGATCTGTTCCGCGCCACCCTGCCGCGTATCTGGCAGATCGTACACGAAATCAACGAGCGATGCTGCCGCGCGCTGTTTGAACAGACGGGGGATATGGCGAAGGTCGGGCGCATGGCGGTGGTGGCAAACCATCAGGTGCGCATGGCAAACCTGTCGGTGCTTGCCGGTCATTCGGTCAACGGCGTGTCGCGCATCCATTCTCAAATACTCAAGGACAGCGTGTTTCATGACTTTTACACCGTCATGCCCGAGAAGTTTTGCAACGTAACCAACGGCATTGCGTCAAGGCGTTGGCTGTACCAGTCCAACAAGCCGCTGACGGCACTGTTAAACGAGCTGATCGGTGACGGCTATATCAAGGATACGGCGCAGCTTAGCAGGGTAAAGGGTTATGAAAACAACCCCGAGGTGCTAAGTCGCCTTGCCGCCGTCAAACGCGAAAACAAGGAGGCGTTTGCGCGATATATACACGAGAGCACCGGCGTAGCCTTAAACTGCGACTCGATCTTTGACGTGCAGGTCAAGCGTCTGCACGAGTATAAGCGCCAGCACCTGAATGCGCTGCACATCATCACCCAGTACCAGTGGCTGCTTGAAAACCCCGACGCGAATTTTGTGCCACGCACCTATATCTTCGGCGCAAAGGCGGCGCCCGGCTACTACCTTGCAAAGCAGATTATCCGCTTAATCTGCACCCTGTCCAAGGAGCTTGAGCAGGACAGCCGCCTGCGCGACAAGCTGCGCATCTTGTATCTGGAGGATTACCGCGTTACGTTGTCCGAGCTTCTGATGCCGGCGAGCGAGATATCCGAGCAGATCTCCCTTGCGGGAACCGAGGCGTCGGGCACCGGCAACATGAAGCTGATGCTAAACGGCGCGGTGACACTGGGCACGCTGGACGGCGCGAATATCGAGATTAAGGACGCGTGCGGCGACGACAACATCATTGTGTTCGGCATGACCGCCGAGGAGGTTTTGGCCCGGCGCGAGGGCTACTCGCCCGCCGAGGTATACGCGGCAAACGACACCGTCCGCCGCGCGGTAGACCTGCTGACGACGGGCATCGGCGGCAACACGTTTGAAGAGTTAGCCCACTCGCTTAAAACCATCGACCCGTATATGGTGCTTACCGACTTTGACGGCTACGCAAAGGCGCAGCGGTACGCGCAGGAGTGCTATACCGAGCAAAACAGGTGGCAGCGCATGTCGCTTGCCAACATCGCGGGGGCGGGGCTGTTTTCCGCCGACCGTTCGATAGAGGAGTACGCAAAGGGCATCTGGCGGCTGTAATACCCGGAGTATCAGAGAAGGGAGAGGGCTACTATGCTGTGGTTTTTTAACCGCAAAGAGGTGTACACCGGCTTTTCGTTAGACGACTATGCCCGTGTTCGCAATACGCTTGTTACAAACGGCATCGGTTTTGACACCAAGGTGGTGGATATGAGCGGCAGAGGGCGGGGCGTGCAAAGCGCGCTCATTGCGGCGGAGAGATATTCCTCCTCATGGGGCAGTACATCGTATAGCAAGCAATACTACGTGTATGTGCACAAAACCGACTATGACCGTGCGGCGCATCTGCTGGGCAGATAAGCCTCTTGCTTGCCGACAGCCTGCTTGTTGTCGGTCTTTGCATAAACAAAGAGGAACCGGAAGGGTTAAGCTTCCGGTTCCTCTATTATTGTGTAAACTGGCTTATCAGCTCATGATGCGCTTGTAGATGGTTGTGTTTTTTAGCGCCCTACGCACCGCAAAGGCAAGGGGCACCGCAACCGCGCACGCGATGATGGCGTTAGTTAGTGAGGTGGCGGCCTTTACCGCAACGTTTACCCACGCAACCTCTACGGTGGTGCGGTCAAACCAGATGTTAAACACAAAGCTTTTGGTCAGGTACAGCACCACATAGGTGAGCGAGCCCGAGACCGCGCCGATGATGTTGGTGACGGTGTTTTCTCCCTTTCTGCTCCCCGCGTGGGCGATAACGCCGCACACAAACGCAAGCAAAAACTTAAACACCAGCGTATACGGCGCGCTGGAGATGTAAACGGGGTCGACCAGGTCGAACACAAACGAGCCAAGCCCCGCGGCAAGACCGCCGTTTAGTCCGCCCAACAAAAGACCCGAAAGCAGACACAGCACGTTACCCAGATGGATGGCGGTGTTGTCGCCGAACGGCGTGGGAATCTTTATGCGCAAAAAGGACGAAGCGAACACGAGTGCCGCCAAAAGACCCACCGCAACAATGGTATACAGGTCAAACCTCTTTTTGGATTGGGATTGACTCGACATAAACATAGCACCCTTCTCTTACGAAATGTGCAGCGGTCCTGTTTTCTTTACAACGGCTTGTAGTCCGACAGCATCTGGTTCTGACCCAGCCACGGCAGCGTTTTTTCGAGCATAATACCCTCGCGGGTATCGGTGCCGTAGCCAAACGTGGTGTTGATGGTAAGCTCCGCAAAGCGGGTGGCGCGGTCTACCGCCATGGGCAGGCTGTAACCCGTAAGCAGCGAACCGGTTAACACGCTAGCGAATACATCCCCCGTACCAGGATAATGAACCGGCACATAGTTGCACCGCACCGTCCAGTACGCGCCGCGCTCGCGGTCGTACGCAAGGTTTGCCATCTCGCCGCTTGCCATGGGTACGCCGGTAATCACCACTTGATTGGGACCCTTCTCGCCCAGCCGCGCCAGCATGCTCTTTGCTTCGGTTCGGGTGAGCGACGCGGGGTAATCCATGCCAAGCAGCATCGCGCTTTCGGTCAGGTTGGGGGTGATAATGTCCGCTACGCTGACCAGCTCGACCATGCGCGCGCGCATTGCGGGCGTATAGGTCTTGTAGGGCTTGCCGTGGTCGCCCATTACGGGGTCTACCACCGCAAGTGCGTCGGAATAGGTTGTAAAGTAGTCAAGGCAGCTGTCAATTTGGTGCTCTGAGCCAAGAAAGCCGCTGTAAACACAATCAAACACCATTTTTTCGCGCTTGTAATGCACAAGGCTCTGCGCAAGAAAATCGGTCAGATCGATAAACGCAACCTCGCCAAAGCCGCCGGTATGCGACGACAGAATGGCGGTGGGTATGGGGCACACCTGCACGCCGATTGCCGAAAGCACCGGCAGTACAACGCTTAAGGAGCAGCGCCCGACCCCCGAAAGGTCGTGTATTGCAGCAACCCGTTTGGGTCCCGACTGCATAGCGGACATGATAAATCCCTCCGTATGCTACACCATGGTTATAGTATAGCCGCTTCGTTGTGTCTTTTCAAAAAACGCGGGGGGATAAGCCATACCCCTGCGGTTTATGCCGTTTATACAATATACAGTATAATGCAAGGCGGCGGGGTTGGCAATTAAAACAGCAACAAACGCCTTGCTTTTTCGGCTATCACGGTCCGCTTTTAATACTGCACAATTTTTAACACGATTACAACGCGAATTTGTGAAAATAATAGAAAAAGGTTACCGAAGCTTTTTAGTTTGCCGTTTTTTGCGCGTAACATTTAGTATGGGCGCATTTGCCTTGCTCGCTATAATTTGCTGTTGATAATGTCACCGCAAGCGGCAACAATAGTGTTGCAGAGGATCACCTGCTTTACAATATATCGGTCGCTTTGGATTTGCAAAAAAGCGAAAGGAATTGTGCTTGAAAGGATGAAGTAGTACTATGAAATCAACCATGTCGTCAATAGCCACCGGCGTTGCGGTTGCCGCTGCGCTTGGTGCGGGCGCTTATTTTCTGGGTGGAAACAAGAGAATGAAGCGTATGCTAAAGAGAGGCAAGCTAAAGAAGAATGCCACCATGGCGGTGCGCGCCGTTTCGGATTTTGTAGACGACATCTCGTCGTCTATCGGACGGTAGCAACGTTGTCCGGACAATAACAAAAGGGCGGGTGCAGCAGCATCCGCCTTACATAATGACAACAGTCTTCGGCGAATGAAGGTACGCAAACAGACTGTTGTCACTTCGTTTATCAATCGGTTGACGGGGTGAGCGCGTAGTTACCCAAAAAGCGGAAGGTGCCGGGGTCGTTGTTTAGGCTTTGCAGCAGGACGCGAATGCCATCGGCCGCGACGTTGCCGTCAAACTCAAAAAAGAACATAAACTCAAAAGGTCGCTCGGGAATAGGGCGCGACTCGATCTTGGTTATATTCATGCCCCTCGCGGCAAAGCGCGACATCACGCGGTACAGTGAGCCGGGGGTGTGGGCGGTTTTCAACATTAAAGCAATGCGCCGCGCATCGGGGTAAACCGCCGGGGTTTTGGAGATGAGGATAAACCGCGTCTGGTTGTTGTCGTTGTTTTGCACGTTGCTTGCAAGAACCTTTAGTCCGTACAACGCGGCGCACTCCTCATGGGCAAGGGCCGCGCAGGTAAGGTCGTCCTGCTGCGAAACCTGCTGCGCCGCCACGGCGGTGTTGGTGCAGGGCATCGCGGTGATGTCGCGGTGTGCGGCAAAAAAGTCGCTGCACTGGCTGAGCGCCTGCGGGTGCGAGTACACCGTGCGCACCTGTAAAGCGTCTGCTTCGGGCTTGCCCAGCAGGCAGTGTGTGACGGTAAGGTCATACGCCTTGATGATATACACCCCGCCGCGGCTGAGCAGGTCGTACACCTCACCCACCGATCCCGCGCTGCTGTTTTCCAGCGGCAGTACGCCGTAACGCGCCTTGCCGCTTAGCACCGCGTCGCATACGTCCGAAAAGCGGTCGTAGCAAACCCGCTCGGGACGGTTTACCAGGTGAGCGGCAGCAAGGTAGGAGTACGCGCCGCGCACACCCTGGCACGCCACTACGGCACCCTCGGCTATCGGCTCGGGGCTGTGCACCGCCCGGCTGAGCATTGCCGCAAGCTCGCCCTCGTCGGCGAGTGAGTGGTGCTGCACCGCCTTGCTGATGTCCATCATCGCGGCAAACAGCATCTGTGACGGAACGCTGTATTCCTCCCCCGCCAGCTGCCCGATGCGGGCAAGCAGCTCCTCCTCCCGCTTTGGTTGGTAGATGGGCAGGTTGTTTGCCGCCTTGTAATCGGCTACCTGCCCCACCAGCTGCATGCGGCGCAAAAACAAACGGAGCAGCTCGCGGTCAACCTCGTCTATGCCGCTGCGAAGCTCGTCAAGATTCATAGAAATAAACCATGCCTTTCCGGTCTGGTGAAAATACCATTTGACCCAAATGTATCGACAGAGTGAAGCGTTATTACATACCTATTCAACCGTTCTTTAGCAGGATGTTTGTGAGCGCGACCATGACGGCGGCCTCTACGCAGGGCAGGGCGCGCACCACCACACAGGGGTCGTGCCGCCCGTGCACCGAAAGCTCGCACTCGGTCATGGTATCTATCGCCACCGACCGCTGGGTCTGCGCGATGGAGGGGGTGGGCTTAAACGCCGCGCGGACAATCAGCGGCATACCCGATGTAATACCGCCCAGCACGCCGCCGTGACGGTTGGTTTCGGTTCGTACCGCGCCGTCGCGGATGCAGAACGCGTCGTTGTGGATGCTGCCGGTCATCTCGCTTGCTGCAAAGCCCGCGCCAAACTCAATGCCGCGCACGGCGGGGATGCCGAATAGGATGGAGGCAATCTCGTTTTCCACCCCGTGGAACATGGGGTCGCCCAGCCCTGCGGGCAGTCCCACGGCGGCGCACTCCACAATGCCGCCCACCGAGTCGCCTGCCAAGCGCGCGTCCTCAATCTCAGCGAGCATCCGCGCGCCCGCCGCGTCGTCGAGCACCGGCATGGGCTTTGCGGTTACCATAGCAAGGGTGCCTGCGTCCACCGCCACCATGTCAAACGGTGTGTCAACTACCCCGTGTACGGCGGCGATGTGTGCCCCCACCGCAATGCCCCGCTTTGCAAGGTAGTGGCTGCATACGGCGCCCGCGAAGACAAGGGGTGCCGTCAGCCTGCCCGAGAAGTGCCCGCCGCCGCGCGGGTCGTTGTTACCGCCGTAGCGCACCCGCCCGGTGTAATCGGCATGCCCGGGGCGGGGGATGTCGGCTAGGCTGTGATAGTCCTGCGAGCGGGTGTCGGTGTTGCGGATGATGCAGGAGATGGGCGTGCCGCAGGTTACGCCGTCGCGGATGCCCGAGAGCACCTCGGGGGTATCCGCCTCGCGCCGCTTTGTCGCGTGCGCCTGTCCGGCGGGTGCGCGCCGCGCCATAAACCGCGCCACCGCATCAAAGTCGATCGCCACGCCGGCGGGAAAGCCGTCCATCACCACGCCGATGCCGCCGCTGTGGCTTTCGCCGAATATCGAGATCGTTAACCGGTCACCCCATGTCGAGCTCATCACATCTGCCTCCCAACGCTGTAAGTTGTGCAAAGAACTGCGGGTAGGACTTGCTTACGCACTCCGCGCCGCGTATCACAACGGGCTTGTCGCACCGTGTCGCCGCTATGGCCGCCGCCATCGCAATGCGGTGGTCGCCGAAGCTGTCCGCCTCTCCGCCCGCAAGCGCCGCCCCGCCGTGGACAATCAGCCCGTCGTCGGTCAGTGTTACGCGCCCGCCAAGACCAAAGAGCAGACGCTCTATGGCAGCCAAACGGTCAGACTCCTTAATGCGCAGCCGCTGTGCGCCGGTTATCACCGTGTCGCCGTTTGCAAACGCGGCGGTTACGGCGAGTATGGGCACAAGGTCGGGGATGTCCGACGCGTCGATTGTCACCGCGGTAAGGGGCGCGGCGCCCACCGTAACCGTGTCGCCGGACTGTGCAACCTTTGCGCCAAACGCCGCAAGCAGGCTTGTAACCGCACGGTCGCCCTGCATCGAAGCAAAGTCCACCCCGCGGCACGAGACGTTGCCGCCCACGGCACCCGCCGCAAGAAAGAACGCGGCACCCGACCAGTCGCCCTCCACCGTCAGGTCGCAGGGCGTATAACGCTGCCCGCCGGGAACAAGGTAGCCGCTCTGCGTTTCGGCTATCTTTATGCCGAAGCGGCGCAGCAGGGTAACGGTCATATCCACATAGGGGCGCGACTCCAGCCGCCCCCGCAGCACAATCTGGCTGTCCTCCTCACACAGGGGCAGGGCGAACAACAGCCCCGTCACAAACTGCGAGCTGACCGAGCCGTCGATCTCGTACCGCCCGCCGCGCAGTCTGCCGCTTATGGTAAAGGGCATGGTGCCGCGGTAATCGTCGCTCACGCCGTTTTTGCGCAGCTCCTTGAGCAGCGGGTCAATCGGGCGGCTGGGCAGCCGTCCCGTTCCGTCAAAGATTGCCGTTACCCCGAGTGCGGCGGCAACGGGCAGCAAAAAGCGCAGGGTGGAGCCGCTCTCGCCGCAGTAAATAAGCGCGCGCTTGGGTGGGTGCGTGATCCCTTGAATCACGGTGGTCTGACCGCACAGCTCGATGTGCGCACCCAGCGCCGTCATGGCGCGCTGGGTAACCGATATGTCGTCATTGCTTGCAAGCGACGAGATGTGTGCGGTGCCGCCCGAAAGGGCGCACGCTATCACGGCGCGGTGGGATGCCGATTTGGACGCGGGCGGGGTAAACATCCCCGACAGCGCAGCGGGGTAAACACGAATGTCCATAGAACAATCAAATCCTTTCTGCGGGGGATATCAGCTACAGTTTAAGTAGTGTGTGAAATGCGTCGGTCGTTATGCGATGGGTGTACGCCGAGCCGATATTTTTTATCAGTACGAGTGTTATGGCTGAGCCCGAGCGCTTTTTGTCGCTTAGGCAATGGGGAAAAAGCGTATCCATGCGGTAGTCGCAGTCGCTCGGCAGGCTGTACCGAGCAAGGCAGTCGGCGATGCGCTCGGCGCAGCCCTGCTGCGTCAGCCCGCCTTGCTCCGCCGCCCGGGTCAACAGCACCATGCCCATAGCAACCGCGTTGCCGTGGGTTATCTCAAAGTTGCTTTCGCGTTCGATGGCATGACCGAGGGTGTGCCCGAAGTTGAGCAGGGCACGCGCGCCGTTGTCAAACTCATCCTGCTCCACCAGCTCGCGCTTGATGTCGATGCACCGTGCGATGATCTGCGCGGTATCGGTATACAGCGCGCCGTCGCAAAGCCGCAGAAACAACGCCTCATCCCAAATCGCGCCGTACTTTATCACCTCGGCGGCGCCATCCGCGAAGGTCTCGGGCGACAGGGTTTTTAATGTGCTCACGTCGCACAGCACAAGCGACGGCTGCCAGAACGCGCCCGCAAGGTTTTTGCCCTCGGGGATGTCAACGGCCGTCTTTCCGCCAACCGACGAATCCACCTGCGCAAGCAGCGTGGTGGGAATCTGTACATAGTGTACCCCGCGCAGATAGGTGGCGGCGGCAAATCCCGCAAGGTCGCCGACCACGCCGCCGCCCAGTGCAATCACCACATCGGTGCGGGTAAGCCCCGACCGGGCAAAGAACGAGTACAGCGCACCCAGCGACTGCAGGCATTTGCTCTGCTCCCCGTGGGGGATGACAAAGGCAAACACCGCAAAGCCCGCTGCTCGAAGCGAGTCTTCGACCGTCTTGAGATAGAGCGGCGCCACGTTGTCGTCACTGACGATGGCAGCCACATCAGCGCCCGAAACGTTGCGCACGCGCTCCCCGCAGGAGGATAGAAGGTTTTGCCCCACCACAACCCGGTAGGGTCTGCCGGTATGAACCGGTATCTCTTGTGTTTGCATACGGTTAATGCCCCCCAAGGTGTATTTATGATAAGGTTTTGCCGAAGAACTGCACCGCCTGTTTGAGCTTTTCCATCACGCCGTCAAACTGGTTTGGTGTCAGAGATTGCGCACCGTCCGACAACGCCTTTTCGGGGTTGTTGTGTACCTCGATGATTAGACCGTCTGCGCCCGCCGCAATCGCCGCCAGCGAAAGCGGCTCCACCAGCCAGGTAAGCCCCGCCGCGTGGCTGGGGTCTACGACCACGGGCAGATGCGACTTTCGTTTCAGGATGGGGATGGCGGAGATGTCCAGCGTGTTGCGCGTCTCGGTCTCGAAGGTGCGTATACCGCGCTCGCACAGAATAACCTGCTTGTTGCCGCCCGCCATGATGTACTCCGCGCTCATCAATAGCTCCTCAATGGTATTGGCAAGCCCGCGTTTAAGCAGTATGGGCTTGTCAAGATGCCCAAGCTCCTTAAGCAGCTCAAAGTTCTGCATGTTTCTTGCGCCCACCTGAATGATGTCCACATCGCGAAACAGGTCGATGTGCGCCACGCTCATGATCTCGGTCACTATGGGCATGCCCGTCAGCGTGCGCGCCTTATCTAGCAGCTCAATGCCCTCGGCACGCAGCCCCTGAAAGGCGTAGGGTGAGGTGCGCGGCTTAAACGCGCCGCCCCGCAAAAGACCCGCCCCCGCCTGCTTAACGCGCAGGGCAACCTCGGTAATCTGCTCCTCGCACTCGACCGAGCAGGGACCCGCCATCACCTGAAAATGCCCGCCGCCCAACCGAAGCCCACGAGCCTCCACCACCGTGTCGGTGGGGTGGAACTTGCGGTTTGCGCTTTTGTACGGCTCCTGAATGCGCTTAACGCTCTCTACGATGTCGATAGACGAGACGCGGTCGATATCCACCACCGAGGTGTCGCCCACAAGCCCGAGAATGGTGGTCTGCACGCCGATGACGGGGTGCACCTGCACACCGTAGCCCTCGAGTTGCTGTATCAGTTTTTGTAATTCTACCTCATTGGCACCCTGCTTTACAAGTACAATCATTCCATGTAGCCTCCGTTTATTCGTATAGTTTACCCAAATAGGCAGTCAAATAAAAAGGGCCGATGCTTCACACAAAGCATCAGCCCTAGTTTTTGCCAATCTGTTACCGCGGTGTATCAGGTCTGCGGTGCGAGTAGGCGGCTTGATGTTTTGGTGCAGCAAAATAGACCTGCGCTAAAATAATAGCCCAAGTTTATAAAGCGAAAAAATCGTGCCGCAGCCGTAATCATCATTCCCATACCCTTACGCAAACCCCTTTCCCCAAGTTTTGTACCAGTATATCGTGTCTGGATTTGTTTGTCAACTGTTTTTGCGCTGTAAAGTGTAAAAGTATTAGAAATAAAGCATAAACGCGCCGTCAATGCGGTAAGACACACAGGCATTCACAAATTAGACATATTAATGGCACGCGTTCGTGCTAAAATTTAAGCGAGAAAAACCGATTGGTTCGGAGGGATTATACTGTGACAATAAAACGCATCGGTGCGGGGCTTGTCGCTCTTTTGCTGCTGTTTATGCTTGCCGCGTGCGGCGCAAGCGAAGAGACCGCCTTTGCTTATGATATTACAGGGGAGCCGAGCAACCTGGACCCACAGCTCGCGTCGGACAGTGCCTCGCTGCTCGTGTTGCAAAACACGCTGGAGGGGCTGATGAGCTACGACAAGGACGGCGCACTCACCATGGGTGCCGCGCAGTCCTACACCGTATCGGACGACGGTATGACCTATGTGTTTACACTCGACGAAACGGCGCAGTGGGTGCACAGGGGCAGCGTTTACGCGCCCGTAACGGCACACGACTTTGTGTTCGCGTTTCAGCGCATCTTTGACACGGCAACCGCGTCTCCTTATATTAAGGAGTTCATGTGCATTAAAAACGCCGATGAGGTGGTGGCGGGGCAAAGACCCAAGGAGGCGCTAGGGGTATACGCAAGCAAAACCTATGAGCTGACCGTGGAGCTTTCGTACCCCTTTGACGGCTTTTTGGCGCTGACTGCAACCACGCCCGCTATGCCGTGCAACCCCACCTTGTTTACCGAGACACAGGGCAAATACGGCACCAACATCAAGAACATGGCGTTTAACGGTCCGTTTGTACTGTCGTCGTGGAAAAGCGGCGAATCGCTTACGCTGCGAAAGAACACCGACTATCACCGCGCAAACGAGGTTTTGCCCTCGCGGGTGGTGCTCTACCCTCCGCTCAAGGACCAAGACAGCACGGTGCGGTTTATGGCGGGCACGACCGACGTGATGAGCGTTTCGGGCGACCGCATCGAGGCACTTGTGGCAGACGGCTACGGCTACGAGCAGTTCCAAGACACCACATGGGCGCTGGTGTTTAACACAAACGACGCGGTGTTTGCAAATAAAAGCGTTCGCCTTGCGTTTGCCCACTCGTTTACAGACGCGTCCTACCTACACCAGTTCCCCATCTGGTTAAAAAAGGCGGGGGCGTTTGTTCCGCCCGTTGTCAGCTCGGGCATGCAGCCGTACCGTCGGCACGCGGGGCTCGATTTTATGCTTGGCTATCAGCCCGACACCGCGCGCGACCAGCTTCGCACGGGGCTGTTGGAGCTTGAGTTGTCAAAGCTGCCTAAGGTTACGGTGCTCTGCCCGCAGCAGGAGACCTTCGGCTTTTTGATGCAGTATGTACAGCAGACCTGGCAGGACGACCTTTCCGCCTTTGTCAGCCTTGAGCGCAAGAGCGACGCGGATATTCTGCGCGCGGTAAAAAACGGGCAGTATCAGGTCGCGCTGCTGCCGTTTCGCCCCGAGTCGGACAACGTAAGCGAGATGCTGTCTCAGTTTGTGTCCGACTCGCCAAAGAACGTCACCGGCTACCAAAACCCCGATTACGATGCGCTGATGACCGCTGCCACCCTTGCCGCTACGCAGCAGGAGGCAACCGGCGAGCTGATTACGGCCGAGCAGATGCTCATTGAGCAAGGGGTGCTGATACCCTTTGCGTACCAAACAAGCTTTTACGCCATCTCAAAGGATGCAAACGATATCGTTATCTCGCCGTTTGGGGGCGGTTTATTCTTTAAATATGCAACCATCGCTGCAAAATAGATTGCAAATAGCCAAAAATTAGGGCGCAAATATCGCATTTAACACAAAAATCGAACACATTAGAGTGGATGCTTGCATATAGGCGCAAAAAAATGTAAAAACACAGCCAAAGCCCCTTGAAAACGGCGTTTGTTTGTACTACAATATAGAACGGTTAGATTGTTTATACTTTAACAACAATATTAAGTGTCGGGTTCATCGCCGGCACAATAGATGAAAGGATGACTTGCTTACAATGAGCCTGCTGAACAAAAAGACCGTTGACGACATCAATTTTGGCGGAAAACGCGTGCTGGTGCGCTGCGACTTTAACATACCCCTGAAAGAGGGCGTCATCACCAACGACAACCGTATTGTAGCCGCGCTGCCCACCATTAAGAAGCTGATTGCAGACGGCGCAAAGGTAATTCTCTGCTCACACCTCGGCAAGCCCAAGAACGGTCCGGAGGAGAAGTTCTCCCTTGCACCGGTTGCAAAGCGCCTTTCGGAACTGCTTGGCAAGGACGTTGTGTTTGCAAACGACGACAACGTAGTCGGCGAAAACGCCAAAAAGGCGGTAGCCGCCATGAATAACGGCGATGTCGTACTGCTGCAGAACACCCGTTTTAGAAAAGAAGAGACCAAGAACCTTCCCGAGTTCAGCAAAGACCTCGCCTCCCTGGCGGATGCGTATGTGGACGATGCGTTCGGCTCCGCGCACAGAGCACACTGCTCTACTGCGGGCGTGACCGATTATATTAAAGAGACTGCCGTTGGCTACCTCATGGGCAAGGAGATCGACTTCCTCGGCAACGCGGTAGAAACCCCCAAGCGTCCGTTTGTGGCTATTTTGGGCGGTGCAAAGGTTGCCGACAAGCTGGGCGTTATCGATAACCTGCTTACCAAGGTTGATGTTTTAATCATTGGCGGTGGCATGGCGTACACCTTCCTCAAAGCGAAGGGTCTTAGTGTTGGTAAGTCGCTGGTTGACGAAGAGAAGCTAGAGTACTGCAAGGACATGATAAAAAAGGCGGAGGAAAAGGGCGTTAAGCTGCTTTTGCCCGTAGATACCAAGGCGGTAGAGAACTTCCCCGATCCCATTGACGCGAAGATAGAATACGTTGTTACCAACGGCACAGGACTGCCTGAGAACCTGATGGGTCTTGACATCGGCCCCGATACCGAGAAACTGTTTACCGATGCCGTAAAGGACGCAAAAACCGTTGTTTGGAACGGACCGATGGGCGTGTTTGAGAACCCCGTTCTCGCCAGCGGAACCAAGGCGGTTGCCGAGGCGCTTGCAAACACCGACGCGGTTACCATCATCGGCGGCGGCGACAGTGCTGCGGCAATCATCCAGTTCGGCTATGCCGATAAGGTCAGCCACATCTCCACCGGCGGCGGCGCGTCGCTGGAGTACCTCGAGGGCAAGGGTCTGCCCGGCATTGACGTAATCGCAGATAAGTAATTCATAATAGTATAAAGGGCAGGCGATATGCCTGCCCTTATTCGGTACTACACAAGGCAGAGGTGAGAGGGCAGACAAACAACCGTCCTTTGCCCTGCCTTTGTATTTTTGCTTGGCTTTATGAGTACGGTACCGTTTGGGCTTAACCCCGTCCCGGGTACAGACAGCGGAGGGATCTCTATGAGAAGACACTACATCGACAACCTGCGCACCGCCTCCATTTTTCTGCTTTTCCCCTACCATGCCGCGATGATGTTCAACTCCTTTGAGTCGTTTTATGTTTATTCCCATTCGGTAACGGTGCTCAATGCGTTTCTTATCGTGACATGGCCATGGTTTATGCCGCTGCTGTTTGCGCTGGCGGGCGTGTCGAGCGCCTATGCGCTAAGTAGGCGCACCGCGGGGCAGTATATTAATGAGCGGGTACGCAAGCTGTTTATTCCGCTTTTATCGGGTGTGTTGCTGCTTGTACCCATGCAGACCTACTACGCCGAGCGGTTTCACAATGGGTATACCGGCGGCTATCTTGCGCAGTATGTCCTGTTCTTTACAAAGCCCACCGACCTTACGGGGTATCACGGCGGCTTTACACCCGCGCAGTTGTGGTTTGTTTTATACCTGTTTGTGATTTCGTTACTTGCACTGCCGCTGATGCTTTGGTACAATAAACGAGAGACAAAGCTTGACGCAAGCAGGCTGACGCTGCCCGTTCTGATACCGATGTGTATCATCCCGCTTGTGATGGCGCTCATCGTAAACATCGGCGGCAAGAGTTTAGGCGAATACTTTGCCTATTTTATGCTGGGCTTTTTGGTGCTTTCGCGCGACGAGGTGATAGAGCGTCTGCGGCAAAACAGATGGGTCTTGCTCGGGCTTTCTGTCCTACTGCTGGGCGGGTTGTACGGGTACTATGTTGTGTCGGGTGGGTCGTTTGCGATGATACCCTACGCCATTTTAAGCCGTGCGGCGGGCTGGGTCTCGGTGCTTGCGCTGCTGGGCGGCGCAAAGCAGTGGTTTAACTACACGGGCAGGGTGCCAACCTATCTTGCGGGCGCGTCGTATGTGGTGTATGTGTTTCACCAGTCGTGGCTGGTGGCTGCGGGCTATTATGCGCTTCAAATTACCCATAACGCGGCGGCGGTGTGCGGGATGGTCGTTGCAGCAAGCATCGTGCTGAGCATTGCGTCCTACGAGGTTGTAAAACGCCTTTCATTCACCCGATGGTTGTTCGGGCTGGGAGGCTTTCATAAACAGGCAAATCCAAAAGAAATAAAAGGAGAAATTACATTATGAATCCTTCACTTCGCAAAACCGTTATCGCAGGAAACTGGAAGATGAATAAAACCCGTGCCGAGGCAAAGACCCTGCTTGCCGAGATCGTGCCGGTTGCAAAGGATGCCGTGTGCGATGTAGTGGTTTGCGTGCCCTACACAAACCTTGAGACCGCGCTGGAGGCGACCAAGGGCACCAACGTAAAGGTGGGCGCGCAGAACTGCCATTGGGCAAAGAGCGGCGCGTTTACGGCGGAGATCTCGGCGGATATGCTTGCCGAGATGGGTGTACAATATGTTATTATCGGTCATTCGGAGCGCCGCCAGTATTTTGGCGAGACCGATGTGACCGTAAACGGACGCGTCCGCGCGGCGCTTGATGCCGGGCTTACCGTAATTCTGTGCGTCGGCGAGCTGCTGGAGCAGCGCGAGCAGGGCATAACCGCCGAGGTTGTTGCGCTGCAGACAAAGGTTGCGCTGGGTGGCGTGAGTGAGGATGAGCTAAAGAGCATCATCATCGCCTACGAGCCGGTTTGGGCAATCGGCACCGGCAGAACCGCAACCTCCGAGCAGGCTAACGAGGTAAACCATACCATCCGTGAGGTGGTTGCTTCGCTGTACGGCAAAAAGGCGGCAGACGCGCTTACCGTGCAGTACGGCGGCTCGATGAACGCGGCAAACGCAAAAGAGCTGCTTGGCATGGAGGATGTGGACGGAGGTCTGATCGGCGGAGCATCCCTAAAGGCATCCGACTTTGCGACCATTATCGCAGCCGCCAAGCAGTAACGACGGCTGCAAGCAGAACACACGCAGCATATAGGGCATATCAGGAAAGGGATGAAACGGATGAAAAAACCACTGGCTTTAATTATACTCGACGGCTTTGGTATTAATAACAGCGATTACGGCAACGCCATCCATTCGGCGAAAAAGCCTTATATCAACAACATGCTCGCAAGCAATCCCGTCACGCAGATCGGCGCATCGGGCATGGATGTGGGTCTGCCCGACGGGCAGATGGGCAACAGCGAGGTTGGGCACACCAACATCGGCGCGGGGCGCATCGTGTACCAGGAGCTTACGCGTATTACAAAATCGATAGCCGACGGCGACTTTTTTGAGAACGAGGCGTTAATCGCAGCGTGTAACAACAGCAAGAAAAACGGCTCGGCGCTGCACCTGATCGGTCTTGTTTCGGACGGCGGCGTGCACAGCCACAACACCCACCTGTATGCGCTGCTGGAGCTTGCAAAGCGGCAGGGCGTTGCGGATGTGTATGTGCACTGCCTTACCGACGGACGCGATGTTCCCCCCAACTCCGGCGCGCAGTTTATCAATGAGCTGGAGGCGGAGATGGCGCGCATCGGCGCCGGAAAGATTGCAACCATCATCGGCCGCTACTACGGCATGGATCGCGACAACCGCTGGGAGCGCGTGGAGAAGGCGTATGCCGCCATTGCGTATGGCGAGGGTGTAATAAACCACAACGCCGTGGATGCCGTAAACCGCTCGTACTCCGACGGTATTACCGACGAGTTTATTGCACCCGTTGTGGTAACCGAGGGCGCGCAGCTTAAAAGCGAAGACAGCGTCATCTTCTTCAACTTCCGCCCCGACCGCGCGCGCGAGATTGCAAGAACCATCGTCGACCCCGACTTTACGGGCTTTGCGCGCAAAACCGGCTTTTTAAAGCCCTACTTTGTGTGCATGACCCAATACGATAAAACCATGCCCAACGTCACCACCGCATTTTCTCCCCAGTCGCTTGCCAACACGTTTGGCGAGTACCTTTCGCAAAACGGAATATCGCAGCTGCGTATTGCCGAGACCGAGAAGTACCCCCACGTCACCTTCTTCTTTAACGGCGGTGTCGAAACGGTGTACGAAGGCGAAAACCGCGTGCTGATTCCATCACCCAAGGTAGCCACGTATGATATGCAGCCCGAGATGAGCGCGTATCTTGTGACCGACGCGGTGGTGGAGCGCATTGAAAAAGGGCTTGACGATGTCATCATTCTAAACTATGCCAACTGCGATATGGTCGGGCACACCGGTGTGTTCGACGCGGCGGTACAGGCGGTAGAAGCGGTGAACGCCTGCCTTGCACGCACGGTGGATGCGATCCTCGCCAAGGGCGGCATCGCGCTGATTACCGCCGACCACGGCAACGCCGACCAGATGTACGAGCCGGACGGCTCGCCGTTTACCGCGCACACAACCAATCCCGTGCCGTTTGCGGTGGTCGGGCTTGACTGCAAGCTGCGCTCGGGCGGCAGACTGTGCGATATCGCACCGACGATGCTCGACATCCTCGGTCTGGCAAAGCCCGCCGAGATGACCGGCGAGTCGCTGATAGAGAAATAAAACCCCGAAATCGGTACGCCCGATTGTTGTAAGTATATTCCGGACAAACCGCACATATAATAATACCGAGCCGCCCAAATTCGTATGGTGGCTCGGTTTATTGTTTGTTTCGTTTGGCACTTGAAAATATAAACAAACTGATAATTTTAAGGTTTGCCGACGGGCGCACTTGTAAACGAAGCGGAATAACGGTATAATAAGTACAAGTTAGTAAAAAACGGACAGAATCAACACTAAAATCAGACAGGTGGAGGGAAAACATATGAAGACCAGTTCCATTTTCGCAATCATCGGCTTTGTTGTTGTGCTTGCGGGTATTGCTGCGGCAGTGTATTATTTCTTTAATAAAAAGGGCGCTTTTTGCTGCTGCTCGGACGATGACGAAGATGTAATCATTGTAGACAGCACCGACGATCTCGGCGATTTTACCGATGTCAGTGACTCCATCTCGGATTCTGACTCGGGTTCGGATGAGCAATAAGCGCACGGGGCGCTTACGGCAGACCAAAAACGGGCTGTGATATCCCCTTTTGTTTAAGGGGGATATGGCAGCCTTTTGTGTTTATCCTTATAATGCAACTATTTTAATGGCTCTCTGTAGAGACGGCCGGAAAGGCAAAGACATAACTGCTTATGATGTATGAAAACCTTGAAAAACCCCAGCGTGCCGCCCTTGCTGCGCTTGATACCGGAGAATACGATGTAGAGGTGTCACTCGCCGAGCTATCCGAGCTTGCCAAAACGGCGGGCGCCGAGGTGCTGGCGAGTATTGTGCAAAAGCGCGACGCGCCCGATAAAGCAACCTGCCTTGGCGCGGGCAGACTAAAGGAGCTTGCGGATTACTGCAAGGAAAACGAGGCGGACCTTGTTATTTTTGACCGCGAGCTTTCCGCGACCCAGATTCGTAATATCGAGGAGATTGTGGCGGTGCGCGTTATCGACCGCACCATGCTGATTCTTGACATCTTTGCCCAGCGCGCGGTTTCGAGCGAGGGTAAGCTGCAGGTAGAGCTTGCCCAAATGCGCTACCGCTTGCCCCGGCTGGCGGGGCTTGGAACAGCGCTTTCGCGTCTGGGCGGCGGCATCGGTACGCGCGGACCGGGCGAAACAAAGCTTGAGAGCGACCGTCGGCACATTCGCCGGCGCATCACCGTTTTGGAGGAAGAGCTCAAAGAGCTTGCCCGCAAGCGGCAGGACCTGCGCAGACGCAGAAAGAAGAACGGCGTGCTCACCGCAGCCATAGTCGGCTATACCAACGTGGGTAAATCCACGCTGCTCAACACCCTCACCGACGCGGGGGTACTGGCGGAGGATAAGCTGTTTGCCACCCTGGACCCCACCGCTCGTGCCATAAAGCTGCCCGACGGCAGAACGGTGGTGCTTATTGACACGGTAGGGCTGATTCGCCGACTGCCGCATATGCTGGTAGAGGCGTTTCACTCCACGCTCGAGGAGGCGGCGGGGGCAGACGTTATACTGAACGTATGCGACGCTACCAGCGAGGAGGCGTTTACGCAGCTTGAGGTCACAAAGGAGCTGCTCGGCGAGCTGGGCGCGTCGGATATTCCGATTTTAACCGTGTGCAATAAATGCGACGCGGTGTACGACCAGCTGCCCGAGCCGCAGGGCGGCAGGGTGTATGTGTCGGCAAAAACGGGGCAGGGGCTTGACGTGATGCTTGCCGAGATGGCAAAGATTTTGCGCGAGACCACCCGCCGTATGCGGCTAATTGTTCCCTACACCGAAGCGGCACTTGCCGCACAGGTGCGTGAGGAGGGAAAGCTGCTGGAGGAGCAATACACCGAAAACGGGCTGTTTCTCGACGCGATTATCGACACCGAGACGCGCCTGTACCGCACCCTTGCCCCATATGAGCAGGCGGATGCTGCGCCACAGGAGTAAACACAACGCATTCGGTTGTCAGACTGGATGCTACGCTATATTTAACAGGGGGAATACATCATGCTAGACATCATACTATCCCGCAGAAGCATACGACGCTACACCGACCAGCCCGTAGACCCTGCGTTGATGGAACAGATTTTGAGAGCGGGTATGGCTGCACCCAGCGCGTGCAACGGTCAGCCGTGGCATTTTGTGTTGGTGACCGACCGTGCGGTGCTCGATGCCATACCGACCATACACCCGTACGCAAGCATGGTGCGCAGCGCTTCGTTTGCCATCGTCGTGTGCGCGGACAACACGGGCGAGGTGGCAGGCTACTGGGTGCAGGACTGCTCCGCCGCCACCGAAAATATGCTGCTTGCGGCGCACAGCCTGGGTCTTGGCGGGGTATGGCTGGGTGTTCACCCCCGCCCCGAGCGCGTGGAGCCTGTGAAGAAGCTGTTTGCCCTGCCTGAGCATATCTCGCCCCTGTGCATCCTGCCGTTTGGCTACCCCGCAGAGCACAAGGAGCCGTCCGACCGATACGACCCCGCGCGGGTACACAATAACCGTTGGTAGGCACCTACGGCAGATAGAATATTGATATAAGTCAATATAACCGCAAAGCGGGAGTTCCCATGACAAAACCATGGGGATTCCCGCTTTTTATACATCCTTCTTATGTCGGCATCGGCTGTGTTTTGCAGGCTAGCCTTTGAGTGCCTGCGCCGCCTTTTCCAGCGACGAGAGGTCCTCGATGTTGTACGCACCGCTGCCGCGCAGCGTCTTCTTTACAAAGCCGGTAAGCGTCTTGCCCGGACCCAGCTCCAGATACGCGTCGATACCGTCTGCCGCCATCGCACTCAGCTCATCGGTAAAGCGAACGGGGGAGACGAGGTGTGCGGTAAGGTATGCGGGCAGGTCGCCAAGCTCTGCCACGCGCGCACCCGTTACGTTGGAATAAAAGGCGGTCTTCGGCTGACAATAGGATAGACCGCTGAGGAAAGACGAAAACTCCTTTGCGGCACCCTCCATCAGCCTTGAATGAAATGCCGCGCTCACATTCAGGCGTATCACCCTTGCGCCCATGCCCGAAAGCGTGTCTGCGGCCGCGCGGGCGGCGGGTTCCTCGCCCGCTATGACGGTCTGGGCGGTGCTGTTAAAATTAACGGGCAGAACGTAGCCGTCCGTGTTTTCGCATACGGAGGAGATCTCACGGGCGGTGCTCCCGATGATCGCGTACATGGCGCCGCCCGCGGCATCCGCCGCACTTTGCATCGCCTTCGCGCGCGCGTCTATGATGCGAAAGCCGGTTTTTGCGTCAAACACACCGCATGCCGTCAGCGCCGCGTATTCGCCCAGCGAGTGCCCCGCACAAGCTGCGGGTGTAATGCCGTGTTCCTGCGCCGCCGTCAGCGATGCCAGCGACATGGCGTAGATCAGCGGCTGCGCAACGGCGGTTCTTGCAATCTCAGCCTCATCCCCCTCAAACGAAAGCGCCGCAAGGTCGTAGCCCAGCACCTCGTTTGCGGTTTTGTACAGTGCGCGCACACTGGCAAACGCATCGTACAGCGTGCGCCCCATGCCGGGATACTGTGCACCCTGACCCGAGAACAAAAAAGCAATTTTCATAGTTACTACTCCTTAAAACTAGAGAAAACGCCCAAGTTAAATGAACAAATTGTTAACTAATTGAACAAAAAATGAACTAAGTGTCGAAAAGTTATGAATTGGGCAGGACAGTTTAACAGTTCATTCATTGACTTTACGGGTTATCCTCTCTAAAATTGGGGTATCATAATGGCAAAAAAGCTGTGGGCGGTGTTTGTTTTTGCCGACGCAACCACGCAGTTGCGGCGGCTTCGTAAACGTTATAACACACAACACGCCCTGATGGCAAGCAAAAAAAAATGGCGTTTTAGTTTTCTGGCAGGTTCACACATCAGGGCTGCCAAAACGGATTTTTTAATTAGGAAGGAAGCTCGCTCATGATAAGTAACTGCGGAATACGCATTCTGGGTACGGGCAGCTTTACCCCATCCATCGTGGTGCGCAATGAGGATTTTACCCGCATTGTGGACACCTCGGACGAATGGATTACCAAACGAACCGGTATGCAAAAGAGATATCTTTCGGCAGGCGAGCCCACATGGTATCTCGGGGTACAGGCGGCAAAGGCGGCGATAGAGGATGCAAAGCTTGACCCGCGGGACATTGACCTCGTGCTGTTTACCACCGTTGTCCCCGATTTTTACACCCCCTCGATGTCCTGCATTGCCGCGCGGGAGCTTGGCATAAGGGATGCCGCATGCGCCGACCTAAACAGCGCCTGTACCGGCTTTATCTATGCACTGGATGTCGCTTGGCGTTACCTTGCCACCGACGGTGCAAAAAACGTGCTCATCATCTCGTCGGAGCGGTTATCCGCAATCACCGACTATACCGACCGTTCCACCTGCGTGCTGTTCGGCGACGGGGCGGGGGCGTGTGTGGTAACTAAACACAGCTCATTATTCTCCTCCTTTCTTTCTTCCGACAGCGCGGGGGCAGACCTGTTGTTTGCCCGTGCGCGTCGGCAGAGTCATCCGTTTTGCAATGAACAAAACGCGGTATCAATACCCGATGGCTTTGGCGACAAGACCGAAAAGTTTTGTATGGACGGCAAGGAGGTCTATAAATTCGCTACCCGTGTCATGCCCGAATCGGTTGAAACGGTATGCGCAAAGGCAGACCTTACAGTGGACCAGCTTGACATGATTGTGCCGCATCAGGCAAACATCCGCATTGTGGAGACAGCGGCGCAAAAGCTGAATATTCAAAGGGAAAAGATCTTTTGCAACGTCGAAAAGTACGGCAACACCTCAAGCGCCAGCATCCCCATTGCGCTGGACGAACTAAACCGCGAAGGCAGGCTAAAGCGCGGCGACCGCGTTTGTGCCGTCGGCTTTGGCGGCGGGCTTACCTACGGCGCGGCACTGTTTGAGTGGTAAATGATTCTTTCAATATATAGCGTTCCGTGAAAGGACCGGTGAAACAGATGATGAAAACACGGCTAACCGAGCTTTTGGGGATACAGTACCCCATCGTTCAGGGCGGCATGGCATGGGTGGCGGATGCAAATCTTGCGTCTGCCGTCAGCAACGCGGGCGGTTTGGGTCTTGTTGCCGCCGCAAACGCACCCGTAGAGGTGGTGCGCGAGCAGATTAGAAAAACCAAGCAGATGACCGACAAGCCCTTTGGCGTCAACATTATGCTGATGTCCCCTTTTGCCGAGGAGATTGCCCGTCTTGTCATTGACGAGGGCGTAAAGGTGGTAACCACCGGCGCGGGCAACCCCGGCAAGTATATGGAGGCATGGAAGGCGGCGGGCATTGTGGTCATACCCGTTATCCCTTCGGTGGGGCTTGCCAAGCGCATGGAGCGCGCGGGCGCGGACGCCGTAGTGGCGGAGGGCTGCGAGTCGGGCGGGCACATCGGTGAGATGACCACCATGGCGCTGCTGCCGCAGGTGTGCGATGCGGTGGGCATACCCGTTATCGCCGCGGGCGGCATTGCGGATGGGCGCGGTCTTGCGGCGGCTCTGATATTGGGCGCGCAGGGCGCACAGATTGGCACGGTGCTGCTTGCCACAGATGAGTGCAACATCCATCAAAACTACAAAAACATGGTGGTCGAGGCAAAGGACACTGACACCGCCGTGACGGGCAGGGCGGTCGGCAGACCGGCGCGTGCCGTGAAGAACCGCTTTACCCGCCGCATCAACGACCTAGAGAAAACGGGCGTTTCGGCGGATGAGCTGGAGGAAGCGATGGTCGGCTCACTGCGCAAGGCGGCGATGGAGGGCGACACCGAGAACGGCGCGTTTATGGCGGGGCAGATCTCCGGCATGGTGTGCGCGGTGCGTCCCGTTAAGGATGTCATCACCGGCATCTGCGAAGGAGCCGCGCAGTATATCAAGCACAGCGAGGGATTGCGGGGTGTGAGCTTTGAGTAAGACGGTAATGGTAACGGGCGCAAACAGAGGCATCGGTGCGGCAGTGTCGGTTTATCTTGCAAGCAAGGGCTACGATATCGCGCTCATCTGCCGCTCCCAAAAAAGCGCCGAGGGCGACGGGGAACGGGTTGCCGAGCAGTGCAGGGCGCATGGCGTAACCGCCGCGTGCTTTGTGTGCGACGTGTCGGATTTTGCTGCCTGTGCCGATACGGTAGCTGCCGTGAAAGAACGCTTTGGCACGATTGACGTACTGGTCAACAACGCGGGCATTACCCGCGACGGGCTGCTTGTACGCATGAAGGAGGAGCAGTTTGACGAGGTGATTGCCGCAAACCTCAAGGGCGCGTTTAACATGCTGCGCCATGTGGGCGCAGTGATGATGAAGCAGAAGAGCGGGCGCATCGTCAACGTTTCCTCGGTGGCGGGGCTGTACGGCAACGCGGGGCAGGTGAACTACTCGGCGAGCAAGGCGGGGCTTATCGGCATGACGATGTCCGCCGCAAAGGAGCTTGCACCCAGAGGTATTACCGTTAACGCGGTTGCGCCGGGCTTTATCGAGACCGATATGACCGACGCGCTGCCCGAAAGCGTAAAGGAAAAGGTACTTGCGGCAATCCCGATGGCGCGGTACGGTAAGCCGGATGAGGTCGCCTCGGTCATTGCGTTTTTGGCGTCGGACGAAGCATCCTACGTCACGGGTCAGGTGCTTGCCATCGACGGCGCACTGATGATGTAATAAAAAACTCCACGATAAAACAAGGGGGAATCACCGATGAAGCGTGTGGTCATTACCGGCATGGGGGCGCTAACCTCACTGGGCAAGGATACCGACGCCTTTTGGCAGAGCATCAAGGCGGGTCGTCACGGCATATCCGCGATAGAGGGGTTTGACACGACGGACTATCAGGCAACGCTTGCCGCCGAAATCAAGAACTTTGACCCCGTCGCATACGGTATAGAGAAAAAAGAGGCGCGGCGCATGGACCGCTACTGCCAGTTTGCGATGGCGGCAACCGGCATGGCCATTGCCGACTGCGGCACCGAATTTGCGGACGACGACCCCTTTCGCATCGGGGTAATCGTCAGCTCGGGCATCGGCGGTATGCAGACCAACAGCGACGAGAACAAGAAGCTGTTTGAAAAGGGACCAAAGCGCATCTCGCCGTTTTATGTGCCGATGATTATTGCCAATATGGCGTCGGGCATGATAGCGATGCGCTATGGGTTTAAGGGCAGCGCCACCTGCATCGTCACCGCGTGCGCCACAAGCGCGGATTCACTCGGCGCGGCGTTTCGCTCAATCAAGCACGGGTACCACGATGTGATGATAGCGGGCGGTGCGGAGGCGGCAATCATCCCGATATCGATCGCGGGCTTTTCAAACATGATGGCGCTCTCCACCGCGAAAGACCCCGACCGCGCGTCCATTCCCTTTGATAAGCAGCGCGACGGCTTTATTATGGGCGACGGCGCGGGTGTGCTTATACTCGAGGAGCTGGAGCACGCCAAGGCGCGCGGTGCGAGGATTTACGCCGAGATAACGGGCTACGGCTCTACCAACGACGCGTACCATATCACAAGCCCCGACCCCGACGGCGAGGGAGCCGCGCAGGCAATGCGCTTTGCCATGCAGGAGAGCGGGCTTACCCCGAAGGATATCGGCTACATCAACGCCCACGGTACCTCGACCCCACTAAACGACAAGTTTGAAACGGCTGCCATTAAAAAGGCACTGGGCGAGGACGCCTACACCACCCCAATCAGCTCCACCAAAAGCATGACGGGGCATCTGCTGGGCGGCGCGGGCGGCGTGGAGGCGATTGTGTGTGCGCTCTCGCTGCGCGACGGCATCATTCCGCCCACCGCAGGCTACCGCGAGAAGGATGAGGAGTGCGACCTTGACTATGTGACCGAGGGCGCGCGAACGGCAGACATCAAGGCGGCGCTTTCCAACTCATTGGGCTTTGGCGGGCACAACGCAGCGCTCTGCCTGAAGAAGTACGAGAACTCGTAAACAATATACGCGTTATGTCGCCGGACTAAGGCGAGACGGAGGATTTATATGCAAGCATCAAAGCCAACCATCGAGCATATCAAAGAACTGGTCAGCCACTTTGCGAGCAGCGGGCTTGGCTCCTTTACGATGCAGGACGGCGATTTTTTGCTGCGCCTCGAGAGCGACGCCGCCGCTGCGGCACACGGTGCGGCGCAGCCCGCCCCGGTAGTACCGGCGGCAGCTCCCGCCAAGGACTGTGCGCCAAAGGCGGACGCAGTGCAGCAGGCGGAGTCGCCCGTGCCCTGCCAGCCCGAGGGCACCGTGGTCACGGCACCCGTGGTGGGTACATTTTTCCGCGCGCCCTCACCCGATAAGCCGCCCTTTGTGACCGAGGGGCAGAAGGTGAAGAAGGGCGACGTGCTGTTTATCATCGAGTCGATGAAGCTGATGAACGAGATTCAGAGCGAATGCGACGGCACGGTGGGCAAGATACTGGTTCAGGACGGACAGGGCGTGGAGTTTGGTCAGCCGCTTCTTACGCTGACATAAACGTACCGCAATACATTTTCATCGCCTCAGGGCGGGAGGGAGGCAGCGATGCCGCTGTTAAACAAAGAGCAGATTATGGAGATTATCCCCCACCGCGACCCGTTCCTGCTCATCGACGAGGTTGAGGAGCTGGAGCCCGGTGTACGCGCCGTTGCAATCAAGCACATTAAGCCGGACGAGGACTGGTTTCGCGGGCATTTTCCCGACCACCCCGTGGTGCCGGGTGTATTAATTGTCGAGATGCTGGCGCAGGCGGGTGCCGTGTGCGCGCTGTCGCTGCCCGAAAACCGCGGACGTATCGCCTTTTTTACGGGCATTGACGGGGTGAAGATTCGCCGTCAGGTGCTGCCGGGCGATACCCTTCGGCTGGAGGTCGAGCTCATCAAGCTGCGCTCGCAGGCGGGTGTGGGCAGGGCGGTTGCCACCGTAAACGGGGAGCGTGCCGTAAGCGGCGAGCTGACGTTTATGTTCACAAAGTGATTTTTTTGGCAAAAGAAGCCGGAAAGGCATGGTCATACAGATGTTTGAGAAGGTGCTTATCGCAAACCGCGGCGAGATTGCCGTTCGCATCATTCGCGCCTGCAGGGAGCTTGGCATCCGCACCGTGGCGGTGTTTTCGCAGCCCGACCGCAGCGCGTTGCACGCAAAGATAGCCGACGAGGCGGTGTGCATCGGTCCCGCCGCAACCAAGGACAGCTACCTAAACACCAAGGCGATCCTCGCGGCATGCGAGCTGACGGGAGCGGACGCGGTGCACCCCGGGTTTGGGTTTTTATCCGAGAACGCGGCGTTTGCGCGGCTGTGCGAAACCTGCGGCGTAGCGTTTGTGGGTCCCACCCCCGACGCGATGGAGCGCATGGGTGATAAATCGCGCGCGAAAAAGACGATGACGCAGGCGGGCGTGCCGGTTATCCCCGGCTCGGCGGGTGCCGTAAAAACGCTGGACGAGGCACGGGCGGCGGCTGCGCTTACGGGCTATCCGCTTTTGATTAAGGCGGCGGCGGGCGGCGGCGGACGCGGCATACGACGGGTAAACAGCGAGTGTGAGCTTGAGCCGCAGATGACGGCGGCGGCAAACGAGGCAAAGCTGTTTTTTGGCGACGACGCGGTGTACATCGAAAAGCTGCTCATTAACCCAAGACATATCGAGATACAGATTTTAGCCGACCATTACGGCAACTGCATTTATCTTGGCGAGCGCGACTGCTCACTGCAGCGGCGCAACCAGAAGATATTAGAGGAATCGCCCTCGCCGTCCCCCCTGATGACCCCCGAACTGCGCAGCGCCATGGGCAACGCGGCGGTTAAAGCGGCACAGGTGGTGGGCTACCGCAACGCGGGCACCATCGAGTTTTTGGTAGACGACACGGGTGCTTTCTACTTTATGGAGATGAACACCCGCATACAGGTGGAGCACCCGATTACCGAGCTGGTGACAGGGGTTGACCTTGTGAAAAAGCAGCTTGAGATTGCATCGGGCGAGCCGCTTACAATGACCCAGGACGATATTCGCATAACGGGACATGCGATAGAATGCCGCATTAATGCGGAAAACCCCGATAAGGGCTTTCGTCCTTCGCCGGGGCGCATCGTATCGCTGCACATGCCGGGGGGACCCGGAATCCGCATTGACAGCGCGGTGTATCAGGGCTATGAGATCACACCGCATTACGATTCGATGATAGCAAAGCTGATTGCCTATGCCCCCACGCGGGAGCAGGCGGTGCGTAAGATGCGCTGCGCGCTTGCCGAGTTTATTGTAGACGGGGTAGACACCAATATCGACTTTCAGCTTGCGTTGTTAAAAAAACCCGACGTTGAGGCGGGCAGCTACGACATCGGCTATTTAACAAGGCTGCTTGAGCAAAACAATTAGCAACCCACACAAAAGGGTAGTGAGGAGAACACCATGCTGGAAGACCTTTTTCAACAGGTAAAGGCGCGCTTTGCCGACGAAGCAGCAACGCCTGGCATCCTGCGCGGCAAAAGCAGGGCAAACATCCCGTCGGGGCTGTTGTTTCAGTGCCCGCGCTGCCGCGCTGTGGAGTTTGCCGAAAATTTTGAACGTTCGGGCAGGGTGTGCACCAAGTGTTCCTACCACGCCCGCCTTACCGCCGCACAGCGGCTTGCGGCAACGGCGGATGAAAACAGCTTTGTTGAGTATGATAGGAATATGCAAAGCAAAAACCCCATAGAGTTTAAGGGATATGAGGCGCGCCTAAAGGAGTTGCGAGCAAAGACGGGGCTAAACGACGCTATTGTAACGGGCAGATGCACCATAGGCGGCGAGCCGTGCGTACTGGGCGTGATGGACTCGCACTTTATGATGGCGTCTATGGGCTCGGTGGTGGGCGAGAAGATCGCACGCGCGTTTGAACGCGCGACGGAGGAGCGCCTGCCCGTTATCCTTTTTACGGCGTCGGGCGGTGCGCGGATGCAAGAGGGCATTGTATCGCTGATGCAGATGGCTAAAACCTCCGCGGCGGCGGCACGCCACAGTGCACAGGGCAACCTGTACATTACCGTTCTCACCGACCCCACAACAGGCGGCGTAACCGCAAGCTTTGCGATGCTGGGGGATATCATCATCGCCGAGCCGAAGGTGCTGGTGGGCTTTGCGGGGCGCAGGGTGATTGAGGCGACCATCAAGCAGCACCTGCCCGATGAGTTTCAGTCCGCCGAGTTTTTGCTCTCCCACGGATTTGTGGACATGATTACCCCGCGCAGCGAGATGCGCGACACCTTAGCGCACCTGCTGCGGCTGCATTGTCCGCGGCACAGCATGCAAAGGGGGCAGGGATAAACGTATGGCAAGCTTAACGGCATGGGAACGCATTGAGATCGTGCGCAAGCAGGGTCGTCCCACAGTCCCCGAGTATTTGGACATGATCTTTGACGGCTTTACCCCTCTGCACGGCGACCGCCTATACGGCGACGACAGCGCGGTAATTGGCGGCATTGCGTTTTTGGATGGCGTTCCGGTTACGGTAATCGGTCAGGTCAAGGGGCGCAATCTTGAGGAGAACAAAAAAGCAAACTTTGCCATGGCGCACCCCGAGGGCTACCGCAAGGCAATGCGGCTTGCCCGTCAGGCAGAAAAGTTTCACCGTCCCGTACTCTTCTTTATCGATACCCCCGGCGCGTTCTGCGGCGTAGAGGCGGAGGAGCGCGGGCAGGGCGAGGCGATAGCGCGCAACCTGTTTGAGCTTTCGCAGCTGAAAACCCCCATCGTCTCTGTGGTGCTGGGCGAGGGCGGCAGCGGCGGCGCGCTTGCGCTTGGTGTGTGCGACGAGCTGGCGGTAATGGAAAACGCCGTGTACTCGGTAATATCACCAAGAGGCTTTGCAAGCATATTATGGAAGGACCCCACGCGCGAGCGGGAGGCGGTGAATATTCTAAAAATTACTGCGGAAGATATGCTTGAGCTTGGTGTTTGCGAGCATATCATCAAAGAGCCGGAGGGAGGCGCGCACAACGACCCGGTTTTGGCGGCAAACGAGATTAAAAACTACCTCAAAAACGCGCTTAAAAATTTTTCTGAAATAACTCTTGATAGTTTGCTTGCAAATAGGTATTATAAGTATAGAAAAATCGGGCTGTACACAGAATGATTGCACTTTGCCTCGGTATTCACAAAAGCAACTGACCTGCAAATAAACGCACAGCTCGGTTTTGGCGATATAAGCAATGCACCATCTTACGATTGGCAGGCGCTTGTGCTTGTCAATTATATTAAACTTAGGAGGACACTGATATGGTATTTGAAAAGGTAAGGCAGATTATCTGCGACCAGCTGGATCTGGAAGAGGATGTTGTCACCATGGAGGCAAGCATTCTTGATGATCTGGGTGCCGACTCGCTGGATGTTGTTGACCTTGTGATGAGCCTTGAAGAGGAATTTGACATCGAAATTCCCGACGAGCAGGTAGAAAACATCAAATCGGTTGGGGATATCGTGAAGTATATCGAAGCCGAGGTTTAGTGCTGTCGGCTTTATAAAACCGTATAATGTCTTTTAAGGGCGGGATTATTTTTCCCGTCCTTTTTGCGTTTCTTATGTAGCGGGTAGCGTGCGAAACGCATCCTTCGTTCCTGCGATGCTGCGCATAAGCACCCCGTCAATTGCCCGCAGGTGCTGCGAGCTGCTCGTACCGCCCCAGAAAGAAGCTTCGGTGCCACGGGCTTTGGTGCAGCTCGCTTAGGTGTTTAAGACCCATAGCCCCGTACTGACGCACCAGACCGTTAAAGTTGTCCATCTGGTTGTACCCCAGCCCCACCCATTGGCTTGCGGTTGCGTGGTAAACCATCGCATTCAGGTTTACCTTTGGACGCCAGCCCGAGCGTATACCGCAGTAGTAATAGTAGCCCAGCAGCATGCTGTCGTCCTCAAAGCAGGACATCCCTGTTAAGAACGATGGGTTGTAGCCGCCGGTAGACCGCAATGCCTGCGCGCGGTGCATACACGGGTTGTTAAAGCCGTGTACAATCCGGTCTTCGCAAAGACTATCCAAAAACGCCGCACTCAGTCCGCCTTGTTTGGGCAGTTCTGCAGAGCGGTCGGCAAAGGGTAATACCCCGCTGCGGTTGACGATGCCGCTGCTTACAATCGGCTCGTCGGTTTGGTCGAGATATCCGGCGAGCACATCCGCCCAATGGGGGGTAAACAGCATGTCGGGGTGCAGCTCGGTGATGTATGCCACGTCGGGAAGGTTTTGCAGGATATACTCAAAGCACGCCTGCCTGCCCACCGTCGTACCCGTGTTTTCTCCCTTGCCGATGAGGTGAAACTCCAGATGAAAGGGCTTTAGCTGCTCAAAAGCCTGCTCGTTGCTCAGGCAGCCCTGGTTGTACACCACCACCGGTCTGCGACCGCCTGCCTCGAGCGAATGCAGGCAGGTGCCAATCAGCGCAAGGTCCTGCGCGAGCTGTTGCTCCCGTACAAAAAGCAGCAGCGTGTGTGCAATGTTGCTCATGTCAGTCCTCCTGTTTGTGCCACGTGTTGCGGTTGATGATGTGGGTAAAGCTTTGAATCAGCCGCACCACCTTGCCCGATACATTGGTGTCCTGATAATCGGGTATGGGCGGCGCGGTGCAAAACGGCGCAGCGGCAAGCGCAATGCTCTGTATAATATCCCGCTCGGCGATGCCGCCGAGTACGATCGTGCCCTTATCCAGCGCCTCGGGGCGTTCGGTGCTGGTGCGGATGAGCACCGCCGGAAAGCCCAGGATGGCGCTCTCCTCCGAAAGGGTGCCGCTGTCTGAAAGAACACACCGCGCGTGCAGCTGCAGCTTGCAATAGTCAAGCAGACCGAAGGGCGTAAGCGCGCGCACGAGGGGATGGAACACAAAGCCGCGCCGCTCGATCGCCTTTACGCTGCGAGGGTGCGCCGAGTAAACAACGGGCAGCCGGTACAGCTCGGCAACGGTGTTTACCGCGTTCATCAGCGATAAAAAGGTCTGCTCGTCGTCGATGTTCTCCTCCCGATGGGCGCTGAGTAAAAAGTAGCCCTGCGGTGTAAGAGAGAGCCTGGATAGCACGTCGCTTTGCATAATGCGGTCATGGCAGTCCGCCAGCACCTCGGGCAGGGGGGAGCCTGTCACAAACACCCGATCGGGGGGCAGTCCCTCCTGCAGCAGGTAGCGTCTTGAGTGCTCGGTGTAGGGAAGGTTCACGTCCGCAATGTGGTCGACTATGCGGCGGTTAATCTCCTCCGGCACGTTAAAGTCAAAACAGCGGTTGCCCGCCTCCATGTGAAAGATGGGCACCTTCAGCCGCTTTGCCGAGATGGCCGAAAGTGCTGAGTTGGTGTCGCCCAGCACAAGCAGTGCGTCGGGACGCTCCTTTTTTAGCACGTCATAGGAGGACGCAAGGATATTACCCATCGTCCTGCCCAAGCCATCGGTCGCGCAGTCAAGGCAGTAATTCGGCTCGCGGATACCCAGTTCCTCAAAAAAGATGCGGTTTAGCGTGTAGTCCCAGTTTTGCCCGGTGTGCACCAGCAGGTGGTCAAACGAGCGGTCGCACGCCTTGATGCACGCGCTCAGCCGGATGATCTCGGGTCGCGTGCCCACAATCGTCATAACCTTCAGCCTGCGCATAAGCAGCCCCCTTTGCTTGCTGTTTGTATTTGGTCGCTCCGTCAGTCGGGCAGGTAGGTGTCGGTGCGGTCACAACAAAACCACTCGTTTGCCCATATGACGGTCACAAGCTCGGTGTCGCCCGTGTTCACAATCCAGTGCACGTACCCGGGCGGGATATCCACAACCGCGCAGTCGTGCCCGTCTACCGGCACAACAATCGCCTCGCCGCCGTGGAGCGGGGTTAACCGCACCTCGCCCACGCCGCTTACCGTTAAAAACTTCTCCGCCTTGGTGTGGTGGTAATGCCCGCCCTTACTGGCATGCGGCGCAATGCGGTTAACCGATATCTGCCCGCAGTTTTTCAGGCGCATAAACTCATAAAACGCGCCACGGTCGTCTGCGTGTTCCGTAAGCGGGTAGCTCAGCTTTTGTGCGGGAAGATAGGTAAGGTAGGTGCTGTACAGCTTATTAACAAGCGGGTCGCCCACATCGGGCGTACACAGGGTGGTGCGCTCGGCGGCAAACCCCGCAATGCGGCACGCCAGCCAGCCCACCGTAACCGGCGTGGTGGGCTGCACCGCGTAGATGTCGGAGGGCATCTCGCCGTGGCGGTGCAGTACGCGCAAGAACTCGGCTACCACATCGTCAATATACACGAGCCGTACCGTGGCGGCGGGGTCGTTTACGGGGAGCACACGCCCGTTTGCCGCCGCATCGCAGAAGGTGGCAACCACGCTGTTGTACTGCGGGCGGCACCACTTGCCAAACACGTTGCTTAAGCGATACACAAGCACCTTTGTGCCGCATTGCTGCCCGTATTCCAGCAGCAGGCGTTCCGCCTCGCGCTTACTCTGCCCGTAGGGATTGTCGCATTGCGCCTGAACAGAGGACGCGAACACAATCGGCGCGGGGTTGTTGTTTTGTTTTAAGCAGTCTGTCAGATACGAGGTAATGCTGAAGTTCTGCGCGAACTGCGAGGTATCGTCCGGGCGGTTGACCCCCGCAAGATGAAACACAAAATCGCAGTCTGCGGTTAGCCTTGGCAGGGCATCGGGCTCGCTGTCTTTATCGTACGCGTACACCGTCACATCGCTTTGCGTGCGCAGCGAAGTACACAGGTTTTTGCCTACAAAACCCTCACTGCCCGTTACAAGCACCCTCATGCCATCCACCCCTTCAACTCGTTTGTGACGTACTTGCAGTGCAGAAGCTTCAGCCTTACCCCCATTACATCCAATCGCTCGGTGTTTTCGGAGGTATATTCGGTGGGGGCACCCTGCTCGCCGTTGCCGTGGGTAAAGTATTTTGCGTAGTTGAGGTCTCCGTTTTCTGCGGGGACACGGTAAAAGCTACCCATATCTACGGCTCGTGCGCTCTCCTCGCGAGTGAGCAGGGTCTCGTGCAGCTTTTCTCCCAGCCGAATGCCAATGTGATGGATTGCAAAGGGCACATCGAACAATTCGCACAGCGCTTGTGCGACGGTGCGTATCGTCGCGGCAGGGGATTTTTTTACGATGATATCGCCGGGACTTGCGTTTTCAAACGCAAATAGCACCAGCTCCACCGCTTCCTCAAGATCCATCAAAAATCGTGTCATGCCCTCGTCGGTAATGGTGAGCGGCAGCCCCGCCTTAATCTGGTCGATGAACAGCGGAATCACCGACCCGCGCGATGCCATGACATTGCCGTAGCGGGTGGCGCAGATGAGCGTTTTCGCGTGACCTGCCGAGCGCGCGCGTGCGAGCATAATCTTCTCCATCAACGCCTTGGAGGTACCCATTGCGTTGATGGGGTACACCGCCTTGTCGGTAGAAAGGCAGACCACCTTTTCAATCCCAGCCTCTATGGCGCAGGAGAGCAGGTTGTCGGTGCCCAGCACATTGGTTTTTACCGCCTCGAGCGGAAAGAACTCGCAGCTTGGTACCTGCTTGAGCGCGGCTGCATGAAAGATATAATTAACACCCTGTACGGCGCTCTTTACGCTGTCCTTGTCGCGCACGTCGCCGATTAAAAACCTTAGGCGTTTGTCCTTGTACAGCCTGCGCATATCGTCCTGCTTCTTTTCGTCGCGTGAAAAGATGCGTATTTCCCCAATCTCGGTGGGGAGAAAACGGTCCAGCACCGCATTGCCAAACGAACCGGTGCCCCCGGTTATCAACAGTGTTTTGTCACGAAACATCTTTGGGTATCACTCCTTTGCGACCTCACGCCTGGGTCAATGGGTTTTATCTATACTGTCTGCTGTCAAAACTGTTGTTCATAAACAGTAACGCAAAAAAAACACCAAAAACAGCACGGTTTGATACGATGCTGTTTTTAATCTATTCAGCACACAATACATACTATTCATGCACATGGCAGGGTGCGCCCGAAACATTGCATGGAAGGCTGCCCGCATAAAAATAGAAGCGGACGTTTCTTCGGTCGAAACGTCCGCTATCAATAAATAAAACCCAGGAATCGGGGGCAGTTGCTATGGGGTTGACGGCTCTTCGCGCTGTAAACCTTTGTACAACGCCTCGTACTCCATCGCCGACTTACCCCAGGTAAAGTCGCTTGTCATCGCGTTGTGCTGTACCAACAGCCATGCCGCTTTGTTACGGTAGCAGTCGCTTGCGCGAACCACCGCCCCCAGCATGTCATGTGCGTTATAGGTCTTAAACGTAAAGCCGTTGCCGCCCTCGCCAAAATCGCGAATGGTATCACGCAGACCGCCCGTTTCACGCACGATGGGGACGGTGCCGTAACGCGCGGCGATCATCTGCGCCAGCCCGCACGGCTCGCTTTTTGATGGCATTAGGAATAGATCCGCACCGGCGTAGATCTTTTGAGCAAGGTCGGGCAGAAAGCCAGCAATAAAGCGAACCCGGTCTGGGTATTTTGCCTGCATGGCGTGAAAGAACTCCTCGTACGGCTGCTCGCCCGTACCCAGTATTACAAACTGGTTGCCCATGTGCACCATATCCTCAAACACATAACGCACCAAATCAAGCCCCTTGTGCGCCACAAGGCGGGTGATGATGGCAATAAGCGGGGTGTTTTCGTTGTGGGGCAGGGGCAGTGCATCCAAAAGCCGCTGTTTGTTGTACTCCTTCTTTTCAAGGGAATTCGAGCTATAATTCTCGTAGATCATCGGGTCGGTCATGGGGTTAAAGCGGTCGGTGTCCAGCCCGTTTAGGATACCGAAAAGCTTAAAGGAACGCGCCTGCAAAAAGCCGTCCAGCCCGTGCGCAAACCACGGGTTTTTAATCTCCTGCGCGTAGGTGGGGCTGACGGTGCTGACACAGTCGCACAGCTCGATGGCTGCCTTCATCAGGTTTAGGTTGCCGTCAAACTCCAAAATGCGCTCATCCTTCGTGTCGATGCCAAACACATCGCCCAGCGTCATTTTGTTATACACACCCTGATACTGGATGTTGTGGATGGTAAACAGGGTTTTGATATCGCGGTACTCCTCGAAGCCCCTGTATTGCAGGTTCAGGTACACCGCGCAAAGGGCGGTCTGCCAATCGTTTAGGTGCAGAATGTCGGGGGTAAACCCGATGTGGCGAACCATGTCCACAACCGCCTTGGAGAAAAACGCAAAGCGCTCGCCGTCGTCCAGATAGCCGTACAGTGCGTCGCGTTTAAAGTAGTATTCGTTGTCTATCAGGTAGTAGGTGACGCCGCCGTGCCGCGCCGTAAAGATGCCGCAGTACTGCTTGCGCCACGAAAGGTTCACCTCAAAGCTGGTTACGAAGGTCAACGTGTCGCGCAACGCCTGCTTCATGCTGCCGTACAGCGGCAGCACCACACGGCAATCCACGCCGTTTGCCGCCAGAGCTGGGGGCAGTGCGCCCGCAACGTCGGCAAGCCCGCCCGACGCGATATACGGCTGCGCCTCGCTTGCGCAGAATAAAACCTTTAAGTTGCCCTTTTTCGGACTCTTTTTCGGCTTGGCAGAGGTCGCCTGTTTAGGCGGCTTGGTCGCCGTCGTCTTTTTGGCAGGGGACGCGGGCTTTTTTGCTGCTGACTTTTCGGTCGCCTTTGTTTTTGCTTGTGCCATGTACAATCTCCTCCTGTTGCGGGAAGCGGTATGGATGAGGGCGCAGCACCGATTATTTTCGGTACTGCGCCTTAATTACAGTATACGAATTACACCACACTGCCCTTTGATATAAATACGGGGTACGAAAGGTAGCCCATCAGCGTGCGGTTATTCTTTATGGTCACGTCCTTATCGGTAATGCAGTAGTTGAGCACGCTCTGGTCGCCGACGATGGTGTCCTGCATGACGATGGAGTTTTGCACCTTTGCGCCCTTGCCCACCGTCACACCCCGGAACAGCACCGAGTTTTCCACCTCGCCCTCAATGACACAGCCGTCGGCAATCAGCGAGTTCTTTACGCTTGAGGATAGCCCATACTTCACAGGCATATCGTCGCGCACCTTGGTGTACACGGGGCGAATGGGCAAGAACAGCTCGTCGCGCACCTCTTTTTTCAGCATCAGCATGTTTGCGTCGTAGTAGTCGCGCATGCTGTCTACCTTTGCGCAAAAGCCGGTGTACTCGTAGCCGTAGATGCGCAGTGATGATGCGCGCGCCTGCAGCACGTCCTTTTCTAAGCTGTACAGGTTGCGGCTCATGTTTTCGCTTACCAGCCGCTCAAGCAGCGACTTTTCAAGAACCATTAGGTTGATTGAGATACAGTGTTCGCCCTCTATGGTGGGCGAGAGCATCACATCCTGTACCCTTTGGTTATTATCACACACCACAACGGTGGATTCCCTCGAATTCTCGGCGGTAAGCATCTTTTTGTGGTAGGCTACGGTAATCTCCGCCTGCCGCTCGATGTGCGCATTTAGCACATCCTTGATGTCGATGTTGTAGATCATATCGCAGTCGGCAAGCACCACATATCGGGCGTTTGAGTGCTTGATAAAGCCCATGATGCCCGAAAGCGCCTCGATGCGCCCGCGGTAGATGCCGCTGCCCGCATTGCCGAAGGGCGGCAGTATAAACAGCCCCTCGCGCTTTCTCGCAAGGTCCCACTCGCGCCCCGAGCCCAGATGGTCCATTAGCGACTGGTAGTTGCTTTTGGTGATAACCCCCACCGACTGGATGTTGGAGTTGACAAACGACGACAGCGTAAAATCAATAAAACGGTAGCGTCCGCCAAACGGCACCGATGCCATTGTGCGCCGCTCGGTCAGCTCGCGCAATACCTCGTCGTGCATATTAGAGAAGATAATGCCTAAAAGCTTTTTTGTATCCTGCATACCATTCACCATGCCTTCCTTGGTTTCGTGCCTGCAAAGTCAAGCCCATCGGGTCAAGGCAAAAGCCTTAAGCCCGCAGCACCTGCCTTGTGCACAAACCGTTTACTTCAAAGTAGATATCCCGACCCCGCTGGGAGCATCAATCTTGTTAAGGATTTTACCCTTGCAACAATACGCGTTGTAAGGGGCTTGTGCAATTACATGGTTAGCGCGTTATACAAACGACTCCATGCGGTCGGCGTCAACCATGTCCTTGGGCTTTACAATGCTGTTTGCGGGAACGGTAGCGCCGGGACCGATTACCGCAATGCCCCAGTCGTTTTTATTTTCCACCTGCTCGGGGCGCATGCCCACAAAGCTGTTTTCGCCCACCACACAGTCTTCGGCAACAATGGCATACTGCACGAAGGCACCTTTTTTAATCACCGATCCGGGCATCACGATGCTGTCGCGCACCTCGGCACCCTCTTCCACCGTAACGCCGGCAAACAGCACCGAAAAATCCACCGTGCCAAAGATGTTGCAGCCGTCGGCAATCATCGAGTTTTGCACACTCGCGGTATTGCCCAAATACTGCGGGGGCAACACCGGGTTGCGGGCGTAGATCTTCCACGAGGGGTCTTGCAGCTCAAGCGGCACCTTGGGGTCAAGCAGGTCCATGTTTGCCTCCCACAGGCTGTCGATGGTGCCTACGTCCTTCCAGTACCCTGTAAACGGGTAGGCGTACATCTTCTGCCCATCCGCGAGCATGGCGGGTATGATGTCCTTGCCAAAGTCCTTGGAGGCGGCGGTGTCCCGCTCGTTGCTTTCAAGGTACTGGCGCAGCTTCTTCCAGTTAAAGATATACACGCCCATCGAGGCGAGGTTGCTCTTGGGCTTTTCGGGCTTTTCGGCAAACTCCCGAATCTTGTACTCCTCGTCGGTGTCAAGAATTCCGAAGCGGGACGCCTCCTCCCACGGCACCGAAATCACCGCGATGGTGCAGTCCGCGCCCTTTTGCTTATGAAAATCGAGCATGCTCTCGTAGTTCATCTTGTAGATGTGGTCGCCCGAAAGGATGACGATGTAATCGGGGTCGTAGCCCTCGATGAAATGGATGTTCTGGTAGATGGCGTTTGCGGTGCCCTTGTACCAGTCCGAGCCGGTTGCCTTTTGGTAGGGCGACAGAACATGCACCCCGCCGTGGTTGCGGTCAAGGTCCCAGGGCTGCCCGTTGCCGATGTATTCGTTTAGCTCCAGCGGCTGATACTGGGTGAGAACCCCCACCGTGTCGATGCCCGAGTTGACGCAGTTGGACAGCGTAAAGTCGATGATACGATACTTTCCGCCGTACGGGACGGCGGGCTTTGCCAAGCGTTTGGTCAGCACATGCAGTCTGCTGCCCTGTCCGCCCGCCAGCAGCATGGCAATCCATTCTTTTTTACGATTCATACAATTGATCCTCTCCCCCATAGATGGTACTGATGTATTTATGCCGCCCGGGTTTTCGGGCAGGGGTACACAACATATTATGAGCGGTGCATTGCCTTTTTGGGGTATCACACGCGGCTACCCCTGTCCCGCCTTGTTGGGCGAAAGCAGCAGCACCGAGTTTGGTGCTAGGTCAAGGGATAGGGTATAGGGCAAGCCGTGCAGCTGTTGCTTTTTTGCGGTGTAGTAAGGGCGCGCAGTAGCCCCCTTGCCGCCGAACGCGGCGTCGTCCGAGCAGAGCAACACGCGGTACCGCCCCTTATACGGCGCGCCGATGCGGTAATCCTCCCGGTGCACGGGGTTAAAGTTACATACCGCAATAATCTCCTCGCCGTCCGATGCGATGCGCCGAAACGAGATGATGCTGTGCTTAAAGTCGTCGCCGGCTATCCACGCAAAGCCGTCGCGGCTGCAGTCGTTTTGCCATAGGGCGGGTGACGCGAGATACAGATGGTTTAGCGCCTTTACAAACTCGCGCAGCTGACGGTGGCGGTCGTAGTCAAGCAACTGCCAGTCCAGCTGTTGCTTGTAGTTCCACTCTATAAACTGCCCGAATTCCTGCCCCATAAACAGCAGTTTTTTACCCGGGTGCGCGATCATGTACGCAAGAAAGGCGCGCACACCCGAGAACTTATCGTCGTACTCGCCCGGCATCTTGGAAAGCAGCGAGCACTTGCCGTGCACCACCTCGTCGTGCGAGATGGGCAGGATGTAGTTTTCGGAAAAGGCGTATACAAACGAAAAGGTCAGCTTATCGTGGTTATAGCTGCGAAACAGCGGGTCGGTGGAGATATAGCGCAGCATGTCGTTCATCCAGCCCATGTTCCACTTAAACGTAAAGCCTAAGCCCCCGTCGTAGTCGGGTTTGGTAACCATCGGCCAGGCGGTGGATTCCTCGGCGATCATCAGCGTGTCGGGGTATGCCTCAAGCACCGCTCGGTTGAGCAAGCGCACCAGCTCTACCGCCTCCAGGTTTTCGCGTCCGCCGTCCTTGTTGGGCTTCCACTGCCACCTTTCGCGGCAGTAATCGAGATAGATCATCGACGCAACGGCGTCTACCCGCAGCCCGTCGATGTGGTATTTGTCCAGCCAGAACATCGCGCTGGATATGAGAAACGAGCGCACCTCGTTTTTGCCAAAGTCAAACACCCTTGTGCCCCAGCCCTGGTGCTCCATCTTGGTGGGCTCTGCGTATTCGTAGCATTTGGTGCCGTCAAACTCATACAGACCGTGCTCGTCCTTGGGGAAGTGCGCGGGAACCCAGTCCATAATCACGCCGATGCCCGCCTGATGGAAGCGGTCGACAAACCGCATAAAGTCGTGCGGCGTGCCGTAGCGAGCGGTGGGGGCAAAGTAGCCCGTCACCTGATATCCCCACGACCCGTCAAACGGGTACTCAGTAACGGGTAGAATCTCGATATGGGTATATCCGAGCTCCTGTACATACGGAATCAGTCGGTCGGCAAGCATCTCGTAGCTAAGCAGGCTGCCGTCGGGGTGGCGCATAAACGAGCCCAGATGCACCTCGTAGATGTTCATCGGGCTGCGAAACGGGTCGGTGCAGCGTCGCTGCTCCAGCCACGCGTCATCCTGCCACGCATACCCCGTAAGGCTGAATGCCTTGGATGCGGTCTGCGGGCGGGTCTCGTTGTGAAACGCATAGGGATCCGCCTTCATCAGCAGCCGACCGTCAAGGGTTTTAATGCGGTATTTGTAGTTGTCGTATTTTTTTAGGTGCGCAATACGGCACTCCCACAGTCCCTCGGGGTTAAGCCGCGTCATACGGTTTATGTCGTTGTTCCAGTTGTTAAAGTCACCCACCACCGAGACATCCGCCGCATTGGGCGCCCATAGCCGAAACACCGCCTCATCCTCAAATAGGTGGCATCCCATCAGCTCGTAAGCGCGGTGGTTGGTTCCCTGATGGAACAGGTACACCGGCAGGTTGAGCGTATCGTTGCTTGCAGGGTTCATTGGTTGTTTCCTCCGTTTTGGGTGGCCGCCGGCTTCCGCCGAAAAACGGCGCAGATGCCACTTGCCGCGCAATGTTTGATGCTTTGGGTAGGGGCTGGTTATGGGGTAAACAGCCGGGATGGTTATTTCTTCCCCACTTTACATCTATTCTACCACAACAATTCAGTTTTTCAAGAGGCTTATTGGTAATTTTAAATTAACTTTACATAGTAAAGCAGCCATTGTTTATGTATTATTCACATATTATTTCGCGTTCAGTTGCCGAATTTTTCAAGAGCACGAACAAATTAAGTATATGATGCATTGTCAAGGTTTATGACCAAAAAACCCCTTGCCGGTTGCCCGATGGCAGACGGCAAGGGGTAACGGTATGCGGTCATACTGTTCTTTGACAAAATCTGCGTCAAAACCAGCATGTCAAAGCAGTAGACGCAGGTTTTTTCGCACGCTTTTATGGGGGGAAAAGTATAGCCCACAATGCATACGCAAGCGGTGCGCTAAGCGTCACTGGGCGACGCACGCCCTGCAGCATCTTTTGAGTAAACACAGCCGCAGTAGCTTTGGCGGTATAAGCCGTACTGGGTACTCAGCTCCACCGAGCGCTTGTACCCGCCGCGCTTCTTAAAGTCGCAGGGCAGATGCCGCACCCCGTAGGTGCCTGCAAGCCGCTCGCCGATCTCGTTGAGCTTGTGGGCGTTCTTGTACGGGCTGATGGAAAGGGTGGTGGTAAAATAGTCAAAGCCGCCCTGCGCGGCAAGCCGTGCGGTTTGAGCGAGCCGCAGGTCGTAGCAGTCCGCACATCGGGTGCCGCCCTCGCGCTCGCTCTCCTTACCCTGCGCAAGCGCCGCAAACAGCGCGGGGTCGTACTCGCCCTCAAGCAGCGTCACGGGGTGTTTGACGGGCAGCACCGACACAAGCCGCCTGACCTCCTCCAGCCTGCGGGTATACTCCTCTTGTAAGGTGATGTTCGGGTTATAAAAATAAAGCGTAATTAAAAAGTGCTGCGAAAGGTACTCGAGCACATAGCTGGAGCAGGGCGCGCAGCACCCGTGCAGAAGCAGGGTAGGCGGGGCGGCAAGCCCCTGAATAATCCCATCCAGCTCGGTTTGATAGTTTCTGCTGTTCATCGTAGACGCTTCCTTTGCTTGGCGGTTGTTTGCAAAAAGTGTTGGTGCATGCGGCATACTGCCTGTGTAAACTATAGCACGGCAATGCACACTGCGCAAGAACAGGAAAAAAATCTGCAAAACCCCTTGCAATTTAAAATGATAACTGTTATCATAATAGTATACCAATAAAGTATATTACAATAATTCATCTGAGAATGCCATAATTCATGCAGATAACAACATAATAATACTAGTATCACTTTTAGTTTTTATTAGGGAGGAACCATAATGTCGAATCATTTGAATATAAGCTTAACCAGTGCCATGGAGCAACGCCGCAGTGTTTACGCACTCAGCCCCGAATCCCCCGTTTCGCAGGAGCAGATCCTATCGCTTGTAGAGCATGCGGTACAATACGTGCCCAGTGCCTTTCACAGCCAGAGCCAGCGTGTAGCCGTATTGTTCGGCGAGCAGCATGGCAAGCTGTGGAACGAGGTTACCATGAACGCGCTGAAGCAGGTGGTGCCGCCCGAGCAGTTTGCCCCCACGCAGGAGAAGATAACGTCCTTTGCAAACGCCTACGGCACTGTACTGTTTTTTAACCACACCCCCACCACCGAGGCAATGATGCAGCAGTTTGCGCTATATAAGGATAACTTCCCCGTATGGGCGGAGCACGCCAACGGCATGCTGCAGTACGCCGTGTGGATGCTGCTGGAGGGCGCGGGTCTCGGCGCATCGCTTCAGCACTACGCGCCCCTGATCGACGAAGGGGTGTACGACACGTTTGGCATCGACCGCTCGTGGAGACTGATAGCCCAGATGCCGTTTGGTCTGCCTACCGCACAGCCCGAGCCAAAGGAGTTTATGCCGCTTACCGAGCGCATGCTTGTGCTGAAATAAAGTAGAATAAAGCCTTAATTAAAAACAGCAGGGTAGCCCCCTGCTGTTTTTGAATGTCAAATGCATCTTATTGCTTATCCTGCAGCGGTTGATAACGGTCCGACTGATTAAAGTAGGTCATGTCGGCATACCCAGCAAAGATTTTGCCGGAATGCGTGACCCCGCTGGGGATAAAATATCGGTCGCCCTTTTGATAGGTATTTGTCACGCCGCCGATGGTCAGCGTGATTCTGCCTTCTAAAACAATCCCCCATTGGCTCTCATGCGCATGCTCAGGCAGAAGGACATCCTCGGCGAATTCCATGAAGATAATCTGGTGTCCCGCACCTTGAGAAAGATACGCGGTGATACCTTCAAGGGGAATATCCGCAAGCGGCAGGCGTGTTACAGGTTCGGGAAAGATACTGCTCATTTTGCCACTCCTTTGGG
>JAEZQD010000068.1 GCA_023413185.1 Bacillota bacterium
TTGATGGTGTTTTCCTACTACACTATAACCCTTGGTGTGCTGGTTATCGCAATCGGAATCTTCGAAAACATAGTCGGCATGAATTTTACCGATTATGTTGTGTCGTTAATCGGCTAGCACTCGACCAAAGAGACCCAAAGTGCATATAGAACGGATGATAAAGTGATGGCTCAAAGAAGGTCTTCGACCGGTACAGCAAAGCGTTCCGCGCCCCCCAACAAAACGAATACGAAACGCGCGTCATCCGCAAAAAAACAAACATCCGCGCAGGAGCGGGAAAGCAAGCGCGCCTATGCGAACCGCCAGATGACAGCGGTGGTGACGTTTGCACTGGGCGTTTTTTTCTGTGCGCTTGTGTTTGTACAGGGGGCAAATATCTGGACGGTATTGCATAATTTTGTATTCGGACTGTTTGGCAACGTAGCATATGCGGTGCCGTTTTTAACAATGCTACTTGCGGTGCTGATGGCGGTAGACGGTCGCGCATTTTCCCCGGGCGCAAAGTGCTGGCAGGCGCTGCTACTTACTGTTATGATCTGCGGCGCAGTACATATCTTTTCGTCAGCTGGCACACCGCAGGGTGACAGTTTTTTTGAGCAGGTGTCGTCCTTGTATACAAATGGTACTGCGCACCAAGGTGGTGGGCTATTTGGTGGGGTATTTGGGTGGACACTGTTTGAGATGTTTGGCAAAAAAAGTGCCGGCATCACCATAATTTTGCTTATTGTCATGTTTTTAATGATACTGACTGGGCTTACGCTCGTTGATATCTATCGTTCGGTTGCAGCTCCTGTTAAAAAACTGGGCAGTGCATATCAAGAACGTCTCGAAGAAAAATCAAATAAGCCACGTTTTAATATTGATATCCCGCTTGATGAAGACGAAATGCCTGAGCACCCCATTACTGCCGGGCAGGTTATCTGGTCCAATGCAATGACCGATAAGGAACGCAAGGCTGCACAAAAGCAAAAGCAAAAGGAAGAAAAGCAAAAGAGCAAAAACCTAATAGCCGAGATCAAAACCAAATCTAAGCCTGACGAATCGGTTCAGCCGCAGATCGTTGTTCTCCCGCCGCAACGCATGGATCGGCAGGAGGTTGCCAACGAGACGATGGCGTTTGAAAAGGATGTTGCCAAAACCGCGTCCTCGCCCGCGCGTCTGGTGGAGGAAGGCTATACATATCCCCCTATTATTCTGCTTGAACAGGGTAAGCCGATTGACATTACCAATATGAGCGAAGAATTGACCCAGAACGCCGAGCTGCTGGTGGACACCTTAAAAAGCTTTGGCGTTGTAACCAAGGTGCTTGCCATTTCTAGGGGGCCGTCCGTCACCCGCTATGAGCTTCAGCCCTCGGCTGGGGTGAAGATTGCGAGGATTACCAGTCTTGCGGATGATATTGCGCTGAATCTGGCTAGTGCCGGTGTGCGAATCGAAGCGCCTATCCCAAACAAGCCGGCTGTGGGTATTGAGGTACCAAACCGCGAAGTGAGTGTTGTAAAACTGCGCGATATTATCGATTCTAACGAGTTTGTGGGCGTTAAAAGCCGACTATCCGTCGCCTTGGGGCAGGACATATCGGGCGAAAAGGTGATTGCAGACCTTGCAAAGATGCCGCATGTGTTGGTTGCGGGTGCAACCGGCTCGGGTAAATCGGTTTGCATCAACGCGATGATTATCAGCCTTTTGTATAAATCCACGCCCGATGAGGTTCGGTTTTTGATGGTCGACCCCAAGGTGGTGGAGCTGGGCATTTATAACGGCATCCCACATCTGCTTGTACCCGTGGTAACCGACCCCCGCAAGGCGGCGGGTGCGCTTGGCTGGGCGGTAACCGAGATGCTCAACCGTTACAAGCTGTTTGCAGACAATCAGGTAAGAGACCTGGTCGGCTATAATGAGCTTGCGTCCATCAACGACGAGATTAAGCCTTTGCCGCAGATTGTTATTATCATCGATGAGCTTGCGGACCTGATGATGGCGGCGCCCAACGAGGTTGAGGATGCAATCTGCCGTTTAGCACAGATGGCACGCGCTGCCGGAATGCACCTTGTAATTGCCACACAACGCCCCTCGGTGGATGTAATAACCGGTGTGATTAAAGCGAACATTCCAAGCCGAATTGCGTTTGCGGTATCCTCTCAGGTGGATTCCCGTACCATTCTTGATATGGGCGGCGCCGAAAAGCTGCTCGGTCGCGGCGATATGTTGTATTCTCCCGTAGGCAGCTCAAAGCCAATTCGTGTACAGGGCTGTTTTGTCAACGAAAAAGAGATTGAACGTGTCGTTTCCTACATTAAAAACGGTTCGCATGCCGATTATGACGATGAAATACTCGACGAGATTGAGAAGCAGGCGGCAAAGGAGAAGGGAGCTTCGGTTGACAGCGGAGGAGAAGACGCGGCAGATGAACTACTGCCAAAGGCAATCGAGTGCGTGGTGGAGGCGGGGCAGGCGTCAACATCGTTGTTGCAGCGCCGCTTAAAGCTCGGCTACGCACGTGCGGCCAGAATCATTGACGAGATGGAGCTGCGCGGCATTGTGGGTCCCTTTGAAGGAAGCAAACCGCGTCCTGTTTTAATTACTCGGCAGCAGTGGATAGAGATGACGATGCGCGATGACGCGCCGGCGGTTCAGGAATCATTGAATTAACCGTTTAGGGGGGTTCTCTTTGGCGAAAAAGACACAAAGCGCACAACTGTTTCGTTCTTTTATGAAAAGCAAGGCGGCTATCCCCGCTGCAATCCTTGTGGTGTTGCTTGCGGTATTGCTTACGCTTTCAAGCCTGTCGGTGTTGCCGTTTGCGTTCCCCACATGGGGGAATGCGTATGAGCTGATAGCTGGCGAGCCGCTGGAAGCAACCCCCGTGGCGGCACCTGCCGAGATACCGCAACAAGCGCAGCAGGAAAACCCACCCCCCTCAATGCTAAACGGCGAGCAGATGTCGGTGTATATCATCGATGTTGGGCAGGGAAGTGCGACCCTGTTTACAACGGGAAGTCATTCCATCCTCATTGACGCGGGGGAAAACGGCAAGGGGCAGGCGGTTTTGGATGTACTATCGGCTCTTGGAATTACCCATCTTGATACGATGATTGGCACACACCCCCATTCCGACCATATTGGCGGAATGGACGAGGTGCTGAAGTCGATAACCGTAGACACCGTTATCATGCCGAAGGTTCCTGACAAAATTGTGCCCACCACAAAAACATATGAGAGTGTTCTTTCCGTTTTGGCGGATAAAAACATAAAAACCATAGCGGCTGCGCCGGGTAAAAGCTATGCGATCGGCGCTATGAAGCTTGATATTTTTGGTCCTGCCGATGAATTTGACGACCTAAACAATGTTTCGGTAATCAGCAAGGTTACGTTTGGGAATGTGCGGGTATTGGTTTCAGGCGATGCGGAAAAGACGGCGGAGCACGCTGTGCTGGATGCGGGATACAACCTTGCCGCCGATCTTTATGTAGTAGGGCACCACGGTAGCACCACCTCATCCGGCAAGGGGTTTCTTGACGCCATACAACCAAGATATGGCGCGATTTCCTGCGGGCTTGACAACGATTACGGTCATCCCCATACCGAGATACTGCAGGCGTTTGAAGACCGCGGTGTCTCGATTCACAGAACCGATTTAAACGGAATGATTACATACACCACTGACGGTACAAACATAACCGTCAAGACCGAAAGGTGAGTGCGATGGATACGGAGTATCGGTTGGTGAGCATCGAGAGAATTGTTGATGACATCGTCCTTTGTGAAGATGATAACCGACAGACGCTGAAGCTGCCACGCAAACTACTGCCCGAAGCTGCAAGGGAAGGGGACTGCCTTCGCCTCTACAATGACAAGCGGGTCGAGGTTGACCTAGAGCAAACCGAACAACGCAAACAGCGCATCCGATTGCTGCAAAACCGGCTATTCCGCCAGGAATAACCTAAGCAGTCTTCAATCAGCTTTGAAGGTTAACCAAAGGCCCGCCGTTGTCTGGGGCGGGCTTTTTTGCGCACAATCTGCGCGTTCGAACAATATAGGGAGTAATAAATGGCAAGAATGATAAAAACGGGCATAGGCAATACCGTGAAGAACAACTATCACAAATGCGCCGTGCGCATCGGTCTATACGTATTTGCTGCGCTATTGGGGGCATCCCTTGTGTACTTTACTTACGCAGTTAGCCTGGTATTGTTGCTGCCGCTTCTGTTAATAAAAAGAGAGCGAACCAAAATGCTTCTACTCAAACACGGAATAGCAGGAGAGCTTGCGACAACCAAGGTATTAAAGCGCCTGCCTTTTCGGTATTATGTTTGTCCCGATGTTGTGATAACAAACGCAGGCCATAAGTCGCAGATGGATCATGTCGTTGTGGGACCAAACGGCGTTTTTGTGGTCGAGACAAAAAACCACATGGGCGTAATCAGGGGGGATGACACTGACCATGCGGTACTGCAAAAGAGAAAGACCGTTTCGGGCTCCCATTATGCGCGCAGATTTTATAGTCCGATGAGGCAGGTGCAGACGCATACTCGTGTAGTTGCCCGATTGCTAAAACAAAACGGGTTCGATATTGCAGTGCGGGGGATTGTATATTTTTCTCATCCCAAAACCAAGGTGCGGGTTTACAGCGAGGATACACCAGTCTTTGCTGCAAGAAGAGGCGGCAGACGTAAGCTGCTACGCTTCATCAAACACAGCAGATGTGTCGAGCGCATTTCACAACAGGAATGCAAAATAATCGCACGGTTAATTGCAAATCATAGATAGTGTTGGTATAATTACTATCATCGACAAATACGGGAGTGGTTGAATGTCAAAGCCATATATTAAATCGTTTGAGGATATGCAGGCGAGGATTTGCTGCCTGCCCACGGTTGATTTGGCGTCATTTGATGCGTCTGAAACACTGGCAATCAGTGTTGACCTGAACAACGGGTTTGCGAAAAAGGGCGCATTGTACTCTCCTCGGGTAGAAGCGTTAATACCCAAAACAGTTCGCTTTGCACAAAATTGCAAGCAGCTCGGTGTTCGATTGGTTGCACTGACGGATTGCCACAACCACGCTTCTCCGGAGTTTACCGGCTTTCCACCCCATTGTGTTGAGGGAACAGACGAGCCCCTCGTAGTAGAGGAGATAAGGGAGCTAGCAGACAGTATTATCACGAAAAACTCAACCAACGGGTTTTATAGACTGATGGAGCACGGTCTTGTGGCACCGTACAAAAACTTCATCATTACCGGCTGCTGTACCGATATCTGCATCTATCTGCTTGCCACAGCAATAAAGACGTGGTTTAATGAACAAAACACGGATTGCAGGGTGGTTGTGCCCGTCTCTATGGTAGAAACCTATGACGCACCCGCTCATGATGCCGTGCTGTTGAACACTGCTTTCTTGTGCAGTATGCTAAGCGGCGGCATAGAAGTGGTTAGCGACATATCTTTACAGCAGGGGAAGTAGTAATATGAAAACAAAATGGGCGCAGCAGCGCAACCTGACCATGTTGGCGGATTTCTATGAGCTGACCATGGCAAACGGCTATCTGCAAAACGGTTTGCGAGATAAGATAGCGGTGTTTGACATGTTTTTTAGGGATGTCCCAAACAAGGCGGGGTTTGCAATCTTTGCAGGGTTGCAACAGGTAATAGATTATATAACCAATCTCAAGTTCACGAAGGAGGATATTGACTATCTTCGCGAGAAAAACCTGTTTTGCGATGAGTTTTTAAACTATCTTTCGGACTTTGATTTTTGCTGTGACGTTTGGTCGATGGAAGAGGGAACGCCGATCTTCCCGAACGAGCCGGTTTTGACCGTTCGCGGACCCGTCATTCAGGCTCAGCTGCTTGAAACCATGATCCTTTTGACCGTCAATTTTCAGTCCCTTATCGCAACCAAAGCCAACCGAATCGTACGCGCCGCTCAGGGTAAAAAGGTGTTGGAATTTGGCTCGCGTCGTGCGCAGAGCAGCGACGCAGCAATCCTTGGTGCGCGCGCGGCGTATATCGGCGGGTGCCATGGAACCTCCTGCACCATTGCCGATCGGGTTTACTCCATCCCTGCATCCGGCACGATGGCGCACAGCTGGGTGCAGATGTTTGACAATGAGTATGACGCGTTTAAGCGATATGCTACCATCTATCCTGACAGCTGCGTTTTGCTGGTGGATACCTTTAACGTGCTGAAATCAGGGATACCCAACGCCATACGTGTGTTTGATGAGTTTGTTACACCAAAAGGGCACCGTCCGCTCGGCGTACGAATTGACAGCGGCGACATTGCATACCTCTCGAAACGCGCCCGTAGGATGCTGGATGACGCGGGATACCCTGACGTGGAGATCATAGCGTCCAACTCCTTGGATGAATACATTATTCGCGATTTGTTTTTGCAGGGTGCTCGGGTAGACAGCTTTGGTGTTGGCGAAAACCTAATCACCTCAAAAAGCGACCCGGTATTCGGCGGCGTGTTCAAGCTGGTCGCGGTGCAAAACGACGACGGCTCATATATGCCCAAAATAAAGATTAGTGAGAGCATAGAAAAGGTAACAACTCCGCACTTTAAAGAGGTGTACCGATTGTTTTCTAAGGAGTCCGGCATGGCTGTTGCGGATTATATCGCCATAAAAGGGGAAGAGTTGCGCGTCGATAACGGGTTGACCATCTTTGACCCGGTTGAGGTATGGAAGAAGAAATACCTTTCTAATATTGAAGCAAGACCAATGCTTAAACAGATCTTCTTGGGCGGAAAGCTTGTTTATCAGTCGCCAGAACTATCAAAGATAAGAGATTATTGCTTAGAGCAGGTGGATCTTTTATGGGACGAAGTGAAGCGCTTTGAAAACCCGCACCGCTATTATGTGGATTTGTCGTTCCGTCTATGGGATGTAAAGAATACGCTGTTGTCGAGCTACATGTCAAAATATTAAAAATTAGAATAACGCGCCGGAACCAGTTGGTTCCGGCGCGTTAATGCTTTGATAACACTTAAGCCATACCGTGACGTATTTTCCCGGTTCCGTCAAGCGTAATGTTGTAAGTTACATCAAAATCGGTAACATCAAGGGGGTCTTCAATCTTTTCAGAACAAAACCGAATATCAGAAATCTTTTTTACGTTCATGATGTCGATGCCTTTTTCCTTCATTCGGTTATACATGGCGATTGTATCGTTGCGCAGACGGTCAGCAAGACTTTTCTTTATTGCCTCTTGAGTCTCATCTCGGTCAGAAGAAAGTAGTGTTGAGCTATCCAACAAAACCACACGAAGGTTAACGGTATAATGCAGCTTAATACGAGAATCTATCATTTCAATCTTGTGTTTTGTCTTACTTTTCAGGATGCTGAACCCTATCATTTCCTCTGGGTGTTCGGGATTAGGGGATTCCAGCAACCCACCGATAACCGGACTGTCAAGCAGATTAAAGACATTTGTATCAGTGGTGCTCAACGTTGATACCATCTTATCTCCGATAAATACCGCAGCTCCATCCACGATGATACCTGGCTTCTCCAACGGTTTTCCTTGCTGCTGCGCTTCTTGCTGTCCCTCTTGTTCTCCGCCTTGTTGCGGACTCTGCTGTTGCCCTCCCTCATTTTTCGATGAATCATTATCTTTCGGTTTGTTTTTTTCCTGCTCATACTGCCGAACCTTTATTAGTGGTACTACATTGGTTTTGCTGCCGGTATTCATGCTTTCTAAAAACTGATACGCCTGTGTGGACATAATGCCCAAGCTATGCTTTGTTGTATTTAGCATCTCATACAAATACAGACCTAAAAACTGCTCTTCTTCCAAATCCAAATCAATAATTTCACTAGCCGGCGAGTCAAGAACAAAAATATACTGACGAAGCGAGGGCTTTTGATCACGATCATAAAAATCAAAAACACCATAGGTGCCACGCTCAGCAAAGGCTCTTGTAAAAATAGCTGTTTTGACGCCGGCGTATTCATGGGGATAGTTGGTTGCGCGACGCACTTGATCTGCGGCCTCTGCAACAGAAGACCCCTGACCATATGACACAATACGTCGCTCAGAGCCTGCTTTATCCCCTTCACCTCTGTATGCCTTTAAGAACTCGGCATAAAAGAACATATCGTTATCAACAACGTCAAAGATGCCCATGGTGAAAAACAAAAGACGGTTCATATCCCGATATGAAAAACATCCTTGTAATAACAAAGCAATTACCAGCACCATCGCAATTAGCTTTTTCATTTCTGTTTCCCCTTTGGAAGCGAGGTGTTGCTGATGGAATCCAGATTACCCCGCATGAGGACATCTTTATACTGAAAGGTTTTTAAGGTTCCAAGCGGAAACAGATACGGATATCCGCATGTGGTAAGACCGCTTAGATGCGCGAGAAACAAAACGCATCCCATATAAAACCCCGGCAGCCCAATCAAACCCGACAACAGTACGATAAAGACACTCCAAAAAAAGATAGCCGAATATAAAACAGGGATAAGGTAGGAGGCTATCGAGGTAATTGCCACAACAACAACTGTGAATTGGGAAGTCAAACCAGAAGCCACCGCCGATTCTCCGAGTATCAATGCACCGACGATACTCAGTGTTGGACCGATTGGCTGTGGCAGGCGAACACCGGCCTCGCGGATTATTTGAAAGAACAAGATCATATACAACAACTCAATAATTGTGGGGACAGGAACAGCTGCGCGAAACAGGGCGAGTCGGTACAGTAACACGGTGGGTATGAGTTTATAATGATAGGTAATCAGCGCCAAATAGATACCTGGAATAAAGGTGGACAGTAAAAACGCAACCCACCGAAAGGCTCTGCCGATATTTGCTGTGAAGGGGTTGAGCGTATAATCATCTGTTGTTTGGAAATTTTCAATAAAAAAATACGGCGCAGTAACAACAAACGGACTGCCATCAACGATAACTACGACTCTTCCCTCTGCAAGTTTTGATACCGCGACATCTGGTTTTTCGGTATACCCGATGGTATCAAACGGGGTTAGTTTACAACGAAGTTTGGATTCCAGGTAGTTTGAATAGATCACATATTCGTTTTGCATTCCGGCAATCTTTTGCCGTACATAACGCACCAGCTTCTCCGGCGCAAGCCCTTCAATGAAGATCATAACCGTAGAGGTTTGCGTTTGTCTTCCCAGAAAAAAATGCTCCATTTTTAGGTCTGTAGTTTTCACCTTTCTTCTGATTGCGGAGATGTTGTCGTTGATATCCTCGGTAAAACCTTCGCGCGGTCCTTTAATCACCGTTTCAGTTTGGGGGATATCGATGGCTCTTTTTGAAAATCCCTTCATAGAACAGGTAATTGCTTGGTTGATATGGGTAAACAGCACAATGACATTACCGGTAATGATGTGAGAGACCGCATCATCGACATTTTTTACCTGTTTTGCAGAGCTTGCCTGTATAATTTCGGCTGTGATCTTATCGAGATTATCGCGGGGGTTAAAGTGGTTCATTAGCGGCCGGATGATATAATCACTGATGTTATCCTTATTGCACATTGATTCGATGTATACGATGTGGATGATGGTGTGCGCACACTGAATCTCACGGTATCGCACATCGTACATATTTGTCAGTTCGTTCTTTATATCTTGTATTGTAATATTATCGCTCATCCTTATTCCCCCTCTGTATAATTTCTGTTTACGGTTATCATATTATACATATATTTAAAGGGAATAAGAGGTAAGGAAGGGCGAGGATGGACAAGTTTTCTCCCAGACATTTTGTGTTCTTGGTGTTTGCAACGGGTATTGTTGCGCTTAAAACCTATCCACTCGTATTTATTGTGGATGCGGGTAAAGACAGCTGGGTTGCCGTAATCATGTCTTCGATTGTTATTGCTTTGTTTTATATGTTCTCAATCAACACAATGAAACTGATTCGCGAAAACGACTTTTTAACAATCTATCGCATCGCATTGGGCAGAAAATTCGGGACAATCATGGCGTTACTGTTTGTGTTAACCTGTATTTTGACCTTGATTGAGTCGGCGTCGATTGAGGCGGACGGCATGCATCAGAACATGATGGTTGAAACACCAAACTGGTATTTCATCATTTTTTTTATAATTGTTTCGCTCTATGTCGTTCGCAAGGATTTGGTTGCTGTCATGATAATCGCCATTATAGGAATCTCCATGATTATGTTTGCCGGTATCCATCTGGGTATTATGACAATGCAGCAAAAGGAGTTTTGGATGTTGTTCCCCGTGATGCAGGACGGCATAACAGGAGGATTTGTATTAGCTGTTTTGAAGTCGTTGGGAATGTATGGATTTATTACTATTACATTGCCCTACCTTGACGCGATAGATGATACGAAAATATCCTTAAAAAAATACAGTTTGATTGCGCTTGCAATTGTAATTCAGATGCAGGTTGTATCTATAACAGGAATATTCATGACCTTTAGCACGGAACAGGCTGAGGTATACTACTATCCGAAGCTAGTGCAAACACATTTGGTGTCTTATCTTCAGATATTGGAATTTGGAGAGCTATATGTCATGCTGCAGATGCTGGTGGGGTGGATATTAAAGTATCTGGTTGCCTTCCATTCAATTATTTTTATCTTAAAATTCTTAAAGATAAAAAACACGGTTATTATGAAGTTAACTTATGTGATAAGCGGAGTCGTTTTGATCGCATCTGTCATTTTGACCTCGACTTCCATCCGCTTCTTTGACGTGCTGCAATACTTTCCGTGGATTGCGCTTGTCAATTTTGTCGTAATACCGTTTTTTGTTTTCGTTATCTATCGGATACGGATAAAGCGACAAAACGCAATGAATAAATAAGAATTGTTGTATCAGTCTATAAACTTAAATATAATAAATAAAACATCAATATATATTTACAATATTAAATAATAATGATATATTATATTAAACATAGTAAGGAGGCGATTTTTGGGTTGGATACGATGGATCTATCAATACTAAGTCTGCTCAAGCAAAATGCGAAGAATACCGCATCTCAAATCAGTAAAAAGGTTGGGTTGTCCATTCCGGCTGTCATGGAACGCATTCGAAAGCTCGATGAAGCAAAAGTGATTAACCGTTACACGGTACAACTTGATCACAAAAAACTGGGATATAACATTCTCGCGTTTATTTTTGTGAATATTGAGAAGACAGAGAACATTCAGCGGTTTCGCGATGTGGTTACCCAGTTTAGTCAGGTGCTCGAATGCCATCACATGGCAGGGGAGTATGACTATCTGCTCAAGGTGGTAACCACCGACACGGCGGAACTGGAAGACTTTTTGAGCAACGGGTTAAAATCAATTGCAGGGGTGGAAAAAAGCAACACGTTAATTGCTTTGTCTACCTTAAAAGAGGAACTGAACAGGTGACCAACTTGAGAAAGGGGACAGAATGATAATTAAAGGGTTTCGGTTTGGTATGCTGTTGCAGCTTGCCGTTGGACCGGTGTGTATGTACTTGTTTCAAACAGCAGTCAATAAGGGGTTGCCCGATGCGCTAACCGGGGTTGCGGCGGTTGTTTTGGTTGATGCCTTATACATAATTGCAGCAATTGCCGGTATTGGCGTATTACTTGGACGGTCTCAAAGAGTAAAACAGATATTTAAACTTGTAGGCGGCATAATCATTATTGTTTTTGGACTAAACAACATCTTTAGTGAGTTTGGCTTATCCTTTTTGTCTGTTTTTAAGATTGGTATCCCGAGT
>JAEZQD010000004.1 GCA_023413185.1 Bacillota bacterium
AAGGCGGTCAAGAAAAAGAGGAGCGAGCTGGACGATGAGGATATTTGACGTTATATCCATGTGCTTTCGCAGCCTGTTCCGCCGCAGGGTGCGCACACTGCTCACCGTAATGGGTGTGGTCATCGGAACCTGCGCCATCATCATCACCATCTCCCTCGGTGTGGGAATGGACGCGGCGCAGAACGCAATGCTCGAACAGATGATGGACCTCACCATGATAGAGGTGTGGAACTACGGCGGCGACCCCAACAACCCCCAGCAGCTTAAGCTTGACGACGCGGTGCTCTCAAACATCGCAAGGGCAGAGCATGTGTCCGCCGTCACCCCGATTTTTGACCTGTGGAGCGGGCAGATTAAGCTGTACTCGGGCAAGTACGAGTATCAGGGCGGTCTGGTGGGCGTGTACCTCGACCAGCTGTCAAACTTCGGCTACGAAACAATCAAAGGCAAACTACCCACCGAACAGGACGGCAAGCAGGCGATTGTGTTCGGCGAGCAGGCCGCGTATCAGTTTTACAACCCCAAAAAGCCCAACGACTATCGCTGGGCAGAGCCGGACGCGAACGGCGTTGTACCCGACCCGTTTGTAGACCCCATAAACGACCGTTTTATTATGACGGTTGTGCGCAACGAAGAGGGTGACGGTGGGTATTTCTACTATGGCGGCGGCAAGAGCGTTACCATTTCCGAGGATGGAAGCGGCGATGACAAAGATGACAAGGACGACAAAGAGGAACAAGACAATACCCCGCAACGAAAATACGAGTACCGCATGGTCAATACCGGCGTATTGAAGGGCAACTACAAGGATTATCAGACAATGAGCTCCATCTTCATCGATATCGACTTTGCAAAGGAGCTCAACGCGCTGTATAACAAGGTAAACGATATTAAGACCGACCCCAATCAAGATACGGGCTATAACTACGCAAAGGTTCGCGTAGACGACATGAACAACGTCGGTGAAGTGGCGGACTACATCAAATCGCTGGGCTTCGAGACCTACAGCGCCGACGACATCCGCGAACCCATGCGCCAGCAGACCATGATTATTCAGATAATTCTGGGCAGTCTGGGCGGCATCTCGCTGCTTGTTGCTGCGCTTGGCATTGCCAACACCATGGTGATGTCCATATACGAGCGCACCCGCGAGATCGGCGTAATGAAGGTGCTCGGCTGCAAGCTTTCCAACATCCGCTCCCTGTTTTTGCTCGAGGCGGGCTCCATCGGCCTACTCGGCGGGGTGTTCGGGGTAGGCATTAGCTATCTCGGGTCATTTATACTCAACAACGTACTGGCAGGCTCGTTGATGGGCGGCATGGGGTACGGCTATATGGGCGATACGGCGGTAAAGATCTCCATTATCCCGCTTTGGCTGGTGGGTCTAGGGCTTTCCTTCGCGGTGTTTGTCGGGTTGTTTTCCGGCTTTTACCCCGCCAACCGCGCAGTAAAGATTAGCGCACTTGAGGCAATTAAGCACGAATAGTTTTAGGCTGCTGTGCAAGCTGTTTTGGTCGCAATGGTCCAAAACACAATGCACAGCAGTTTTTTACCGCAATTTTAAATCGTTATGTAAAGAAAAAGCCTTGACACAGACGTGTTTATAGAGTAGAATCTGTAAAGACAGTTGCTTTACATTCAACACAACCTACTGTCTGCGAGGGGAGTGGTTTGTTTGCAAAAGAATCTGGATATTTCGGTTCTGCTCGATTTTTACGGCGATGCGCTGACCCCAAAGCAGCGTGAGGTGATCGAGTTTTACTACAACGAAGATCTCTCGCTCGCCGAGATTGCGCAGATAGAGGGCATCACCCGTCAGGGCGTTCGCGATAGCATTAAACGCGGCGAAAGCACGATGAATGAGCTGGAGCAAAAGCTTGGGATTGCCGCGCGCTTTAAACGCGTGCAGGAAGCCCTCGGCGAGATTATGGAGTACGCAAAGTATATCGGGCAGCACAACGCACGGCACGGCAACTTTAATGAGGTCGGTCAAGCGGCGGAAAAGATATACACCCTTGCCCGCGACCTTGCGGAGTAGCACAGATAGATGAGGTGAACCCACATTGGCATTTGAGGGATTATCAGATAAACTGTCCGAGGCATTTAAACGGCTGCGTTCCAAGGGCAAGCTGTCGGAGGCGGACATCAAAGAAGCGATGCGCGAGGTGCGCCTTGCTCTGCTCGAGGCGGATGTAAGCTACAAGGTGGCAAAGGACTTTGTCGCTTCGGTCAGCGAGCGCGCCGTCGGTGCGCAGGTGCTCGAAAGCTTAACCCCCGCGCAGCAGGTTATCAAGATTGTAAACGAGGAGCTTACCGCCTTAATGGGCGGTGGCGAGGCAAGGCTTAAAAACGCCAAGCGCCCGCCCTCCATTATTATGATGTGCGGACTGCAGGGTGCCGGTAAAACCACCCACAGCGCAAAGCTTGCAAAGCTGCTAAAAAAGCAGGGGCACCGCCCGCTGCTTGTGGCATGCGATATCTACCGCCCCGCCGCGATAGACCAGCTTAAGGTCGTCGGCGAAAAGGCGGGTGTGCCGGTGTTTGAGATGGGCACCGAAAAGCCGGTTGCCATAGCGAAAAAGGCACTCTCTCACGCGCGTGATTACGGCAACGATTATGTGATTTTAGATACCGCCGGTCGTCTGCACATCGACCAAACACTGATGGGTGAGCTGACCGACATCAAAAAGGCGGTAGAACCCACCGATATCCTTCTGGTGGTAGACTCAATGACCGGACAGGATGCCGTCAACGTCGCAAAAGCCTTTGACGACACGCTGGGTATCGACGGCGTTATCCTTACAAAGCTCGACGGCGACACCCGCGGCGGCGCGGCGCTTTCGGTCAAGGCGGTTACCGGCAAGCCTATTATGTTTGCGGGCACCGGCGAAAAGCTTGACGATATTGAGGCGTTTCACCCCGACCGCATGGCGTCAAGAATCCTTGGCATGGGCGATATGCTCACCCTCATCGAAAAGGCGTCTACCGAGGTAAGCGACAGAGACGCCGAAAAGATGGCGGAAAAGCTGAAGAAAAACCAGTTTGATTTAAACGACCTGCGCGACCAGATGCAGCAGATGAAAAAGATGGGCTCGATGCAGCAGGTGCTTGCAATGCTGCCCGGCGGCAACAAGATTTCGCCCGACGATATCGACGAAAGCCGCCTTGCCCGCATCGATGCGATAATCTCCTCAATGACCGAAAAGGAGCGCGAAAAGCCGTCTGTTATCAACCCGTCCCGCAAACGCCGTATTGCGACGGGCAGCGGTACAACGGTGCAGGATGTGAACATGCTGCTTCGTCAGTTCGAGCAGATGCAGAAGATGGTCAAGAAGTTCTCGCGCCCCGGCAAGCGAAAGGGTCAGTTCGGCGGCATGGGCGGTATGATGCCCGGCGGCGGATTCCCGTTTTAATCCTTAAACAGGTTGGTCACGCCGCCGGCGCGGCGTTCCACATATATTTTAATGAATCAATTTTTGGAGGAATTACACAATGGCAGTTAAAATCAGACTTCGCAGAATGGGAGCAAAGAAGGCTCCGTTTTACCGCATAGTAGTTGCAGATTCCAGGTATCCCCGTGACGGCCGCTTTATCGAAGAGCTTGGCTACTACGACCCCACCAAGGAGCCCTCTGTTATCAAGGTTGACACCGAGAAGGTTGACCAGTGGATGAAGAACGGCGCCCAGCCCACCGATACCGTAAAGGCGCTGCTCAAAAGAGTTGGCAAGTAATTTTTGCCCCGTATACAGTGCGCTGCGCCGCAAAACCTGTTTTGTCACACAGCGTATGTAATTGGCTTTACGCATGGTAACGTAAAGCCGGAAAGGCAGGTCTGTTAGCATGGAAAAACTGCTTATCACACTGGCCTCCGGGCTTGTTGAGGATAAAAACGCGGTTAGCGTTACGGTAGACGAGCCGGATGCCGAGGGCTTGGTGGTTTACCACCTGCACGTCGG